>DISE01000031.1 GCA_002421865.1 Castellaniella sp. UBA6218
TGCACCACCTGCATCGGCAATTCGGGCCCCCTCATCCCCGAGGTCTCCGAGGCCGTGCGCGCCAACGACCTGGCGGTCGTCTCGGTGCTGTCGGGCAACCGCAACTTCGAAGGCCGCATTCACGCCGAGGTCAAGCTCAATTACCTGATGTCTCCGCCGCTGGTGGTGGCCTATGCGCTGGCCGGCACCATGGACATCGATCTGCTCAACGACCCGCTGGGCCGGGACGCCGAGGGCCGGGACGTGCGCCTGCGCGACATCTGGCCGAGTTCCGAAGAGGTCCAGGACGTGATCCGGTCCTGCATTTCGTCCGACATGTACAAGCGCGGCTACGCCGGCGTGTTCGACGGCGGCGACATCTGGCGCGGCCTGGACACCCCGGAAGGCAGCCTGTTCGACTGGCAAGACGACTCCACCTACGTGCGCAATCCCCCCTATTTCCAGGGCATGCCCCGGCAGCCCCGCCCGGTGGGCGACATCCACGGCGCGCGGGTGCTGGCGCTGCTGGGGGATTCGGTCACCACCGACCATATCAGTCCGGCCGGCTCCATCGGCAAGGACACGCCCGCCGGGCAGTACCTGCGCGCGCAGGGTGTCGATCCCCAGGACTTCAATTCACTGGGGTCGCGGCGCGGCAACCACGAGGTCATGATCCGCGGCACCTTCGCCAACGTGCGTCTGCGCAACCAGATCGCCCCGGGCACCGAAGGTGGCTGGACGCGCGATTTCACCCGTGACGGCGCGCCGGTCGCGACGATCTTCGAGGCCTCCCGGAACTACCTGAAGGCGGGGACGCCGCTGGTGATCCTGGCCGGCAAGGAATACGGTTCCGGTTCCTCGCGCGACTGGGCGGCCAAAGGCACCGTGTTGCTGGGCGTGCGCGCGGTGATCGCCGAATCGTATGAACGCATCCACCGGTCCAACCTGATCGGCATGGGTGTGTTGCCGCTGCAGTTCCCGGCGGGCAGCAACGCGGCCTCCCTGGGGATCCAGGGCGAGGAAACCTTCGAGATCACCGGAGTCGAGGCCTTCAACGACGGCGTCACGCCCAAGACCGTGCGCGTCCGGGCGGGCGACGTCGAATTCGACGCCCTGGTGCGCATCGACACCCCGACCGAAGCCGCCTATTACCGCCATGGCGGCATCCTGCAGTACGCTTTGCGGCAACTGCTGGAATGAAGCGGGCGGTTATCATGGGCGGATGACGTCATCCTCATCCGCTTCATGGGGCGCCCTGCTGAGGGGCCGCAACGGCCTGCGGTCCCTCGCCCTGGCGGGCGGCGTGGCCGTGCATGCGATCAACATGTTCATCGCCACCACCATCCTGCCCTCGGTCGTCCGGGACATCGGTGGGTTGCCCTGGTATGCCTGGAACACCACGCTGTTCGTGGCGGCCTCGATCATGGGATCCTCGTGCGCGCCCCTGGGCATCCGCTGGCACGGCCTGCGGCGTACGTTCCTGCTGGCCTTGTTGGTGTTCATGGGTGGGACCGTGGTCTGCGGACTGGCGCCCAGCATGCCCTGGCTGCTGTTCGGCAGGGTGGGGCAGGGCCTGGGTGGCGGCATGTTGCTCAGCCTGAGTTACGCCACCGTGCCTCTGGTGTTCGATCAGACCCTCTGGGCGCGGGCCATGGCGCTGATTTCCGGCATGTGGGGCGTGGCCACGCTGTCGGGGCCCGCCATCGGCGGTCTGTTCGCCGAGTCCGGCCACTGGCGCTGGGCGTTCTGGGCCGTGTTGCCGGTGTGCGTCCTGCTGGGCGCGCTGCTGGTCACGCAACTTGGTCCGACGGGCCGGGACCGGCGTGGCCGGCTGGAAGCGCCGCTGTTTCGCATGGGGCTGCTGGTCGCGTCCGTGCTGGTGGTGTCGGCGGCCAGCCTGTACGCGTCCTGGACCGTCCAGCTCGCCGGCGTGACGGGCGGCCTGCTGCTGATCCTCTGGCTGGCACGCATGGACGGCCGGGCCCGCCAGCGCTTCCTGCCCGCGGGCGCCTGGTCGCTGGGGCATCCGCTGGGCCGCCGCTACGCCATGATCGGCCTGTTGAGCATCGGCGTGACGACGGAAGTCTTCGTCCCCTATTTTCTGCAGGTCCTGCATGGGCAGTCGCCGCTGCATGCGGGCTATCTGTCGGCGCTGATGTCGGCGGGATGGTCGCTGGGCACCCTGGCCAGTTCCGGGCGCGGATCCGCCAGCGTCGGACGTCTGCTGGCGCTGGGGCCTGTCCTGTCGGCCGCGTCCCTGGCGGGGCTGTATGTCTTCATGCCCGATCCCGGCTCGTCGGCGGCGTGGCTGGCCGCACTGCTGCTGGGGGTGGGGATCGGCGTCGGCCTGTGCTGGCCGCACCTGTTGACCGGCGTATTCCGTGCCGCGCCGCCGGATCAGCAGAACATCGCCTCGGCGGCGATCACGACCCTCCAACTGTACGCGATCGCCCTGGGCGCCGGCCTGGCGGGCGTGGTCGCCAACGCCGCGGGTTTCACGGATCCCGGCGGCTGGCAGGGTGCGCGGCAGGCCGCCTGGGCGGTGTACGGCGTGTTTGCCTTCGCCCCGGCCCTGGCGATCCGTCTGGGGTGGCGGGCCGGGCGCGACGGCGCCTAGGGAGCCTCCTGGCTCCTCGTCGCGCCGGGGTCTACTTCAGCAGGTGGAACGTCTCGGGATCGGGGCCGAGGCGGCCGTCGGCGCGGTCCAGGGCGGCGATCCGCGCCATGGCGGCCTCATCCAGATGCAGGTTCCATAAATTGAAGTTTTCCTGGAGCCGTTCCGGGTGCGAGGACTTTGGAATCACCATGTGTCCCATCTGGATGTGCCAGCGCAGGATCACTTGGGCGGGGCTGGCCCGCAGTTGATGGGCCAGTTCCAGGATCGTGGGATCCCGCAGCGCCTGGCCCTGGCCGAGCGGGCTCCAGGCCTCGGTGCGGATGTCGTGATCCTCGTGGTAGGCACGCAATTCGGCCTGCTGGAAATGGGGATGCAGTTCGATCTGGTTGACCACCGGCAGCACGCCGGTGCTGTCCAGCAGCCTTTGCAGGTGGCCCGGCTGGAAGTTGCAGACGCCGATCGAGCGGGCGCGCCCCTCGTCGCGCAACTGGATCAGGGCCTCCCAGGTTTCCAGATAACGCTTTTCCCTGGGCACCGGCCAGTGGATCAGGTACAGGTCTACATAGTCGAGCCCCAGACGGTCCAGGCTTTCCTGGAACGCGGTCTTGGTACTATCGTGGCCATGCCGGTCGTTCCAGACCTTGGTGGCCACGAACAGGTTCTCGCGCGGGATGCCGCACCGGGCGATGCCCCGGCCGACCTCGGCTTCGTTGCCGTAGATGGCGGCCGTGTCGATGGAACGGTAGCCGGCCTCGACGGCGGCCTGGATCGAAGGGACGACCGCGTCGCCGGTCAGTTTCCAGGTCCCCAGGCCCAGTTGGGGCGCGCGGCGGCCATCATGAAGCGTGATGTACGGTTGATTGGTGGACATGCGGGTCTCCGGTGAATGCGGCGCCAGGCTGGCCGGTGGTCGGCCAGCCGACGGGCAATGAACAAATCTTTGGAGTCAGTCGAATGAGTGTACATAGTCAGGCGCAACGCGTCACGGTGCCCCAGCTCGCCTCTTTCAAGGGCGAGCGCAAGATCGCGGCGCTGACCGCCTACATCGCGCCGATCGCCCGTCTGCTGGACGAAGCCGTGGACATGCTGCTGGTGGGCGATTCCACGGCCATGGTCGGCTACGCGCTGCCCGATACGCTGTCGATCACGGTCGAGACGATGGCCGCGCACGCCGCCGCCGTAGTCCGGGCCACGGAACACGCCTGCGTGATCGTGGACATGCCGTTCGGCAGCTACCAGCAGTCCCCGGCCCAGGCGTTCGCCAATGCCGCGTCCCTGCTGGCGGCCAGCGGCGTCTCCGGCGTCAAGCTCGAGGGTGGCCTGCCCATGGCCGAGACGACCCGGTTCCTGGTGGAGCGCGGCATCCCGGTGCTGGCCCATGTCGGGCTCATGCCCCAGTACGTCAACACCATGGGCGGTTTCAAGGCTCAGGGCATGACCGATGCCGCCGCCCGCCGCATCATGGAAGACGCCCGGGCGCATGCACAGGCCGGAGCGTTCGGTGTGGTGCTGGAGGGCATCAGCGAACCCCTGGGGCGGGCAATCACGGCGGCGCTGCCGATCCCCACCATCGGCATCGGAGCCTCGCCCGCGTGCGACGGTCAGATCCTGGTGACCGAGGATATCCTGGGTCTGAGCGGCGACCGGATTCCGAAATTCGCCCAGCGTTTCGCCGACGCCGGGCAGGTGATCCGGCAGGCGGCCCGGGACTATGCCCAATCCGTGCGGGAGGAGACCTTTCCGACGCTTGCTCATTGCTTTGGCGTTCGGCCCGGGAGGTAATATTCATATAACATTCTTTTGCTAGATATTTCGCCTGAGCCGTGACCGGCTGATCCGGGCGAATCTTTGGTGCGGTGGAATCGCCCGCATCGGATGCCCATGGAAATACGCCAACTCGAGGCCCTGAACGCCATCGTGACCAGCGGTAGCGTCACGGCCGCCGGCCGAATGCTGGGCCGCTCGCAGCCCGTCGTCAGCCGCCAGATCAGCGATCTGGAGTCCGAGCTGGGCTTCATGCTGTTCGCCCGCACCCGGCCCGCCATCACGCTGACCGAACAGGGTGACGAGTTCTATCAGGAAGTGCGCGGCATCCTGGCCGATCTGCATCAGCTGGAATCGCGGGTGCAAGGCATGCGCAGCGGCCAGGTCCGTCCCTTGCGGATCCTGGCGTCAGTCGATCTTGCCCGCGGCCTGCTGCCCGAGGCTCTGGCCCGGATGGACCGCTTCAGCCCCGTGTTCCGCCAGAAGCTCCTGATCGAGGAAGTCGTCCTCGAGGCGCCGGCCAGGGCCCTCTCCGAGGGCCGTGCCGATTTCGCGCTCCTCAGTCTGCCGATCGACGCCGAAGCCGTGCGTGTGCACTGGTGCGGCCAGGCGCCCTGCCTGCTGGCGCTGCCCGCCTCGCACCCATTGGTGTCCCGGGACGTGATCCAGTTCGAGGACATCCGCAACACCGATGTCATCACGTTGCTCAACCGCTACCGCATGCGCCATCACCTGACCAGCAGCCTGGCGCAGGCCACGGCGGACGAAAACCGGCGCCATATCGAGGTCGGCAGCCAGCAGACGGCCCTGTCCCTGGTGCGGCTCGGGCTGGGCGTGGCGCTCATCGATCCGTTCTCGATCCGGGGCGCTCAGCTCGACGGCGTCGTCCTGCGCCCCCTCCAGACCGACATCGCTTACATGATCGGCGCCGTTTCTCAGGCGACGCACGAATTGCCTGAGGGCGCCCTGCGCCTGATCCAGGGGCTGCATCTGCATGTACAGAGCAGCATTCCCCATTATGTGGACACCGATCCCAGCGGTCTGCGCCAGGACGTGTCCCGCAAGGCCGAGGTGCTGCGCTCGGCCTGAAGCCCGTGGGCGTGCACGCGCCTGTGCGATGATGTCGGATATTCTTCATGCGGCATAGGACGGCATCGTGATCCCGTTTTCTCCGGAAATCCTGGCGGCGCTGGCGCTGGCCCTGCTGGTCGGGGCCGTGGCAGGCGCCTGGCCGGCGCGGCGGCGTCTGCTGGCCCAGGCGGCCGAGACGGCCCGCCAGACGGAACGCGCCGATCAGCTGCAGGACCGGATCGCGCAGCTCGACCGGGATGCCGCCGCCGGTGCGCAAGCGCTGGAAGACTGGCGTGCCCGGGCGCAGGAAAGCCGGCTGGAACTGGCCCGGCTGCAGGCAGCCCACCAGGAAAAGCTCGCCGCACTCGATGATCTGCGCCAGGCCTACGAGCAATCGAGGGCGTCCATGCGGACCGAATTCCAGCATCTGGCCAGCCAGGTGCTGGAAGAGAAGAGTCAGGGATTTTCCCGCGCCAGCCAGGACACGCTCGATGGCCTGTTGCGGCCTTTCCGCGAACAGATCGAAGGTTTCCAGCGGCGCGTCAATGAAATCCACGACGCCTCGGTGCGTGGCCAGGCCCGGCTGGACGCCGAGATCCGCCGCGTTCTGGACGTCGGCCTGAAAATGAGCGACGAGGCCCAGTCTCTGGCCACGGCCCTGAAGGGCGACAAGAAAGCCACGGGCAACTGGGGCGAAGTGCTCCTCGAACGCAGCCTGCAGCTGGCGGGGCTGATCGCGGGTGATCATTACCAGGCCCAGGCGCCCTTCCGGGACGAGGCCGGTAACCGGCGGCAGCCGGATTTCGTCGTCCGGCTGCCGGACGGCAAGCACCTGATCCTCGACAGCAAGGTCTCGCTGGTGGACTATGACCGGGCCGTGGCGGCGGCCTCGCCCGAGGATCGCGAGGCCGCGCTGGCCGCGCACGCGCGCGCCGTGCGCCATCACATCGACGACCTGGCACGCAAGGACTACAGCGGACTGATCGGCATGAAAAGTCCCGGTTTCGTGCTGATGTACATGCCGATCGAGCCGGCCTACATCGAGGCCATGCGGCACGACCGGGAACTGTTCGACCATGGCTACCGTCACAACGTCGTCCTGGTGTCCCACACCACGCTGATGCCGGTCCTGCGCACGGTGGCGACACTGTGGATGCTGGCGCGGGGCAACGAACAGGCCCGGGCGCTGAGCGACCAGGCGGGCGGCCTGTATCGGCAGGTCGAGGTGGTGGCCGACCGCCTGCGGAAGCTGGGACATGTCCTGGGGGCGGCGGCCACACATTACAACAGCGTGGTCACGGCCGTGTCGGGACAACGGGGCCTGTATGGCAAGGTCGGCCGTTTCGCCGAGCTGTCGGCCAAGGCGGGCCGGCCGCTGCCGCCGCTTGAGCCCCTGCATGCTGATTTCGAAGTCCGGCGGCTGGATGGCGTCGAGCCCGGGACCGAGCCCTCCGTTTACTCCCAGGAGCCGAATCCATGAAGTGTCATTCGACGCGGCGTATCGCCGCCATCCTGGCCTCCGCCGCGCTTCTCTGGGCCGGCGGGTGGGCGGGCCTGCCGGCGCCGGCCCGGGCCGCGTCCGGCCAGGCGCCCGCCGACGCGGTGGCGGCACAGCCGGCGGGCCGCGTGGATGAGACTCCGCGCATGGCCATCCTGTCCGCCTTCGCGCCGGAACTTGATCTGTTGCGCGCCCGCTTGCGGGATCCGCGCGCCTACAGCGTCCAGGGTGTCGAGTTCACCACCGGGTCTCTGGAAGGCCGGCCCGTCGTGCTGGCGCTCAGCGGCATCAGCATGGTCAACGCCGCCATGAATACCCAGCTCCTGTTCGACCGGTTCCATGTCACGCACCTCGTTTTCAGCGGAATTGCGGGCGGCGTGAACCCTGGACTGCGCATTGGCGACGTCAGCGTTCCGGAGCGCTGGGGGCAGTACCTCGAAGTGGTGATGATGCGTGAAACCGCGCCGGGACGGTACCGCGCGCCGGCGTCCAAGGGCGCATTCGAGTTCGCGCCCTATGGCATGATGCAGCCGCGCGCGGTGCGCGCGCGGTCCGCCGAGGGGACGGGTATCCAGGAAAAATTCTGGTTCGAGGCCGATCCGCGCATGCTGGCCGTGGCGCGCGGCATCCAGTCCGTGCCCCTGCGCGGCTGCGATCGACAGAACCGCTGCCTGGACGAGCGCCCCCGGCTGGTGGTCGGCGGCAATGGCGTGTCCGGCCAGGCCTTCGTGGACAATGCGGATTTCCGCCGCTACGCTTTCCGCACGTTCCAGGCGAGCGTGCTGGACATGGAAAGCGCGGCCTGCGCCCAGGTGGCCTGGCGCGCGGGCGTGCCCTTCATCGCCTTCCGCTCGCTCAGCGACCTGGCGGGCGGCGGGCCGGGCGAAAACGAGATGGACGCCTTCCTGCACATCGCGGCGGATAATGCCGCGCAGGTGCTGCTGGCGTTCCTGCGCGCCTGGCGGGATTGAGCACGGGAAAAGATCATGACGTCCCAAGATGACATGTCCCTGGATGAGGCTTTCCGGCGGTCCGCCGTGGCCTCCGTCCTCTACACGGCCGGGCAGCCGGGACGTGACGTCGGTCTTGCGGACCTGGGCCCGGCCGCGACGGCATCCGGCCTGCTCTGGGTCGGTCTCAAGGATCCGGACGAGGCTCTGGTGAACGACGTCGGCCGGCGGCTTGGCCTGCCCCGGCGCGCCATCGAGGAGATCATCGCTCCGCACCGGCGCCCCAAAATCATTGAATACGACCAGTTGACGCTCATGGTCGTGGTGACGGTCGAGATCGTCCAGGACCGGCCGGGCTTCGGGGACACCCAATTGCTGATCGGGCCGGGCTATCTGCTGACGATCCGGCGCCATGCGGAAGGATCGTACCGGGCATTGCGCGATCAGTTGGCCGAGTCGCCGGAGTTCCTGAACCGGGGCAGCGATTATGTCGCCTCCACGCTGCTGGATCTCCTGGCGGACCGCGCCGTCGAGGCGCTCGACCACATGGAAGCGAAGGTCGAGGGCGTCGAGCACCAGTTCCTCCTGCGCGGGTTCCGCGAGATGGACATCCGCCGCCTGTACCGCCTGCGGCGTGATCTGCTGCGCATGCAGACGGCGATCGCGCCCCTGGTGGAAATCTGCCGCCGTCTGGCGCGCGTGGACATGCGCAACATCGGCGCCGACAGCCGGGGGTATTTCAACGAGGTCGCGGACCGGATCCAGCGCATCGTCGAATCGATCGCCGGACTGCGCGAGGCGCTGGCCTTCGCCTTCGAGGCCAGCATGATGATCAGTCAGATGCAACAGACCGACATCACCCGAAAGCTCGCCGCCTGGGCCGCCATCCTGGCGGTGCCCACGGCGGTGGCGGGCATCTACGGCATGAACTTCCAGGACATGCCGGAACTGGGGTGGACCTACGGCTATCCGGCGATGCTGGCCGGGACGGGCGCGGTCTGCGGGCTGCTGTACTGGAAATTCCGCCGGATCAAGTGGCTGTAGCGGGGACGCGGGAAGCCGCCGGAGGCGGCGGACCTTCCGCGTTTTCCGGTCAGTGGAACAGGGCGCTGGCCTTGAGCAGGGTTTCCCAGATGCCCAGCGCCAGCGGGACGCCGACGTAGAGCCAGAACAGGACGATCAGGGCGGGCGAGGGGGAGCGGGTCGTGGTGGACATGGAAGTCTCCTATTTCTGATGGGCCAGGCTGGCGCCCAGGGGCGCGTTGTCGCTCTCGGCGGTCATGTGGTGGTGCGAGGCGACCGGGCGGACCAGCAGGTTGCAGATGAATCCGACGACCAGCAGGCCGGCCATCAGGTACATCGTGACGGTGTAGGACTGGCCCGGCGGGACGCCGTGGTCGACCTGGTACTGGCGGATGTAGTTCACCAGCACGGGGCCCAGCACTCCGGCGGCCGCCCAGGCGGTCAGCAGGCGGCCGTGGATGCCGCCGACGTAGCGGGTGCCGAACAGGTCGGCCAGGTAGGCCGGGACGGTGGAGAAACCGCCGCCGTACATCGAGATGATGATGGCGTAGAACAGCACGAACAGGGCGACGTTGCCCGAGGCTCCCATGCCGGGCACCAGGAAATAAAGCACTGCGCCCAGCACGAAGAAGATGCCATAGGTGGTCTTGCGTCCCAGGTAGTCCGACGTGCTGGACCAGAAAAAGCGCCCCAGCATGTTGGCCAGCGACAGCAGGCCGACGAAACCGGCCGCCGCGGCCGGCGTGATGGCGCCGCGGAAGCTTTCCTGGATCATCACCGAGGCCTGGCCCAGCACGCCGATGCCGGCCGTCACGTTCAGGGTCAGCGCCCACCACAGCAGCCAGAACTGCGGTGTTTTCAGGGCCTGGTCGATGTGAACGTGGTTGCGCGAGATCATGGCCTTCTGCGTGGCCGGCGGTGTCCAGCCCTCGGGTTTCCAGTCGGGCGCCGGGATGCGGATGGCGCAGGCGCCGATCAGCATGGAGATGAAGTACAGCACGCCCATCACCATGAAGGTCGGGGCCACGCCCATGGAGTCCGGTGTGCGGAAGTGCTCCATCAGCGCCACCGACATCGGCGAGGCGATGAAGGCGCCGCCGCCGAAACCCATGATGGCCATGCCGGTGGCCATGCCGCGCTTGTCCGGGAACCACTTGATCAGGGTCGAGACGGGCGAGACGTAGCCGATGCCCAGGCCGATGCCGCCCAGGACGCCGTAGCCCAGATACAGCAGCCACAGCTGGTGGGTCGAGATCCCGACCGAGGACACGATGAACCCGCCGCCGAAACAGCAGGCCGCCACGAACATGGCTTTGCGAGGTCCGACCTCTTCGAGCCATTTGCCGGCGAAGGCGGCCGAGAGGCCGAGGAACAGGATGGCGAGGCTGAAGATCCAGCCCAGGGCGGGCAGGCCCCAGTCGTCCGGCGCGGGCTGCTGGATGCCGATGAGCTTCGTCATCGGGCCGTTGAATACCGAGAAGGCGTAGGCCTGGCCGATGCACAGGTGGACCGCCAGGGCGGCGGGCGGAATCATCCAGCGGTTGAAGCCGGGCGGAGCGGTGATGCGCTCCTTGCTGAAAAATCCGTTCTGGGTTGCTTCCGTACTCATGGTGTCTCCTCCTGGGTCGAATGCCCGGTGTGTTTGTGTGTGCTGCCGAGGTCGGAAAAAGCAGGGGGCTGCGGAATGTCAGGCGGGGCTGGCGCCTTGCCTGGGATAGAGATGTTCGCGGTGCCGGGTGATGGCTTCCAGGCAGATGGGCGACAGGGCGGTGTCGCCCCATTGCCCGTCCGGGTGCGCGCCGAGATAGTCCAGCAGCGCTCGCCGCATGCGCGGATCCCAGAAACGCCGGATGTGATCGGCGATGCTGTCGATGCTGGCCGCCCGGTCGGGCATGGCCTCGAAGAACAGGCCGATGCGGTTGGCCAGGCGGATCAGGTGTTCGATGTTGGTCACGTGCGGCTCCCGTCCGTATCCGTGTTCAGATAATCGGGCCGGCTGTAGATCGCGCAGCGGCCATCGCGCGCGAAGCCGGCCAGCATCATGGGCGCTTCCTGAGCCAGCCGCACGGCCAGGGTAGTCGGGGCGGAGACGGCGATCAGCGCCCGGATGCCGGCGGCATGGGCCTTCTGCACCATCTCGAAGCTGGCCCGGCTGGAAATCACGACGAATCCCCGGCCGCGGTCCACCGGTTCGCGCAGCAGGCGGCCGATGAGCTTGTCGAGCGCGTTGTGCCGCCCGACGTCTTCATAAGTCCAGGCCAGACGGCCTTCGGCGTCGGCCCAGGCGGCCGCGTGGGTGGCGCCGGTCAGGTTGTGCAGCGGCTGGCGCTGGCGCAACTGCTCCAGCGCGGCCTCGATGGCCCGGGCCGACCAGGGGTGTTCCGGGGTGTCCAGGGGCGGCAGGTCGCGGCGGATCTGCGCCAGGCTTTGCACGCCGCACAGGCCGCAACTGGTGCTGCCCGCCAGGCTGCGCCGGCGCAGCTTGAGCGCGTGCAGCCGGGCGTTGACGATCCTCAGGCGGACCACCAGGCCATCGGGGACGGACTCGACCTCCAGGTCCAGCACGTCGGCCGGGGACTGGATGATGCCTTCGGTGTAGGAAAAGCCCAAGGCCAGCTCGGGAATGTGCAGCGGCGAGGCCAGCAGGGCCGCGTGCGCGATGCCGTTGTATTCCAGTGCGACCGCCTGTTCACAGGCGATGGCGTCCTGCGTGGCCGTGGCCCGGCGATCGCCGACGCGCACGATGTCGCCCATCGCGAGGCCGGCGGATGGGTCGGGGAAGTCGGACAGGGGATCGAAGTCTGCGGGGTGCATGCGGGTCTCCTCAGGCACCGGTGGGCGCGGCCTGGGGCAGGCGGGTGTTCAGCAGTTCGTCCTGGCGACGCTCGAAGGTCTCCCAGTCCCGCTGCCAGGCCGACGGCCCGGTGACCTTGCGCACCTGGACGGCCGTCACCTTGTATTCGGGGCAGTCCGTGGCCCAGTCGGTGTTGTCGGTGGTCAGGACGTTCGATCCGCATTCCGGGAAGTGGAAGGTGGTGTACACCACGCCGGGCTGGATCCGGTCGGTGACGGTGGCGCGCAGCACGGTTTCCCCGGCCCGGCTTTCGATGGCGACGCGGTCGCCCTCGACGATGCCCCGGTCTTCCGCGTCGTGGGGGTGGATCTCGAGGATGTCCTCGCTGTGCCAGGCGTTGTTGGCGGTGCGCCGGGTCTGCACCCCGGCGTTGTATTGCGACAGGATCCGGCCCGTGGTCATCAGCAGCGGGAAGCGGCGCGTGGAGCGTTCGTCGGTCGGGACGTATTGCGTGATCATGAAGCGGCCCTTGCCGCGCACGAATTCGTCCACGTGCATGATGGGTGTGCCTTCGGGCGCCGCGTCGTTGCAGGGCCACTGGACGCTGCCGCCCAGGGCGGCGATGCGGCCGAAGGACACGCCGGCGAAGGTCGGCGTCAACCGGGCGATCTCGTCCAGGATCTCGCCGGGATGGGCGTAGCGCATGGGGTAGCCCATGGCGTTGGACAGGGCGCAGGTGACCTCCCAGTCGGCCAGGCCGGCCTTGGGCGCCATGACCTGGCGCACCCGCGAGATTCGGCGTTCCGCGTTGGTGAAGGTGCCATCCTTTTCGAGGAACGAAGAACCCGGCAGGAAGACATGCGCGTATTTGGCGGTCTCGTTCAGGAACATGTCCTGGACGATCACGCATTCCATGGCTTCCAGGGCCGCCACCACATGGCGGGTGTTGGGGTCGGACTGGGCGATGTCCTCGCCCTGGCAATACAGACCCTTGAACGAGCCGCCGTGGGCAGCGTCGAACATGTTGGGCAGCCGCAGGCCCGGCTCGGATTGCAGCGGGACGCCCCAGGCGCGCTCGAATTCGGCGCGCACCTTGTCGTCGGATACATGGCGGTAGCCGGGGAACTCGTGCGGGAACGAACCCATGTCGCAGGAGCCCTGGACATTGTTCTGGCCGCGCAGGGGGTTGATGCCCACGCCTTCGCGGCCGATGTTGCCGGTGACCATGGCCAGGTTGGCGATGCACATGATGGCCGTGGAGCCCTGGCTGTGCTCGGTGACGCCCAGACCGTAATAGATGGCGGCGTTGCCGCCGGTGGCGTACAGACGGGCGGCGCCGCGCAGGTCGGCCGCCGGCACGCCGGTGATCGATTCGGTGGCCTCGGGCGCGTGTTCCGGACGGCTGATGAACTGCATCCATTCGTCGAAGGCCCGATCCTCGCAGCGGGCGCGGACGAAATCGTCGTTGACGAGGCCCTCGGTGACGATGACGTGGGCCATGGCGTTGAGCACGGCGACGTTGGTGCCCGGGCGCACCGGGAGATGGTAGTCGGCTTTCACGTGAGGCGCGTCCACCAGTTCGATGCGGCGCGGGTCGATCACGATCAGGCGCGCGCCCTGGCGCAGCCGGCGCTTCAGGCGCGAGGCGAAGACCGGATGGGCGGCGCTGGGGTTGGCGCCCAGCACCACGGCCACGTCCACGTGCATGACCGAATCGAAAGTCTGGGTGCCGGCCGATTCGCCGATGGTGGTCTTCAGCCCGTAGCCGGTGGGGGAATGGCAGACCCGGCCGCAGGTGTCGACGTTGTTGTTGCCCATGGCCGCGCGCACCAGTTTCTGGACGAGGTAGGTTTCCTCGTTGGTGCAGCGCGACGAGGTGATGCCGCCGATCGAGTCCACGCCATACCGTGCCTGGATCCTGCGCAGCTCGGATGCGGCGTGGGCAAGCGCCTCTTCCCAGGAGACCTCGCGCCAGGGGTCGGTGATCTTCGCGCGGATCATGGGCTTGGTCAGGCGGTCGGCATGGGTGGCGTACCCCCAGGCGAAGCGGCCCTTGACGCAGGAGTGTCCGCGATTGGCCTTGCCGTCCTTCCAGGGCGTCATGCGGATCACCTGTTCGCCCTTCATCTCGGCCTTGAAACCGCAACCGACACCGCAGTAGGCGCAGGTGGTGATGACTGCGTGATCGGCCTGGCCCTGGTCGATCACCGTGTTCTCGATCAGCGCCGAGGTCGGGCAGGACTGGACGCAGGCGCCGCAGGACACGCAGTCGCTCGCCAGAAAGCCGTCGTCCTGGCCCGCGATGATGCGCGAATCGAAACCGCGCGCCTGGACAGTGAGGGCGTAGGTGCCCTGGACGTCGTCGCAGGCCCGCACGCAGCGGCTGCACACGATGCACTTGGACGGATCGTAGGTGAAATAGGGGTTGGAAGCGTCGATGGCGTCGTCGAGGTGGTTGGCGCCTTCGAAGCCGTAGCGCACGTTGCGCAGCCCCACCACGCCGGCCATGTCCTGCAGCTCGCAGTCGCCGTTGGCCGGACAGGTCAGGCAGTCCAGCGGATGGTCCGAGATGTAGAGTTCCATCACGTTGCGTCGCAGCTCGTGGAGCTTGCCGGTTTCGGTGCGGACCACCATGCCATTCTCGACGGGCGTGGTGCAGGATGCGGGGTGGCCCCGGCGGCCCTCGATTTCCACCAGGCACAGGCGGCAGGAGCCGAAGGCTTCCAGGTTGTCCGAGGCGCAGAGCTTGGGGATCTGGATGCCGGTCTCGGCGGCGGCGCGCATGATCGAGGTGCCCGCCGGCACGGTGACGGTCTGGCCGTCGATGGTCAGAGTGACGGTTTCGGTGGACGTGGGCTCGGGCGTGCCCAGGTCGCGGTCGCGCTTGAGGACGGTTTCCAGCATGGCGGGCTCCTTAGGCGGTGTGCAGGGGCTGTTCGGCGGCGAGACCGAAGTCTTCGGGGAAATGGCGCAGGGCGGACAGCACGGGATAGGGTGTCATGCCGCCCAGCGCGCACAGCGATCCGGCCATCATGGTGTCGCACAGGTCGCGCAGGAGCTCCGCGCGGGCTTCGCGGTCCTGGCCGTCCCGGATCGCGCGGATGACTTCGGTGCCGCGCACCGAGCCGATGCGACAGGGCGTGCATTTGCCGCAGGATTCGATGGCGCAGAATTCCATGGCGTATTCAGCCAGGGCCGCCATGTCGGCGGTCTCGTCGAAGGCGACCACGCCGCCGTGACCCAGCATGGCGGAAATGGCCAGGAAGGCCTCGTAGTCCAGCGGCGTGTCCCACTGGGATTCGGGCAGGTAGGCTCCCAGAGGGCCGCCCACCTGGATCGCGCGCAGCGGCCGTCCCGAGGCGCTGCCGCCGCCGAAGTCGAACAACAGCTCGCGCAGCGTCAGTCCGAAGGCCTTTTCGACCAGTCCGCCGTGGCGGATATTGCCCGCCAGCTGGAAAGGCAGCGTGCCCCGGGAACGGCCCATGCCGAAGTCGCGGTAGGCCTGCGCCCCCCGGGCCAGGATGAAGGGCACCGTGGCCAGGGAAATCACGTTGTTGATGACGGTGGGGCAGCCAAACAGGCCGCTCACGGCGGGCAGCGGCGGCTTGGCGCGCACCAGGCCCCGGCGGCCTTCCAGGCTTTCAAGCAGCGAGGTCTCCTCGCCGCAGATGTAGGCGCCCGCACCGCGCCGCAGTTCGATGTCGAAGGCGCGGCCGGAGCCCTGGATGTCGTCTCCCAGCCAGCCGGCTTCGCGCGCCGCGCGCAGGGCGCCGGCCAGGATCCGTTCGGCCTGGGGATATTCGGAGCGGACGTAGAGATAGCCGCGCGTGGCGCCCACGGCCAGTCCGGCGATCGTCATGCCTTCGATCAGGGCGCAGGGGTCGCCCTCCATCAGCATGCGATCGGAGAATGTGCCCGAATCGCCTTCATCTGCGTTGCAGACGATGTATTTCCGGGCTCCCGGGGTCTGCAGCACCGTGCGCCATTTGACGCCGGTGGGGAAGGCGGCCCCGCCGCGGCCGCGCAGGCCGGATTCGGTGACGGCGTCGACGATCGCGCCGGGGTCCATGGCCAGCGCCTGGCGCAGCCCGGCGTATCCGCCGCGAGCTTCGTAGTCGGGAATGCTGAGCGGATCGATCAGGCCGACCCGGGCGAAGGTCAGGCGTTCCTGCCTTTTCAGGAAAGGGATGTCTTCGGTCGGACCGTGGCACAAGGGGTGGGCCGGCCCGTCCGTCCAGGCCGTGTCCAGGATGGAAGGGGCGTCTTCAGGCGTGACGGGCCCGTAGGCCACCCGCCCGGCGGGCGTGGCGACTTCGACCAGCGGTTCGAGCCAGTGCAGGCCGCGCGAGCCGTTGCGCACGATGCGCAGGTCCAGGCCGCGTCGGGTGGCTTCCGCGCGGAAGGCGTCGGCCACGGCGTCGGCCCCCATGGCCAGCGCGGCGGTGTCCAGCGGAATGTAGAGGATGTGTTCCATTGCTCAGGCCTCCCGCGCTGCGGCCAGCAGGGCGTCGAGTTTTTCAGGGGTGACGCGCGCATGGGGGCGGCCGTCGATCATGACGGCCGGAGACTGGGCGCACAGGCCCAGGCAGTACACCGGGGCCAGCGAGATTTCGCCGGCGTCCCCGGCGGCAACGCGCGCCCGGGCGTGCTCATACAGGGCGCCGCCGCCACAGGCCTGACAGGATTCGGCGCGGCAGACCTCGAGTTGCGTGCGCGCGGGTGGCGCGGTGCGGAAATGGCTATAGAAGCTGATCACCCCATGGATCTCGGCGCGGGACCGTTGCAGGGCGGCGGCGATCTGCGGCACGGCCGCCTCGGGAATCCAGCCCAGGGCATCCTGCACGTCATGCAGAATCGGCAACAGGGCGCCGGGTTGGCCGGCGTGCCGCGCCAGGATGTCCCGCACCAGCGGATCGGCATCATGCGGGACTGCGTCGGCATCGGGCCGGATGATATCCATGGCTTCGTCTCCGGGCGCATGATCGGCGGGCATGCGCTTTAATAGGTTTATTTGTGCATATATAAATTAGTGCCGTTGATTGACTCTACTCTTGAAAATAATTTGATTTCAATAAGATAATAAAAACATATTTACCTCAGGGTCATATTTTTATATGTAATTCGATTCATATTAATAAGACTTTCAGGAGGAGACATGGCGGTTTATCGCTTCAAACCCCGCCTGCATTCGGAATGGGTGCTGGAAAAGCAATCCGGGGAAATACTGCCTATGGGAGACGTGCTGCGGCTGCTGGCCGCCGTCGACGAGCATGGTCATATCGCGGGGGCGTGTCAGGCGCGCGGCGTGTCCTACCGCCATGCCTGGGGCATCCTGCGCAAGGCTGAAGCCGAATTCCAGGCGCCGTTGATCGAAACGTCGCGGCGGCGTGGCTCGCGTCTGACCAGCTTCGCGCAACATCTGCTGTGGGCCAACCGGCGCATCGACGCGCGCCTGGCCCCGACCTTCGAGAGCCTGGCCTCCGAACTGCAGGAAGAGCTGCAGCGTCTGTATTCCGAGGAAATGTCTGTGCTGCGCCTGCATGCCAGCCACGGTTTCGCCGTCGAGGGTCTCATGCGCCTGGCCAACGGCCAGGACATGCTGCCGCTCGAACTGCGCTACCGCACCGGAATCGAGGCGCTGGCCTCGCTGGACCGGGGGGAATGCGACCTGGCCGGTTTCCAGGTGCCGGTCGCGGAATACGAAAAGCCGATCCTGCAACGCTACATGCGCTGGCTCGATCCGGACCGCATGCTCCTGCTGCACCTGGCGGAGCGCAATACGGGCCTGTTCGTGCAGCCCGGCAACCCGAAACGCATCCTGTCGGCCAGCGACCTGGTGCGTCCGGATGTGCGCTTCGTGAACCGGCAGATCGGTTCCAGCACCCGTTTCCTGATCCATCTGATGCTGGAGCGTCTGGGCATCGATCCAAAAGACGTCATCGGTTTCGACAGCGGGGAATTCACGCACATGGCCATCGCCGCCCATATCGCCAGCGGCATGGCCGACGTCGGCATCGGCGTCGAGACCGCCGCCTGGCGCTGCGGGCTGGAATTCGTGCCGCTTGCGCGGGAGCGCTATTTCTTCGGCATCAACAAGGAACTGGTCGGCACCCAGTCCCTGCAGCGGTTGCTGGACCTGATGAGCGGGGATGCCTATCAGGAGTACGTGCGCAACCTGGTGGGCTATGACTGCAGCCTGCTGGGACAGGTCCAGACCCTGGAGCAGGCCTTCGGGCCGGAGTTCGCCTGCCGGCGCTGAGCGCCGGGGCCGCCGGACTCAGCGCAGCGAAAAATCCACGCGCGTGGCCGCGCCGCCGTCCTCGATCCCTTCGGCGTCGGGCTTGGGCGCCACGATGAAGACCCGCTCGGTCAGCGCCGGCGCGGCCGTCAGGATCTGTTCGTACACAGCTTGCGCGCGCGCCTCGGCCAGCGCGGCAAGAGGCTGTTTTCCCAGCGGAGCGGCGGCCAGCAGCAGGGCGGTCATCTGCTCGGGCGGCAGCGATCTGGCGATGCCGATGGCGTTGCGCGGCTTGTTCTTGATCTTGGTGCCGTCGTAGACATCCTTCAGGTATTTGGCGCGGTCTGTGTCGGTCAGTTCGATGTCGGCGCCCGCCTGCCCGCTCCGCTTGCCGGCCGCCTTGGCCTTGGCCGCGCGGATCCGGCTGTCCAGCCAGGCTTGACGCAGCCCCGCTTCGTCCGCCTGAGGGTCGGCGCGGCCGATGATGTCCATCTTCAGCGCGGGCCGGTCGGTCAGCGCCTTGACCAGCGTGGCGATGTTCGATTTCGCTGTTTCGTCGAGCGTGGCGCTGCCCGGCGCGAAATCGACGCGTGACAGGTCTTCCCCTCCGCCGAAGGCGGAGGCCAAGAGCTTGAAGGGCGCGGTCACCGCTTTGGCGATCGTGTTCACGATCACCTGCACGATGATGCCGCCCACCGAGAACTGCGGGTCGTCCAGGGAGCCGGAAATCGGCAGGTTGATGTCGATGTTGCCGTTGGCATCCTTCAGCAGGGCGACGGCCAGCAGCACCGGCAGCTTGAGCGCGTCGGGACTGCCGGAGGGCTTGCCGAAGGTGAGCTGGTTGAGCAGCACCTTGTTGCCGGCCTGCAGTTCGCGGTCCTTGATCTGATAGCGCAAGTCGACCGACAGCTTGCCGCGTTCGATGGCGTAGCCGACGTACTTGGACGAATACGTGGTGAACCGGGGCAGGTCCACGCCCTTGGCCGAAGCCTTCAGGTCCAGCGCCAGATAACGGGCGAAAGGCTGAACCGTGCCGGAGACGGAAAGCGGCGCCGTGCCGTAGACGCGGCCGGTGACGCGGACCTTGGCCGGCGTTGGCCGGGTCGAGGAAACGGACGTGAGCGTGCCCTCGATGGCGGACAGTTCGGCGCGGTAGTTGGGGCGCACGAAATGGTCGTTGAACGTCATGCGGCCGTGCCGGAGCGTGACGCTGTCGATCGAGATGTCGGGCGCGGCGGATGGTGGGGCGGACCTGCCCGCCTTTGCCTTCGGCTTCGAAGGTGCCGCGCCGGTCGAGCGTGCACGGCGGGTCTGCGTGTCCTGGGTGATCGAGCCGGCGGCGGTGCCCTTGTCCACCAGGATGTCCATCACGTTCAGGCGCGCGTCGCTGTTGAGCAGGATGTTGCCGTAGAAATCATCCAGCAGGATGTCCCCCAGCCCCAGGCCGAGCTTCGGCCCCGCCACGGAGACGTGCATATTGCTCAGGCCCAGATGTTTCCAGTTCAGGAACGCGGCCTTGTCGACGCGGTCCTGGAGGTCCAGGCCGTCGACCTGGACCGCGCCGCGCCAGTCCGCCCGCATCGGCTTGCCGTCCTGCGCCGGGGCGAATTCGGCCTGGCCGCGCGCCCCCAGGTTCACGCTGCGCACCGTGGCATTCAGGCTGGACGCGACGTAGGGCGCCAGAGAGGCCGCGTCGAACCTGGACAGATCGACCGAGGTCTTGAGCGTCAGCGGCTGCGCCGTCAGGGTGCCGTCCAGCGCCAGTGTGCCGTGCTTCTGGATGCCGTCGGCCCGCAGGGTGAAGCGCGACGGATCGGCATCCAGCCCCAGCCGGTCGGCCGTCAGCGCCAGCGAGCCCAGGAACAGGTCCACGCCAGGCTTGACGGATTCGTCGCGTGCCGCGAACTGGCGCAGGCCGAGCTTCACATCGCGTGCCTGGACACGGCCATCGGCCGCATCGACCGTGCCTTCGAGGTTAAGCCGGCCGTCCTTCAGCGCGATGGGCGAGACATGGCGCACGGCCGCTGCGAACGGCGCCACCGCCAGGTTTTCCAGGCTGACCTGCGCCTGGGCCGAGAGGGGGCGCAGCATGACCGGGGCCTGGATCCGCAGCGTGCCGCCGTCCAGGCTGTTGTCCATGTTCAGCCTGGCCTGCATGGGCTGGTCGGGAGCCTGCGGCCAGGCGATGCGCTCGACCTCGGCGTTCAGACCGTCCAGCGGGTAGTCCAGGCTGCTGGGATCGTCGCGCAGATGCACGGCGCCGGCGTCGAGCCTGAAGGCGCCCAGGGTGATTTTCCAGGAGGTATCGGCGGTCGCGGTCTGTGCTTCGACGGCCTGCGGGTCCGCGGGTGCGGGCTCCGTCAGCCTGGCGAAGCCCTCGGCCACGCGCTGCCAGTTCAGTTGCGTGGCGTCGCGGTGCGCTTCCACACGCGGTTTCGTCAGGGTCAGCGTGTCCATGGAGACTGTCCGCGCGCCCAGGTCGAGCGCCAGTCCCTCGGCTCTCAGGTCCTCCCAGGCCAGCAGCGGCGCGTCGGAAACCTCGGTCACGTCCAGCTGGCGCAGGCCCAGGCCACCTCGCACGCGGACCCGTGGCGCGGCGCCCGGCGGCTGCTCGAACCGCACCTGCAGCCGGGAATCCAGCAGGGCGCTCTTGACCTTGACGGGCAAGGGCAGCGGCCAGAAGTCGGCCCATTTGTCGAGCGACACGCCGTCCAGCTTCACGTCCAGCGTGGACGTGGGCACCGTCTCGAACGGCCGCGCCGTGCCGCTCAGGTCAAAGGGGCTGCCGTTGATCCGCATGTGCACCGTGGGCTGCACGTCGATGTCGGTGGCGTAGCCAAGCGAGGAAAGAAAAGGGATGCCCAGCGTGAGTTCGTCGATGGTCTGCTGTCGGCCGGTGACCTGGTCGTCCAGGCGGATGACACCCCCCGTGAGCGACAGGTTGTTCAGGGAGAATCGCGGCGGCCTTGCATCGTCCGGCGCTTGTGCGGCGGGCTGCCGGGCCGCGCGCGCGGCCAGCCGGTCGACGATGTCGGAAAAGTTGAAGCGCGCGACGTCCTGTCGCACCAGCGCGATCCGTGGCTGGTCGACGCGTATCCTGTCGAGCACCGGCGCGAACATCACGAGGGAGCGCCAGGCCACGCGCAGGTCGAGTTCCCCCACCCGAAGCAGCGGTTGTGCGGAACCGGGCTGCTCGACGACGATGTCCTGCGCGCGCAGTGCCAGCGTGAAAGGATTGAAGCGGATGTCACCCACCTGGACCGGACGACCCAGCAGGTCCGATACGTCCTGGGTCAGCGCGCCGCGTACGGCTTTCGGCACCAGCCAGGCGGCCAGGGCGGCCAGCACCAGCAGCGTCAGCACGGTGCCCGCCAGGATCTTGATGGTCCGACGGCTGGGTTTCAACACTGGTATCCGCAACCGCATGGCATGCGCTCCCGGCAGGTTTTCCTGGTGCGACGCCGCGGCTCAGCCCGCGAGCGATGCGCAGTCGATGACGAAGCGGTACTTCACGTCGCCCTTGAGCATCCGTTCATAGGCCGCGTTGATCTGGTCGGCGCGAATCATCTCGATGTCGGCGACGATGCCGTGTCCGGCGCAGAAATCCAGCATTTCCTGCGTCTCGGGGATGCCGCCGATCATCGAGCCGGCCAGGCTGCGGCGCTTCATGATCAGATTGAACACTGCGGGGGAAGGGTGAGGCGAGGCCGGCGCGCCCACCAACGTCATCGTGCCGTCGCGCTTGAGCAGCGCGAAGAACGCGTCGAGGTCGTGCGGCGCCGCCACCGTGTTCAGGATGAAGTCGAGGCGTTTCGAGTGCGCGGCCATCTCGTCGGCGTTGCGCGATACGACGACTTCGTGCGCGCCCAATGCGCGGGCCGCCTCACGCTTGGACTCGGAGGTGGTGAACGCCACCACGTGCGCACCCATCGCATGGGCCAGCTTGATGCCCATGTGGCCCAGGCCGCCGATGCCGACCACGCCCACGGTGTGGCCCGGCCCCACCTTCCAGTGGCGCAGCGGTGAATAGGTGGTGATGCCCGCGCACAGCAGCGGCGCCACGGCGGCCAGTTGCGCCTCGGGATGCCGGACGCGCAGCACATAGCGTTCATGCACCACGATCTGCTGTGAATAGCCGCCCAGCGTGTGGCCGGGCGCGTCGGGCGTGGGGGAGTTGTAGGTGCCGATCATGTGATCGCAATAATTCTCCAGTCCGTCGCCGCAATCGTCGCAGTGCTTGCAGCTGTCGACGATGCAGCCCACGCCGACCAGGTCGCCGACCCGGTGGCCCGACACGTGCGCGCCCACCGCCGAGACGCGGCCCACGATCTCGTGGCCCGGCACGCAGGGATAACGCGTGCCCGCCCATTCGGCGCGCACCTGGTGCAGGTCCGAATGACACACGCCGCAATAGGCGATGTCGATCTTCACGTCGTGCGCGCCCGGTGCGCGGCGGGCGATGTCGATGGGTTCGAGGGGAAGATTGCCCGCATGGGCGCCGTAGGCTTTGATGGTCATGGTCCTTTTCCTCGGTCAGTGTCGGTCTCTATTTTCGCGCGGGACGGGCGGCCGTGGCGCGATTGCCATGGGCACGGGATGATTTCCCTATAATTTCCCGATGAGCGCGAACAGTCAATGGATTCACCAGATACGGGCCTGGGCCCAGGAACTGGGTTTCTCCGGGATCGGTGTCTCGGGGGTGGATCTTTCTTCGGCCGAACCGCGTCTGCTGCAATGGCTCGCCCAGGGTTATCACGGTGATCTGGACTATATGGAGCGGCATGGCCTCAAGCGCGCGCGGCCGGCCGAACTCGTGCCCGGCACGGTGAGCGTGATCACCGCGCGCATGCCGTATCTGCCGCGTGGGACCGAGTCCGGCTGGCAGGCCCGTGAGCTCGCGCGGCTGGCCGATCCCGGCGAAGCCGTGGTGTCGCTCTACGCCCGTGGCCGCGACTATCACAAGGTCGTGCGCGCGCGCCTGCAAAAGCTCTGCGACCGGATCGAGGCGCTGGTCGGGCCGTTCGGCTATCGCGTCTTTTCCGATTCGGCGCCTGTGCTGGAAAAAGAGCTGGCCAGCCGCAGCGGCCTGGGATGGCGCGGCAAGCATTCCATGGTGCTCTCGCGCGAAGCGGGATCGATGTTCTTCCTGGGTGAGATCTTCGTGGACTTCGCGCTGGAGCCGACCGGACCGGTGAGCGCGCATTGCGGCACCTGTACCGCGTGCATCGATGTCTGTCCCACGGGCGCCATCGTCGCCCCTGGCGTGGTGGACGCGCGCCGCTGCATCTCCTACCTCACCATAGAGAACCACGGCCCCATCCCCGAGGCGCTTCGCCCGTTGATGGGCAACCACATCTACGGCTGCGACGACTGTCAGACGATCTGCCCCTGGAACAAGTACGCGCAGACCACGGAACTGCCCGATTTCGACGAGCGCGCGCCGCTGGTCGGCCGCCGGCTCGTCGAATTGTTCGCCTGGGACGAGGAGACATTCCTCAAGCGGACCGAGGGCGGTCCGATCAGGCGCATCAACCACGAGCGCTGGCTGCGCAACATCGCCGTGGCGCTGGGCAATGCGCTGCGCGAAGCCGATGCGGCGCAGGCCCGGGAGCTGCGCGCCGCCTTGCTCGGCCGCGTCGATCATGAAAGCGCCCTGGTGCGCGAGCACGTGACCTGGGCGCTGGCGCAGCGCATCGGGGACTGATCCGCTGCCGGGCCGCCGGGCCGGACACTGCGTGCGGCACCATCCTCCGGCATCCGCCCGTGGGCCCGCCAAGATGGAGCCGATCATGGGTCGGCCTCGCGCCACATGCCGGGCCGCAGGTCTTCGAGGCGCCAATGCCCGATGCGCGTGCGCACCAGGCGCAAGGTCGGCAGTCCCACGGCGGCGGTCATGCGCCGTACCTGGCGGTTGCGGCCTTCGCGGATGGTGATTTCCAGCCATGCGGTCGGGATGCTTTTACGGAAACGTACCGGCGGATCGCGCGGCCAGAGTCGCGGTTCCGCCAGCAGGCGGGCCTGGGCGGGCAGGGTCGGACCGTCCTTGAGGTCCAGACCGTCGCGCAGACGTTGCAATTGATGTTCGGCAGGCTCGCCTTCGACCTGTACCCAGTAGGTCTTTTCCATCTTGTGCCGCGGGTCGGCGATGCGCGCCTGCAGGCGGCCGTCGTCGGTCAGCAGGAGCAGGCCTTCGCTGTCGCGATCCAGCCGCCCGGCCGGGTAGACGCCCGGCACGTCGACGAAGTCCTTCAGCGTGACGCGACCCTGGTCGTCGCTGAACTGGGTCAGCACGCCGAAGGGCTTGTTGAACAGGAGCAGGCGGGGGCGGCCGGGCGGCGGGCGAGGTGGCCGGTGCGCGCTGGATGCGGTCACGCGGGTTCTCCTGTCTTCCGTTTCGTTTTCCGCTTGGCCCGGTACATGGCCTGGTCGGCCTGTTTGAGGAGTTGTTGCGGAAGCTCGCCGTGCTCGGGGTAGTGCGCGATTCCGATGCTTGGCGCGATGTTCAGTGAGTGGCCGTCCAGTGAAAATGGCCGGCGCATCGCATCGCGGATCTTCGCCGCGACCGTGGCGGCCTGTCCGGGACCGGGCACGCGCTGAAGGAGTACGACGAATTCATCGCCCCCTATGCGCGCGACCGTATCCGACTCTCGCACGCATTGTTTCAGACGGCGGGCGACTTCTTCCAGCAGCAGGTCGCCCACGCTATGGCCCAGGGTGTCGTTGACCGGCTTGAACCGGTCCAGGTCGAGATAAAGCACGGACAATCGTTCGCTTGCCCGGCGCGCCATGGACAGGGCCGTCGTGAGCCGGTCGTACAGCAGTCCGCGATTGGGCAATCCGGTCAGTTGATCGTATTGCGCCATATGTTGCAGTCGGGCCTGCATCCGCTGACTTTCTATGGCGGTGGCGATCTGGGCGGAGATGAACTGAAGCAACGCCTGGTCTTTCTCATTGTAGCGGATGCTGCCCGGATAGCTCTTCAGCACCAGCACGCCGATGGTGCCGTGATGCGATTTGAGCGGAACCCCCAGCAGGCAAAGCGGCCGCGGGCCGTCCCGCATGCCCGGTTCATCGGTCATGGCCGTTTCCTGCGAAAGCAGGAGTGGCTGCCCGCTCTGCAGGATCCGCGCGTACAGCGTTCCGGGCAGTGGTTCGCAGGGCCCGGGCGTGGCGTTGTATCGGTCCGCGTAATAGGGGAAGTCCAGCAATCCCGTTTCTTGATCGTAAAGCGCGACAGAAAAATTGTCTGCCGGAAGCAAAGTGCCGACGATCTGGTGGATGCGCTGAATCAGTGCGAGCAGGTCGCCGACCCTGTGCGTGGCTTCGGAGATCGCATAGAGGGAAGTCTGAACCAGTTCGGCGCGCTTGCGCTCGGTGATGTCCCGCGCCACGCCGATCCGCACCTGATCCGTGGGCGACCAGCGCGTCGCCCACATGAGATCGACGATGCGCCCATCCTTGCGGATATAGCGATTTTCGAAATGGAGCTGAGGGTGGCCGGTCATGATCATGTTGACCGATTGCCGGGTCCGTTCGCGGTCTTCCGGCACCATGAGGTCGAACATGTTCATGCCGACCATCTCGTCCGGGGTGTATCCGAAGATGCGTTCGCATGCCGCGCTGGCGAACACCACGCGCGCGTCGACATCGACGGCGAACACCGCGTCCATGAGGAGGTCGATGAAGTTGGCGTCGGGCGTGTAGGTTTTTTTCCGCATGAGCGTGATGGGCCTGGCTCCAGGCGGCGGCCGCGAGCCTCAGAGTCGTTCGGGTGTCAGGAAAACTGTCCGAACACTCGGATTCATTGTGCCAAAAAAAGGGCCTTCGTGGCGCCCGGATGGGGCTGCGGTCAGCACCGGATGCAAGCCGATCTCTTTAAAGTTGAAGAGGTTGCGCGCGCCAGGGGGGGCTATAGTAGAATCCGCCAATGGTCACACCTCAAACCTCGTCCGTGGCGCCTTGCAAATTTTGCCAGGACAGACCCCCGCTGCCGATCGATTTCAGCATGGCCTTTCAGCCGATCGTGGATGTGCGCAGCCGCGAGGTGTTCGCCTACGAGGCCTTGGTCCGGGGTCTGGATGGCCGTGGCGCGGCCGAAATCCTGGGCCAGGTGAACGACGAAATCCGCTACCAGTTCGATCAGGCCTGCCGCGTGAGTGCTGTCCGCCTGGCGGCCCAGCTGGGCGTGGACTGCGGCGTCAGCATCAATTTTTTGCCTAACGCGGTGTATGAACCCGCGGCCTGCCTGCGCACCACGCTGGAAGCGGCGCGGCAATACCAGTTCCCCACCAATCATCTGATTTTCGAAATCACCGAAAACGAGCGCGTGGTGGATAAAGAGCACCTCAAGCGGATCGTGCGGGAATATCGGCGCCGTGGCTTCAAAACCGCCATAGACGATTTCGGCGCGGGCTACTCGGGCCTGAATCTGTTGGCGGAATTCCAGCCGGACATCATCAAGCTCGACATGGAACTGGTGCGTGAAATCGATACCAATCCGGTGCGCCATGCCATAGTGCAAGGCATTCTGGGCGTGTGCGCGGCCTTGTCGATCGAGGTGATTGCCGAAGGCGTCGAAACGCTGGCTGAATACCGCACCCTGCGCGCTCTGGGCATCCATTATTTCCAGGGCTATCTGTTCGCCAGGCCGGCCTTTGAGCAACTGCCCGCCATCAACTGGCCCGAAGACTGAGACGGCGCGGCCGTATCGCCGCGCCACGACCCCCGGTGAGACGACGCGCGCATGACGGGTTTCATCAACACCCCGCAGCCTCAGACCGCTCCTGCGCGGGGCTCCGCCATCGAAGTCTTTGGCGCCTTCCTCAAGCTGGGACTGACCTCCTTCGGCGGACCGATCGCGCATCTGGGCTACTTCCGCGCGGAATTTGTCGAACGCCGTCGCTGGCTGGATGACCGCGGCTATTCGGATCTGGTGGCTCTGTGCCAGTTCCTGCCGGGGCCGGCCAGCAGCCAGGTGGGCATGGCGCTGGGGCTGGGCCGCGCGGGCTGGCCGGGGCTGCTGGCGGCCTGGGCGGGATTCACCTTGCCGTCGGCTCTGGCGTTGATTCTGTTTGCCTTCGGCATCGCCGAGTACCGGGGGCTGGCCCAGTCCGGCTGGGTGCATGGACTCAAGGTTGTCGCCGTGGCCATCGTGGCGCAAGCCGTATGGGGCATGGCCAGGTCGCTGTGCCCCGATCGGCCGCGCGCCGCACTGGCCATTCTGGCGGCGCTGCTGACCATGGCCCTGCCCCCGGCCGCGGGGCAGGTCGCCGCCATCGCGGTGACGGGCGCGCTGGGCTGGTGGGGATTGAAAATCGAGCGGCCTCGCGGCGGGCAGGCCCATCGCTACCCGGTTTCACGCAAGCTCGGCATCGTGGCCCTGTCGCTGTGCGTCGCGCCGCTCGTCGGGCTGCCTCTGTGGGCGGCCGCCACGGGTTCGTCCACGATCGCGCTGCTGGATGGCGTGTATCGCTCCGGGGCGCTGGTATTCGGCGGCGGACACGTCGTCCTGCCGCTGCTGCAAGCCGCCGTGGTGCCCGGAGGCATCGTCAGCAACGCCGATTTCCTCGCCGGCTACGGCGCGGCGCAGGCCGTGCCGGGGCCTCTGTTCACATTCTCGGCCTATCTCGGCGCCATCGCACCGGGGCCGCTGCATGGTTGGATCGGTGGCTTGGCGTTGTTGGGCACGATCTTCCTCCCGGCCTTTCTCATGTTGGTGGGCGCGCTGCCATTCTGGGACGGGCTGCGTCATCGCGCCGGCATCCAGACCGCCATGGCGGGCATCAATGCCGGCGTCGTCGGCATCCTGGTGTCCGCCCTGTACGATCCAGTGTGGACGAGCGCCATTCACGGCAGGGCGGATTTCGGGCTGGCGCTGCTCTCGTTCGGGTTGCTGACGGTCGGGCGCGCGCCGCCGGCGCTGGTGGTGCTGCTGACCGGGCTGGCGGGCTGGGCGCTGGCGCCGGGCGTTTGAATACCCGACGCGCTGCCAAAGTGCTCCTTGCGGTTCAGGGGTGCGGGTGGTCGAGATATCCGATCGCCAGTTGCAGCGCTCGCGCGTCGATGCCGTGACCAAGACCAGGCAGCAAATCCAGCGTCACATCGCCGCCGGCGGCCTGCAGGGCCCGCGCAGCCTCCACCGAGGCGCGGGTGGGCACGACGCCATCCTGCTCCCCATGGATCAAGTGGAACCTCACGCCTGTCGGTGCGCGTCGGACTGCTTGGGCGAATCGCCCTGCAAGGGCGATGACCCGCGCTGCGGGCGGCCGCTCGATTTGCGACGATTCGAGCGCCATGATGGCCCCTTGTGAAAAGCCGGCGAGCGTCGTGTCCCCGACGCCGATTCCGCTGGCATTCTGCCAATGCGCGATGGACTCCTGAAACAGCGGCATCGCATTGGCAATGCGCTCAGGGCGGTTTTCTTCGGTGATCCCGACGACAGAGAACCATTCTCGGCCGCTGCCCAGCGTCGACAAATGGGGTCCGTTGACGCTCACGACGAAGGCGTCGGGCCGCGCCCGCGCGATCGCGCCACCGACGGGCGCGAGGTTGTCTGCAGAGGAGCCCAGCCCGTGGAACAGGAGCACCAGTTGCCTGGCCTGCGCCGGCGTGGCGATCACGATGGAGCCATCATGCATGGGCGACCTCCCCGACTTGCAGCGTCACGCGTTGTCCAAACACATACGACTCCATCGCCAGCACCCCATGGCGGATACCGCCATCGAGCACCGTGGTCGGCGTCGGCGCGCCAGCCGCGCCAGCGGCAACCAGCAGCGGCAAGAAGTGTTCGGTCGTGGGGTGCGCGCGGGCGGCGTGCGGCGCATTCTTGAGCGCCTGTGCGATCCGATGCGTGTCGCCATGTACGACGGCATCGCGAACCCACAGCGAGAACTCACGGGCGTAGCTGGCCTCCCGGGCATCACCCATGCGGAACTCGTACAGGTTGTGCGTGAGACTGCCGGAGCCGACGATCAGAACCCCTTCAGCGGCCAGAGGCGCGAGCGCCCGTCCCAGTTCGAGCGCTTTGGTCTCGTCAGTGTCGAAGGGAATGGAGACCTGCACGACCGGCACGTCGGCATCCGGGTACATGTGCAGCAGGGGAACCCAGGCACCGTGGTCCAGGCCGCGCCGAGTGTCCAGAGAGGCCGTGATTCCGTGAGGCGACAGCACCTGCTTCACCCGTGCCGCCAACCGCGGCGATCCCGCCACCGGGTACTGAATGGCATACAGCGCGCGCGGAAATCCGCCGAAGTCGTGAACGGTGTCAGGCTGGGCCGTGGCTGTGATCTCGACTGAGCGGGTCATCCAGTGCGGCGAGACCACGAGGATGGCCTGTGGCTTGTCCAGCGCCTGTCCCAGCGCGCGCAACTGGGCACCGGCGAGGCCGGGCTCGTTCGCGAACGTGGGTGCGCCGTGTGAGACGAAGACAGTGGGCAGCGTGGTCATGAGGCTCTCCTTCGGATCGTGCTCCAGGCTCAGGCCGACCTCTGGCTGAGCGTGCGGTCCAGCGACGCGCGGCCGGCGCCCGTAAAAACCAGCGATACAGTGACCGCCAGCAGGGCCAGCGCGAACTCATAGCCATTGTTCGCAACGAACAGGCCCTTGTCGATGTGGGCGCTGAAGATGGCGACCACCATCGCGAAGGCCAGAGCAGCGGAGGAGGGCCGCACCAGCAGGCCGACGATCAGCGCCAAGCCGCCGAAAAATTCGGTGGCGCCGGCAAGGAGTGCCATCAGGTAACCAGGCGCGAGCCCGATCGAAGCCATCCACTGGCCGGTGCCCTCCAGGCCATAGCCGCCGAACCAGCCGAACAATTTTTGTGCGCCATGGGCGGCAAAGATGATGCCTACGGGGATGCGCAGGGCCAGAGTGCCCCAGCCGGTGCTGGTCGCGAGGACGCGTTGGACGAAGTTGGTGTTGCTCATGGTGGTTCCTTTCAGTTCTTGCCAATCCAGGTCGGCGCGATGCTGGTGCCCAGCCCGGCGCCGTAGCCGAGGTAAATGTTCAGTCCGGCCACCGGTTCGAGATAGCGCGCGTTCTTCAGCCCGCCCGCATCGACGACCGCAAAGCCCATGCTTTCTGCCAGCGTGCGCGCAGTCTGCTTGGCCCGCTCGCTGTCGCTGGCCAGGAACACGGTGACCTTCTGTCCGTTCAGAGTCGAGCCTGCGGCAAGAACCTGGGCGAAGAGGGTGTTGAAGCCCTTGACGAGTTCGACGCCAGGCACGGCCTGGGCGATCTGCTCGGCGGCGGACGTGCTGTGGCCAACCGTCAGCCCCATGTAATCGGCCGTCAGCGGGTTGGTGATGTCGATCACCGGCTTGCCTTGAACCTTGCCGACGCCGCGCAGCGCTTCGACCGCTTGTTCGTAGCCGGTGGCGAGCACGACCGCGTCCATCTCATCGGCCGAGCCGGCCGTCGGGACAGCCTTGGCGCCGTACTGTTGAGCCACAGCCTGGGCCTTGGCCATATTGCGTGCCGTGACGCTGACCTGGTGGCCGGCGGCGCTGAGTTGCTTGACGAAGCCGGAGCCCATGTTGCCGGCACCGATGACGAGTACTTTCATCTCTGTTCCTCTTGAAGCGGATGTCTGATTGATGCCGGATTGCCGGCATGGAAAGAAGTTTATTGATCCACATCAATAAGATAAACTGCTGTTCATGTGATTGTTTGTTCAGAAAATCGGAACTATGGACAAGTATCAGGAGATGCGCGTATTCACGGCAGTGATCGACGCGGGCAGCTTCGTGGCGGCCGCCGAGGCGCTGGGCATGTCGAAGGCGGCCGTCTCGCGGTACGTGTCCGATCTGGAGCGGCGCCTTGGCGTTCGGCTGATGCATCGCACGACGCGCAGGCTGTCGCTGACCGCCGAGGGCGAGGTGTTCCTGGCGCGATCACGCGAGATCCTGGCCAGCATCGAAGAATCTGAAGCGGAGGTTTCCACGCGCAGCCATACCGCCAGCGGTCTGCTGAAGGTGAGTGTTCCCGTCAGCTTTGGCATACGGCACCTCGCGCCCTTATGGTGCGAGTTCATGCAAGCTCATCCGCGAGTGACGCTGGACGTGCAGCTGGCCGATCGCATCATGGATCTGGTCGACGAGGGCTTCGATCTGGCGGTGCGGATTGCGCGTCTGCCGGATTCGTCTCTCGTCTCGCGCAAGCTCGCCTCCACGCGTCTGGTGCTGAGCGCGTCGCCCGAGTACCTGCGCAGGAGGGGCACGCCCGGGCACCCGGGCGAGCTCGCAGAACATGATGTGGTCGGCTACAGCTTGTTGGCCATGAGCGATCAATGGCGGTTCACCGGCCCACAGGGCCCCGTCACCGTCAAAGTGCGCCCCCATCTCTGGTCCAACAACGGGGACACATGCGTGGCCGCGTGTGTTCGCGGGGCGGGCATCCAGTTGCAGCCGACCTTTTTGATCGAGAGCGAGCTTGCGTCCGGACAACTGGTCGAAGTGCTTCCCCAGTATCGCTCGATGGAGCTGGGCATCTATGCCGTTTATCCCACCCGCAAGTTCGTCTTGCCGAAGGTGCGCGCCCTGGTGGAGTTCCTGTCGGCGAAGCTGGCCGATGCGCAGTGGGCGGCACGGTGATCCCGCGCCCGCCCGCAGAATGCGCGGGAACTTCATGTGCCTGAGGGAGGCACAAATGAAAAAGCCCAACTGAGAACGGTTGGGCGCTGAATTCTGGTGGCCCGGGGCGGAATCGAACCACCGACACAAGGATTTTCAATCCTCTGCTCTACCGACTGAGCTACCGGGCCAAGACGCAGAATCATACATGAAAATTTGATCCTGTGCAGACGATTGGAGGCTAAAAGACACGTCCGGCATTCCATGACCGTTCCCGGCGACCTATAATACAGTCCATCTTTGTGTGCAACTACTTCTTGCGGGCATGTCCGTCGACGTCCTGACCTTTGGCTTGAACCACGTTTCCGCACCGGTTTCGGTGCGGGAACGCGTGTCGTTTCCGCTCGAACTGGTCAAGCCCGCGCTGGCGGCCCTGCGGTCCGCCTTCGGCAGCGGCGTGCGCGAAGCCGCCATCCTGTCCACCTGCAACCGCACGGAAATCTATTGCGCGGCCGACCCCGGCGTCGCGCCCGAACTGCCTGGCTGGCTGGCCGAATTCAATCGCCTGGAAACCGGCCTGCTGTCGCCCCATCTCTACCAGTATCAGCGCAACGACGCCGTGCGCCATGCCTTTCGGGTGGCCAGCGGCCTGGATTCCATGGTGCTGGGCGAACCGCAGATCCTGGGCCAGATGAAGGACGCCGTGCGTACGGCGGAACAGGCCGGTACGCTCGGCACCTTGCTGCACCAGCTGTTCCAGCGCACCTTTTCCGTCGCCAAGGAAGTCCGTTCGCAGACGGCCATCGGCGCGCATTCGGTATCCATGGCCGCCGCCGCCGTGCGCCTGACCGAGCGCGTGCTGGGGGATCTGTCCTGTAGCAACGTGCTGTTCATCGGCGCGGGCGAGATGATCGAACTCTGCGCCACGCACTTCGCGGCGGTGCGGCCGCGCCAGATCGCGGTGGCCAACCGCACGCTGGAGCGCGCCGAGGCCCTGGCGTCCCAGTTCGACGCGCATACGCTGAAACTCTCCGAACTGCCGGACCATCTGGCCGAATTCGATGTGGTCGTCTCCTGTACGGCCTCGTCCTTGCCCATCCTCGGACTGGGGATGGTGGAAAGGGCTGCGCGCGCGCGCCGCCACCGTCCCATGGTGATGGTCGACCTGGCCGTACCGCGCGACATCGAGCCCGAAGCCGGCCGTCTGGCCGACGTTTATCTTTACACGGTCGACGACCTGGGCCGCATGGTGCAATCGGGCACCGACGCGCGCCGTGCCGCAGTGGTCCAGGCCGAGGCCATCATCGAGGCCCGGGTGCGGCATTTCATGCACTGGCTCAGCAATCGCGCCATCGTGCCGGCGATCATCGATTACCAGCAAAGCGCCGACGCCCTGCGCCTGTCCGAACTGGACCGTGCACGGCGGCTGCTGGCCCGCGGCGACGATCCGGAAGCCGTCCTCGAACTCCTCGCGCACAGCCTGACCCACAAGTACATGCATGGACCCCTGGCCGCGCTGAATCGCAGCGAGGGTGACGAACGCGCCCAATTGCTGACGCTGCTGCCCCGCCTGCTGCCCGAGTCCGGCGCCCGCCGCCGGTAGCGGCGATCCTCCCCCCTTCGTGCCGATCCGGTCCCGCGCGGGACCGGGTCCCGGCTTCTTTGTGATTCCCCGGAACCTCCCTTCATGAAAAGTTCGATGCGCAGCCGCCTGGAACAGCTCGTCCACCGACTGGCCGAGATCGACGCCCTGCTGGCCGAGCCGGACAGCGCCGACGACATGGACCGCTTCCGCAAATGGACCCGCGAACGCGCCGAACTGGAGCCCGTGGTGCGGGTCTTCGAGTCCTGGCGGCGGGCGTGCGACGACCGGGACGCGGCGCGGGACATGATGTCCGATCCCGACATGAAGGCGCTGGCCGAGGAAGAGCTGTCGGGCGCCGACGCCCGCATCGAGGCGCTGGAGGACGAATTGCGGATCCTGCTGCTGCCGAAGAACCCGGATGACGACCGCAGCATATTCCTGGAAATCCGCGCCGGCACGGGGGGCGACGAGAGCGCCCTGTTCGCGGGCGATCTGCTGCGCATGTACACCCGCTATGCGGAAGTCCGGGGCTGGCGGGTGGAACTGATGTCCGAGAGCCCGTCCGAACTGGGCGGCTACAAGGAAGTCATCGCCCATGTCGAGGGCGACGGCGTCTATGGCCGGCTGAAGTTCGAGTCCGGCGCCCATCGCGTCCAGCGTGTGCCCGAGACCGAATCGCAGGGGCGTGTGCACACGTCGGCCTGCACGGTCGCCGTGATGCCCGAGGCCGATCCGCAGGCCGACATCCGGATCGACCCCAACGAGCTGCGCATCGACACGTTCCGCGCCAGCGGGGCGGGTGGGCAGCACATCAACAAGACCGATTCGGCGGTGCGCATCACTCACCTGCCGACAGGCCTGGTGGTGGAATGCCAGGACGACCGTTCTCAGCACCGCAACAAGGACAAGGCCATGCAGGTGCTGGCCGCCCGCCTGAAGGACCGCCAGCAGCAGGAGGTCCATGCCCGCGAGGCCGCCCAGCGCAAGAGCCTGGTGGGCTCCGGGGACCGTTCGGAACGCATCCGCACCTACAATTTTCCGCAGGGACGCGTCACCGACCATCGCATCAATCTGACCTTGTACAAACTGGCGCAGGTGATGGACGGCGAGCTGGGCGAACTGACCGACGCGCTGCTGGCCGAACACCAGGCCGAACAGCTCGCCGCGCTGGCGCTGGAATGAGCCTGACCTTGCGCGAAGCCCTGGCGGCCAGTCCGCTGCCACGCCTGGAGGCCCATCTGCTGTGGCAGCAGGCGCTGGGCGTGCCGCGCGCCTGGCTGATCGCGCACGACGCCGATCCTCTGGAGCCCGAGAGGATCGACGCCTACCGGGCGCTCGAGGCCCGCCGGCTGGCGGGCGAGCCCATTGCCTACATCCTGGGCCGGCGGGAGTTCTTCGGGCGCGAGTTCCTGGTCACCCCGGCGGTGCTGATCCCCCGGCCGGATACCGAGTTGCTGGTTGAATGCGGCCTGCGGGCGATCAGGGATGCGCGCGAGCCTCATGTGCTGGACCTGGGCACGGGCAGCGGCATCGTGGCGGTGAGCCTGGCGCTGGAACGTCCCGACGCGCGGGTGCGGGCCACCGACCAAAGTGCCGGGGCGCTGGATGTGGCGCGAAAGAACGCACGCGCCCTGGGGGCAAAACTATTGTTTTCACACGGGAATTGGTACGATACAGAACTGGGTTCGGAGCGATTCGATCTGATTGTCTCGAACCCGCCATACATCGACGCGCGGGATGCGCACCTGGGGCGGGGAGACCTGCGTTTTGAACCCCGGGACGCCCTGACCGATGGGGCGGATGGCTTGGGGGCCTTGCGCGAGATCGTGCGGGGCGCGCCGGATCATCTGTCTCCGGGCGGGATCCTGTGCGTGGAACACGGCTGGGACCAGGCGGCGGCCGTCCGGTCCCTGTTTTTGCGCCATGGGTTCGCCGACGTCGCCAGCGAGCGGGATCTGTCCGGCATCGAACGCGTGACCCGTGGGTGTATGCCAACCTGATTTTTTTGTCACCAGTCCGTCCCAAGGTAAAAGCGCCCCCCGGGGGAGCAGCAAGCCGAAGGCGCGGCGTGGGGGCATTTTCAAGCGAGACCACCATGAGCGAAGCAGTGCAATCCGAAGTCCAGAATTTCATCCGTGAAACGGTCACCGGCCACCCGGTCGTCCTGTTCATGAAGGGGACGGCCCAGTTTCCCCAGTGCGGCTTTTCCGGCCGTGCGATCCAGGTTCTTAAGGAAACCGGCGTCACCAAGCTGGTGACCGTCAACGTGCTGGAAGACCCGGAAGTCCGCCAGGGCATCAAGGACTACGCCAACTGGCCCACGATTCCCCAGCTCTACGTCAAGGGCGAGTTCATCGGCGGCACCGACATCATGAACGAAATGCACCAGAACGGTGAATTGGCCCAGCTGCTGAAGGACGCCGGGGCGATCGAGTGAATCCCCCCAAGGGGTCCTCTGAACCAGTCAAACGCCTGGTCGTCGGCATCAGCGGCGCGACCGGCGTTCGATACGCCACCCGCCTGCTGGAAATGGCGCGGGAACACGGCGGGGTGGAAACCCATCTCGTCATGTCGCCCTCCGGTGTGCTGAACGTCCGCCACGAACTGGGTCTGGACCGCCAGGCCGTGCAGGCGATGGCCGACCACGTTCACAATCATCGCGACGTGGGCGCGGTGCTGGCCAGCGGCAGTTTCCGCACGGCCGGCATGGTGGTGGCGCCCTGCTCCATGCGGACGCTGGCGGCCGTGGCATTCGGCCTGTCGGACAATCTCATCACGCGGGCGGCGGACGTGACGCTCAAGGAGCGCCGCCGGCTGGTGCTGATGGTGCGGGAAACCCCCTTCAATCTGGCGCACTTGCGCAACATGACGGCGGTGACCGAGATGGGAGGAGTGATCTTCCCTCCGCTGCCGGCCTTCTACCTGCGACCGGCCACGCTGGATGACCTGATCGACCATACCGTGTGCCGCGTGCTGGAACTCTTCGACATACACCTGCCCGGGCCGCGATGGGAAGGTCTCGCCGAGCCGGGCGCCCACCCGCGGGGCGCCGGGGCCGTCTGAAGCCCGTACCCGCCTGTTTTCCGGAATTTCCGCATGATCAAGAAAGTCCCCGTGTCCCAATTGTGCATCGGCATGTACGTGCATGACCTGGGCGGTTCCTTCCTGGACCATTCCTTCTGGCGCTCGCGCTTCCTGATTCAGAACGAGCGCAAGCTGCGCAGCCTGCGGGAATCGAAACTGGAGTGGGTGCTGATCGATACCGACCGCGGAGTGGACGTGTCCTCCGTCGCGTCCGGCGCCGCCGCGCCTGCCGCCCGGGCCGAAGCGGCGTCCCGGGCCGCACCCCAGACACCCGGTGCGGCCCGGTCTCCCGAGAAGGCGGCCGCCGCGCACCAGACCGCCACGCCCGAACAGCAGGCTTTCGACGACGCCAGGGACATCATCGACGGCTCCCGGGAACAGGTTAAGCAACTGTTCGCCGATGTGGAGCTGGGGGGCAAGATCGACATGCGCCAGATCGAGGGTCTGGTGCAGGACATGGCCGACTCCATCGAGGGGCATCCGGATGCGCTGACCAGCCTGGCCCGCATCAAGCGCGCCGATCAGTATCTCTATGCGCATTCCGTGGCCGTTTCCGCACTGATGACCGCCCTGGCGCGAACCCTGGAGCTGTCGGACGAGCAGATCCGGCTGGCCGGCATGGCCGGCCTGCTGCACGACATCGGCAAGGTCCGGGATCCCGACGAGGCGCCGGGCAAGCTCGGCCGCCCGATCCAGCCCGCCCAGGAACTGCTGCGCAAGCATCCGCAAGCCGGCGCCGAGGCGCTGCGCCAGGATCCGAACGTACCGCCCGAGGTGATCGACGTCTGCCTGCATCACCACGAGCGCGTCGACGGCAAGGGGTTTCCGGACGGACTGGCGGGTGAGGACATCAGCCTGTTGGCCCGGATGGCGGCGATCTGCAATTACTACGATGAGGTCATCTCGACACGGCCCTTCAAGAAGGGCTGGGACCCGGCCTTCGCGCTGTTCAAGATGCTGCAGTCCTCGGGGCAGTTCGACATGGATATACTGGGCGCCTTCGTGCGCACGGTGGGGCGCTATCCGCTGGGTTCCATCATCAGCCTGACGCAGAGCGAGCTGGGCCTGGTGGTGGCGCAGAATCCCGACACGCCCGAACTGCCCGTGGTGAAGATCTTCTATTCGATCCGCTGGAGCCACGCCATCCCGGAGCGCCGGGTGAATCTGGCCGAGCCGGATTGCCCCAGCCGTGTCATGCCCGTGGTCGCGCCGGTGGACTGGGCGCAGTCGGGCCTGCCCGTGCCTTCTATCGCGTAGGGGTGGCGGGCCGCGTCCTCAGGCCGATCAGCACCGCCAGGACGATGCCGGTCGCCGCGAAGGTGGCGGTGGCGGTCCAGGTCCATTGCCAGTCGCCGCCGGCCCGGTTGACCACCCAGGCCACGAAGGGCGGCCCGGCGAACTGGCCCAGGGACGAGCATTGCTGCATCCAGCCGATGGTCGTCGAGGCGGTCTGAGGGCTGGGCGCCAGGGTCAGACCCAGCACGAACAGCGTGGTCGGCACCAGGCCGCCCACCATGGAAAACATCAGCACGGCCACGAACTGGCCCGGGGCCGGCAGGCCGGCTCCGAATGCGGCCCAGGCGCACAGGATCATGGTCGCCATACCGGCCACCAGCAGTCGCCAGCCCGCCACGCCCTGGTGCAGCAGGCGGCCCGCGGACAGGTTGCCGATCGCATTGGCGCCCGCGACGATGGCTGTCAGCAGCCCCGCCGTGGCGCCGCCGACGCCCTGGGCGGCGTAGATCGTTGGCAGAAAGCCGATCACCGCCATCCATTGGCCGGCGTACAGGCCGAAGATCAGGGCGACCAGCCAGACATTCGCCGAGCCCAGGGTCGTGCGTGCCAGCCGCGCCAGGGAATCCCGGGGCCTGCCCGCGTCGCCGGCGGGGTCGGGCGGCACGAGGCGCAGGGTGAGCAGCAGGCAGCACAGGGTCAGTGCCGCCAGCAGCGACCAGAGCAACTGCCAGGTGCCCAGACTCAGGACCCAGGATCCCGCGAGCAGGATGACCACGGTGCCCAGCGGCATGTAGCTGCCCCACAGGCCCATGACGCGGCTCAGACGGTCCGGCGGCACGAGGCGGCGGATCAGCGCGGGGATCGGCATGGCCACCATCAGGACGCCGCACCCTTCCGCGGCGCGGAACAGCAGCACCAGCAGGCTGGAGTCCAGCCAGGCTCCCAGCGTCGACGCGCCCGCCAGGATGGCCAGCCCGGTCAGTACGCAGCGGCGCAGGCCGATGCGCTCGGCCACCAGCGCGATCGGCAGGCCGAGGATCAGTCCGCCGAGCTGCACGGCCGACAGCAGGAAGCCCGATTGCACCAGGCCGAGGCGGAATTCAGCCTGCAATTGCGGCAGGGCGGGAGGGACCTTCCAGATGTGCAGCGCGGCGCACATGCCGACCAGCACCAGGAACAAGGCGGCGCGCACCGGAGCATCGGCGGCGCGGGATTCGGGGGCGGCGTGCGGCGGCATGGCGTGGTCAGGGGAAGGTGGTTTTACGAGGCAGCCAACGCCAGAACATCCAGGCGGCGACGAAGCCCAGGGCGCCGATGGCGGTGATGCCGCCGGCGAGCGACAAGCCGGCGGTGACGGCGGACATCAGCAAGGGGCCTCCGCCGCCGCCGAGGTCGGTGATCAGACGCCAGATGCCCAGGAACCGGGTGCGGTCGGCCGGGGGCGAGGCATCGGCGCCGATGGTCATGATGATGCCCGAACCGATGCCGTTGCCCACGCCCAGCACCATGCTGACCGCCAGCAGCCCGGCGAATCCCGTCGTCCAGGGGATCGCGACCAGACTGGCACCCATGATCAGCATGCAGGGCAGGGCGACCCAGAGGCGGCCGCGCAGGTCCATGATCCGGCCGGCCGGGTAGAACAGCAGCATGTCCACGCCGCCCATGAGTCCGTAGATCAGGGCGGTCGCCGTGGCGTCCAGTCCGATCTGATCGGCCCAGAGCGGAATGACGATCTGGCGGCAGGACCGGATCGCCGAGACCAGCGCCGTGGCCACCCCCAGAGTCAGGAAGACGCCTGCGTGCCTGCGGGCCAGGCCCTTCAGCGTCAGGCGCGGGGCGTCGCGGCGCGAGGCGCGGTCGCGGGGCTCGAGGTCCGGGATGGTGAAGGCCAGGATGCCTGTGCCCAGGAAGGCCAGGACGGCGGCCCAATAGGCCCCCGGAAGCCCCATCAGATGGATGAAACCGGCGGCCATGAAGGGGCCGGCGAACAGGCCCACCCGCATGGTGCCCCCCAGTGTGGACATGGCGCGCGCGCGCATGGGGGGCGGCACGGCCTCGATCAGGTAGGTCTGACGCGCCAGCAGGAACACGGAACTGGTCAGGCCGATCATCAGAACGCCCAGGCCGAAGACCCAGGGGGTGCGGGCGGCCAGGCACAGCGCCAGGGCGGCCAGGCTGAAGATGGCCGCGCCGATCATGGCGCGGCGTTCGCCGTAGCGGTTGGCCAGCGCGGCGGCCGGCAGGTTGGCCATCATGGAGCCGATGCCGATCAGGGCCACGATCAGGCCGGCCTGGGCCGAACTGGCGCCCAGGTCACGGGCACTGAGGGCAAGGATCGGGTAAATGGCGCCTTCGCCCAGACCGAAGAGCAGGGAAGGGCCGAACGCCGGCAGGGCGATCCGGGCCAGGCTGAAGGAGTCGGAAGAGGGAGGCACGCCGGCGGGTCGTGATGACCAAATCGGCATTGTCGCACACGGGGGCGGCAATACCCTGGAGCCGACGGCATAGGTGGGTTCCCCTATTGTTGTCATGGAAATTGGCAGATTCAATCGAGGAAAACTCTAGGCGTTATTACTGATTGCGTGAAGCTTCAGGTTTCGTGCATCATTCACGCGCTCTCGACCGTTTACAAAACGGCACATCTGACCGGTTTACCAACCAACTTAGGGGCTCTCTCTCATGCAACGTCGTTCCTTCCTCAAGAAGGCTGCCCTTGGCGCGGCCGCCGGCGGCGCCACCCTGGCCGCTCCCGCTTTCGCCCAGGAATCGCCCACCCTCAACTGGCGCCTCGCCTCCAGCTTTCCCCGCAGCGCGGACGCCATCTACTCCGGCGGCGAAAACGTCGCCAAGTTCGTTTCCGAGGCGACCGGCGGCAAGTTCCAGATCCGCGCTTTCCCCGGCGGCGAGATCCTGCCCGCACTGGGCGTGCTCGACGGCGTGCAGAACGGCACGGTCGAATGCGGCCATACCGCGTCCTACTACTACTACGGCAAGGACCCGGCCCTGTGTTTCGACGGCGCCGTGCCTTTCGGCCTGAACACTCGCCAGTACAACGCCTGGGTGCGCCATGGCGGCGGCCTGGCCGTGTTGCGCGAATTGTTCGCCAAGTTCAACATCGTGAACTTCCCCTGCGGTTACACCGGCACCCAGATGGGCGGCTGGTTCCGCAAGGAAATCAAGACGGTCGAAGATCTGAAGGGTCTTAAATTCCGCACGGCGGCCTTCGCCGGCGCGGTGCTGATGAAGCTCGGTGTGGTGCCGCAGCAGATCGCCGGTGGCGACATCTACCCGTCCCTGGAAAAGGGCACCATCGACGCGGCCGAATGGATCGGCCCCTACGACGACGAGAAAATGGGCTTCCATCGCGTGGCCCCCTTCTACTACTTCCCGGGCTGGTGGGAAGGCACGCTGCAAGTGTCCCTGTACGTCAACAAGGACAAGTACGAAGCGCTGCCCAAGCACTACCAGGCCGTGCTGGACCAGGCTTCCGCCCTGGCGACCAACACCATGATCGCCACCTATGACGCCGAGAACCCCAACGCGCTCAAGCGCCTGATCGGCGAAGGCGCCAAGCTGCGCGCCTTCCCGAAGCCCGTCATGGATGCCTGCTACAAGGCCGCCCAGGAAACCTACGCGGAACTGGCCGCGAAGGATCCCGGCTTCAAGAAGATCCACGACGCCTACATGGGCTTCCGCGACCACGAAATCCCCTGGTTCCGGATCGCCGAAGGCAGCTTCGACCAATACATGGCCACTGCCGCCAAGTAATTGACCCTCGTGCCGGCCTGCCTTTTGAAGGCCGTTCATGACCCGATCACGCCCTAGCCCCCCTCGTGGGGGCTTGCGCGTGTCCGGGCGTAATCACTTTTTCATTGGCTCTCACCATGAATGCACTACTCGCCCTGTCGCGAGCGATCGACGCCGTCAATCGCCGCGTGGGCCGGGCCGTGACCTGGCTGATCCTGCTTGCGGTACTCGTCAGCGCCACCAACGCAACGGTACGCAAGCTGTTCAACGTCAGTTCCAACGCCTGGCTCGAACTGCAATGGTATTTGTTCGGCGCCGTTTTTCTGCTGGCGGCCGGCTATACCCTGCTCAAGAACGAACACGTCCGGGTCGACGTCCTCGCCTCGCATCTTTCCCGGCGCACCCAGCTCTGGATCGAAATTTTCGGCGTGCTGTTCTTTCTGCTGCCCGCCTGCGGGCTCATCATGTGGCTGTCCTGGCCGTTCTTCATGGATGCCTTCGTGAACAACGAACAGTCCTCGAACGCGGGCGGACTGGTCCGCTGGCCGGCGAAACTGCTGATCCCCATCGGTTTCATCCTGCTGGTGAGTGCAGGTGTGTCGCACCTGATCAAGTGCGTCGGCTGCCTGCGCGGCCAGTGTCCCGATCCCCGGGATGTGCACACGGGCAAGTCCGCCGAGGAACTGCTCGCCGAGGAAATCGCCCGCGAGGCGCAACAGCGCGAGGCCGCCTCGCATGAGGGGCACTGACCATGGAAGCATTGTTACTGGCTTATATGGCGCCGATCATGTTCGGCATGCTGGTGGTCCTTCTGCTGCTGGGCTTTCCAGTGGCGTTTTCCCTGGCGGCCAACGGCATCCTGTTCGGCCTGATCGGCATCGACCTGGGCCTGCTGTCTCCCGCGCTGTTCCAGGCCCTGCCGCAGCGCGTGTTCGGGGTCATGTCCAACGAGTCCCTGCTGGCAGTGCCCTTCTTCACCTTCATGGGCCTGATCCTGGAACGTTCCGGCATGGCCGAGGATCTGCTCGAGACCGTCGGCCAGCTGTTCGGTCCGCTGCGCGGCGGCCTGGCGATCGCGGTCATCCTGGTGGGCGCGATGCTGGCGGCGACGACCGGCGTGGTGTCCGCCTCGGTGATCTCGATGGGTCTGATCTCGCTGCCNNGTGCTGATCGTGCTGGCCGACCAGTTGGGCCGTTCCATCGGCGACATGTACAAGGGCGCTTTCCTGCCGGGCTTCGCCCTGACGGGCCTGTATATCCTGTATGTCTTCGCGATGGCCATGTTCAAGCCGAAGTCGGCGCCCGCCATTCCTCCCGAGGCGCGCACCTTCGTCGAGCCCAACGGCGGGCACGGCATTCCCTCCCTGCTGGTGCTCATGGCGGTGTCCGTGGGTGTGTCGGTCGCGGGAGTGGAGTTCCTGCTGGACGACGGAGCGCACGTGGACGAGCTGATCGTCACCAGCATCCTGATCTGGGGCGCCGCGGCCTTCGTCATGGCCGGGCTCAACAAGATCCTGCGTCTGGGCCTGCTGTCGCAAATCGCCGAACGCGTGACCTTCGTCATGATCCCGCCGCTGGCACTGATCTTCCTGGTGCTCGGCACGATCTTCATCGGCGTGGCCACGCCGACCGAGGGTGGCGCCATGGGGGCGGTCGGCGCGCTGGTGATGGCACTGATCAAACGGCGGCTGAACCTCAAGCTGCTGCGCCAGGCCATGGACACCACCACGACGCTGACCTGCTTCGTGGTGTTCATCCTGATCGGTTCCTCGGTCTTCAGCCTGACTTTCCGCGGCGTGAACGGCGACCTGTGGGTCGAGCATCTGCTCACCGGCCTGCCGGGCGGACAGATGGGCTTCCTGGTCGTGGTCAGTCTCCTGACCTTCTGCCTGGCCTTCTTCCTGGACTTCTTCGAACTGGCCTTCATCATTGTGCCGCTGATCGGGCCGGTGGCGGACAAGATGGGCATCGACCTCATCTGGCTGGGTGTCCTGCTGGCCGTGAACATGCAGACGTCGTTCATGCACCCGCCGTTCGGTTTCGCGCTGTTCTACCTGCGATCGGTGGCGCCCAAGGAAGACTACCAGGACCGGGTCACCGGCCAGACCATCGCCAAGGTCACCACCGGCCAGATCTACTGGGGCTCGATTCCCTTCATCGCGATCCAGATCGTCATGGTGATCCTGGTGCTGCTGTATCCAGGCATGGTCACCCACTACAAGGCCGACCGGCCCGAGGTGAACATCGAGAACATCAGCATCGATCCGGGCAACTTCGGCGGCTATGGCGCCGGGGCCAACGGCCAGTCAACGGGCACTTCGGACCAGGATTACAACAATATGTTCAAGTAGGGCTTCGCGCCCAGTGGCCGGCTCCGCCTCGGTGGGGCCGGCTGTCGAAAGGCCCGCTCGGGCCTTTCTTTTTGTCTGTTTGCGGGCGACCCTCAGGCCGGGTCGCCGGCCCCGGGCCGCCGCCGCGTGCGCACCACATCCAGCCAGGCCTCGAGCGGCATGGGACGGGCCAGCAGGTAGCCCTGCAGGGCGTGGCAGTCGTGCTCGAACAGGAACCGGGACTGCGCTTCGGTTTCCACGCCTTCGGCGACCACACGCAGGTTGAGCTGGTCGGCCATGGCCAGGATCAACTGGACGATGGCGATGCTGTCGCTGTCGTTGGGAAGGTCCTGGACGAGGCTCTTGTCGATCTTCAGTTCATAAAGCGGCAGACGTTTCAGGTAGGCCAGGTTGGAATAGCCGGTGCCGAAATCGTCGATGGAAAAACGGATGCCCAGCCGGGACAGCGCTTGCATGCGCCGGGCCACGGCCTGCATGTCCTGGATCAGCACGCCTTCGGTGATCTCGAAGATCAACCGGTTGCCAGGGATGCCCTTGCTTTCCAGCGTGTCGCGCACGGACTCGATGAACTGGGGCTCCATCAGTCGCCTGGGGCTGACGTTCAGGGACAGGGGGTAGGTTTCTCCCGCTTCCCGCAAGGCCAGCAGTGCGTCGCAGGCGAACCGCAGGGACCAGGCCCCCAACAGGCCGATCAGGCCGGTTTCCTCGGCGATGGGAATGAACAGGGCGGGCGAGACGGCCCCCCGGGTGGGGTGATTCCAGCGGGCCAGCAGTTCGCCGCCGGTGACGCGCCCGTCGCGACCGAACTGCGGCTGAATGTGCAGCGTGAGATGCGGCGTGCCGATGGCTTGCAGCAAGTCGTGTTCCAGCCAGAGGCGCTGCTCGACCTCGGATTGCAGGCCACGTTCGTAGAATGTGACCTGGTTGCCGCCATGCTGCTTGGCGCGGTGGGTGGCCAGGTCGGCCTCGCGCATCACGGTGTCGGAGGTCTGGTTTTCGCCCTGGATCAGCGTCAGGCCGATGCTGCCGGTGACGTAGGCGGGCTTGTCCTGGATGGAGAATGCGCTGTTGCAGATGGCGAGCCGTATTTTCTCGGCCACGTGCATGGCGTTGCGGGCGGCGTCGCTGATGTGGTCGCCCAGGCCGTTGAGCAGCACGATGAATTCGTCGGCGCTGACGCGCGAAACCAGGTCCCGGTCACGCACGCTGGCCCGCAAGCGGTCCGCAATGCCCCGCAGCACCTCGTCGCCGGTGCCGTGGCCGTGCATGTCGTTGATCCGTTTGAAGCCGTCCAGGTCGACCAGCAGCAAGGCGCCGATGGGGCGGCCCTGGCGGGCCGATTCCAGCATCTGGGCCAGATGCGCAAGCGCCGTGCGCCGGTTGGGCAGACCGGTCAGCGAGTCGTAGACGGCCAGATGGTGGGCGGTTTCCTCGGCGCGCAGGCGCTCGGTGATGTCGGTGGCGACCGTGCAGATCGCCTCCAGCGCGCCGTCCGGCGCGCGCATCGGCGCCTTGATCGTCAGAAAGGTGCGGGGCTCGCCCTCGCGCGGCCGGACCGTCACCTGGGACACGCTGCGTTCCCTGGAGTCGATGACGGCCTGGTCTCCGCGTCGGATGCGGGCCAGGGAGTCGGCGTCGGCCAGGACATCGTCGTCCCGCAGGCCGACGAGCCTGCCTTCGCCCAGACCCAGGAATTCCTCGTGCTTGCGGTTGGCGAAGGTATAGCGGCGGTCCAGGTCCTTGATGCTGACGGAAGCGTCGATGGCATCCAGGATCGCGCCCAGGCGGCGTTCGGTGCGCCGCAGGAGCCGTCGCTGGCGGCCGAGCTGGATGCGCAGCGCCAGGGTGATGATCAGAGTCAGGGCCAGCAAGCCGCTCAGGCCGGCGACGATCCAGACGCCGTAGTGACTCAGCAGGGATTGGGCGCGCGGCAGGCGCCAGCTGTCCAGGGTTCGGTAGTAGAACGAACCCGGCTTGGCCTGCCATGCGCTGAGGTGGCGGTCGATGGCCGCCAGCACCTCGGGGTGCCGCCCCTTGGGCGCGGCGTAGAAGGCCTGCGTGGGTTGGAAAATGATGGGCGTCGCGACGAGATTGTATTGTTGCGCGAACAGTTCGCCGACGTAGAAATCGGCCGCCACGGCGTCGTCCAGTCTGGACTGGACCCGCTGGAAGCCGATTTCGAGGTTCTGCACCGAGTCTGCGCGGGCGTCGATCTTCAGGCCCGACAGGGTGGTCTTCAAGTAGTCCTGCTGGGTCGAGCCCGCCAGCATCGCGATCGAATGGCCCTTGAGATCCTCGATCGAGCGCAGGGCATGGCCGGGCCGGGCATAGACCTGGGACCAGCTGTGCATGGCCGGGACATGATGCAGGCCGAATGCCTGGGCCCGTTCCGGCGTGTAATAGACGTCGGGCAGCAGGTCGATTTTGCCGTCGGCCAGCAGCCGCATGCATTGTTCCCAGTCGCAGGCCTGGGTCTGGATCGTCCAGCCCTCGCGACGGGCGATCTCATTCAGCAGTTCGCCCAGGATTCCGGCCGGGCGGCCGTCCCGTGCGATGTAGACGTCGGGTTTCTGATCATAGATGCCGACTTCCAGGCTCAGGGCGCGGGCGACCGGCGCATGCATGCCCAGGCACAGAGCCAGGGCAGGCATGAGGATGCCGCGGTGCGGACGATCGCGAGAGGCCATAGATTCGGTCTGGTATCCGGATGTCCGGATAGGCGGCGCACGGTCCTCGCATGACGGGGGCCGGCGCGTGCCGGAACGCTGGAATGGATCTGAAAGAAGACATCATAGTGTCGATGGGCACATGGCAAAGTGTTGTACTGCCCGCCGGATTGTCATCAATTGTAGAGATTGTGAACAATCCGGGCCTGTCGCGCGCCGGCGGCCCGGATCCCGGAGCTGGCCGCGCGGGCCGCGGCGTACAATGCCGGCACGTAGTTCCATTCCGATGCATTCCCCCAAAAGGTGGATTATGTCCCAGCGATTCCTTGCGGATGCGCGCGCCCGGATCGGGCGGTTGCGCGAAGACGGTTTCTACAAGTCCGAACGTGTCATCGCCAGCCAGCAGTCCGCGCATGTGCGGCTGGCCGACGGGGCCGAGGTGCTGAATTTCTGCGCCAACAACTATCTGGGCCTGGCCAACGACCCGCGCCTGATCCAGGCGGCCGGCGCCGGCCTGGCCGCCGACGGTTTCGGTCTGGCGTCGGTGCGCTTCATCTGCGGCACGCAGACCGGGCACAAGGCCCTGGAGTCGGACCTGGCACGCTGGCTGGGGATGGGGGACGCCATCCTGTATTCCAGTTGTTTCGACGCCAACGGCGGCCTGTTCGAGGCCCTGCTCGACGAGCAGGACGCCATCGTCAGCGACGCCCTGAACCACGCCAGCATCATCGACGGCATCCGCCTGTGCAAGGCGCGCCGCTACCGTTACGCCAACAACGACATGGCCGACTTGCGCGCGCAGCTCCAGGCGGCCCGTGACGGCGGGGCGCGGCACATCATGATCGCCACCGACGGCGTGTTTTCCATGGACGGCTTCATCGCCGATCTGGCGGCGATCTGCGATCTTGCCGACGAGTTCGACGCCCTGGTGATGGTGGATGATTCCCACGCCGTGGGTTTCATGGGCGCGGGCGGGCGCGGCACGCCGGAACATTGCGGAGTCGAGGGCCGTGTCCATATCCTGACCGGGACTCTGGGCAAAGCGCTGGGCGGCGCCTCGGGCGGTTATGTGGCGGCCGATCCCGTGATCGTCGATCTGCTGCGACAGCGCTCGCGCCCCTACCTGTTTTCCAATACGCTCGCGCCGGCCATCGTGGCGGCGTCCCGCCGGGTTCTCGAACTGCTCCAGGACGCCGAAGGCGCCGGACTGCGTGCCCGCGTCCATCGCAACGGCGCGCATTTCCGCCGCGAGATGCAGGCGCTGGGCTTCGACCTGGCGCCCGGAGAACACCCGATCATTCCGGTCATGCTGGGCGACGCCGCCCTGGCCAGCCGCATGGCCGATGCGCTGCTGGCCCAGGGCATCTATGTGATCGGGTTTTCCTATCCGGTGGTGCCCAAGGGCCGTGCCCGCATCCGCACCCAGATGAGCGCGGCCCATACCCCGGAGGATATCGACCGGGCCGTCCAGGCCTTCGCCCGCGTGGGGCGCGACCTGGGCGTGATTGCCTGACGGACACTTTTCGGAGATTTCATGAGAGCCTTGGCCAAAATGCAGCCCGCCGTCGGGCTGGAGCTGGTGGATGTCCCCAAGCCCGTCATCGGGCACAACGACCTGCTGATCCGCATCCGCAAGACCGCCATCTGCGGCACCGACATCCACATCTGGAAATGGGACGACTGGGCGGCGCGCACCATTCCCGTGCCCATGCATGTGGGTCATGAATACGTGGGCGAGGTCGTCGAGATCGGCCAGGAGGTCCAGGGCTTCCAGATCGGCGATCGCGTGTCCGGCGAGGGCCACATCACATGCGGCCATTGCCGCAACTGCCGCGCCGGCCGTCGGCACTTGTGCCGCAATACCCAGGGCGTGGGGGTGAACCGTCCCGGCGCCTTCGCCGATTATCTGGCGATTCCGGCCTTCAATGCCTTCCGCATTCCGGACGATGTGTCCGACGACCTGGCCGCCATCTTCGATCCTTACGGCAATGCCACCCATACGGCGCTGGCTTTCGATCTGGTGGGCGAGGACGTGCTCATCACCGGCGC
>DISE01000075.1:0-11690 GCA_002421865.1 Castellaniella sp. UBA6218
TGAAGGCGATGATGCCGCCGAAGGCCGAGGTCGGGTCGGTCCTGAAGGCCTGGCGGTAGGCGGCCAGCGCATCGGCGCCCAGGGCTACGCCGCAGGGGTTTGCATGCTTGACGATGACGCAGGCGCTGGTCTGGAAGCTGCGCACGCATTCCCAGGCCGCGTCCGCGTCGGCGATGTTGTTGTAGGACAGTTCCTTGCCCTGGATCTGGCGGTAGCCGGCCAGCAGACCCGCTCCGACTTGCGCGTCGCGGTAGAAAGCGGCGCCCTGGTGCGGGTTTTCTCCGTAGCGCAGGGCCTGTTCGCGGCGCATCTGCACCGTCAGCACGCGCGGCCAGGTCTCGCGCTCGGGGACTTCGGCGGGCTCGGGCTCGCGCGCCGCCAGGCTGCTGAGATAAGCGGCGATGGCGCCATCATAGGCGGCGGTGTGGGCATAGACCTTGGCGGCCAGTTCCAGACGCAGGCCATAGGACGGCTGGCGGGCCGGGCTGTCCATGTCCGCCAGCACGCGCGGATAGTCGGCCGGGTCGATCACCACCGTGACGCCGCCGCCGGCGGGGGAGCCATGGTTCTTGGCCGCCGAGCGCAGCATGGCCGGACCGCCGATGTCGATGTTTTCGATGGCGTCGGCCAGGACGCAGTCCGGCTTCGCCACGGTTTGCTGGAAGGGGTACAGGTTGACCACCAGGAGGTCGATGGGGGGGATGTCCTGTTCCTTCAGCGTTCGCAGGTGCGCGGGGTCGTCGCGGCGCGCCAGCAGGCCGCCGTGGATGCGCGGATGCAGGGTCTTGACCCGGCCATCCAGGATTTCCGGCGAACCGGTGTGGGCTGCGACCTCGGTGACCTTCAGGCCGGCGTCGGCCAGCAGGCGGGCGGTGCCGCCGGTGGACAGGAGGGAAACCCCGCGCTTGGCGAGGGCCTGGGCGAATTCGACGATGCCCGATTTATCGGACACGGAGATCAGTGCGGTCTGGATGGTCATGTCGGCGGGAAAGAAAAGAAAAACGGGAAGGCGGGCGCCGCGGCGCCTCAGGCCTGGATCTGGTGGGTCTGGAGTTTTTTGCGCAGGGTGCCGCGCGTGATGCCGAGCATGTCGGCCGCGCGCGTCTGGTTGCCCCCGGTGCGTTCCAGCGCGACTTCCAGGACGGTGCGCTCGACGCACAGGCCGACCATGGAGAGCATGTCGTGCGGGGTCGAGTCGCCCAGGTCTTCGAAATAGCGTTCGAGCTGTTCGCGGACGGCGTGTTCCAGGGGGGTGGTGGTGCTCATGTCGGATCGGTCGGAAAATCAGTGGTGGGAAGGCGCGGATTCGAGGACGGCGTCGGCGGGCTGCTCGTCGAACCACCGCCGCAGTGCGTCGGACTGCTGCGCCGTGCTTTCCAGCGCCATGATGCGCGGCAGCAGCGTGTCCGCGCCCGGCAGATCGGCCAGATACCAGCCAATGTGCTTGCGGGCGCTGCGTACGCCGGTGTGTTCGCCGTAGAAGGCGTAGTGGTCGTCCAGGTGGCCCAGAAGATGTTCGCGCAGTTCGCCGTAGGTGGGCGGCGGCAGATGAGTGCCGTGGGCCAGGTAATGGGCGATCTCGCGGAAGATCCAGGGCCGCCCCTGGGCGGCGCGGCCGACCATGATGGCGTCGGCTCCAGTGTAATCCAGGACGCGGCGGGCTTTCTCGGGCGAGTCGATGTCGCCGTTGGCGATCAGCGGAATGCGGATCTCCCGGCGGACTTCGCGCAGGGTGTCGTATTCGGCCTGTCCTGTGTACAGGTCGCAGCGGGTACGCCCGTGCAGTGTCAGGGCGGCGATGCCGCAGTCTTCCGCCAGGCGGGCGATGCGCACGGCGTTGCGGCTGTCGCGGTCCCATCCGGTGCGTGTCTTCAGGGTGACCGGCACGTCCAGGGGGGCGCAGGCGGACACCACGCGGTCCAGGATGCGGGCGACCAGGGCCTCGTCGCGCAGCAGCGCCGAACCGGAGGCGACGTTGCAGACTTTCTTCACGGGGCAGCCCATGTTGATGTCGATGATGCGCGCGCCCTTGCGGACGTTGAACACGGCCGCCTCGGCCAGCATGTCGGGATCCGCCCCGGCGATCTGGACCGCCACGGGGTCGGGCTCGCCGTCGTGGTTCAGACGGCGTGCGGTCTTGACGCTGTCCCACAGGCGCGGGTTGCTGGCCGCCATTTCCGATACTGCGTAGGCCGCCCCCAGCGCCTTGCACAGGCGCCGGTAGGGGCGGTCGGTGACCCCCGCCATGGGAGCCACGCAGACGGGGTGGGGCAGGGTCCAGGATCCGATGCGCATGGCGGGCATTGTAGGCCGTCCGGTGCGGGAGTCGCGCGGCGCGCCTACACGCGCTGACCCTGCAGCAGGTGGCGGGCCAGGGGCTTGCGCAGCGCGGGCAGCAGGTCCAGTGCGGCCAGGCCCAGGCCGCAGGCGTGGCGCACCAGCGGATTGGCTGTGGCGAAAAGTCGTGGCAAGGTGTCTGTGATGCCCAGGGTCAGCGCGCGGTCCGCGCGCCGCCGCCGGGCATGGCGCTCCAGCAGGGGCTGGACCGGAGCCTCCGGCGCCGCCAGCCAGGGCCGCAGCGCCTGAGCCAGCTGGGCCGCGTCGCGCAGGCCCAGGTTCAGCCCCTGGCCCGCGACCGGATGCAGGGTCTGGGCGGCGTTGCCCACGGCGACCAGGCCTTGGCCCAGCAGGCTGGGGCCGGCGTGCAGCGACAGGGGGAACGCGTGCGCTGCACTCACCCGGCGCAGACGGCCCAGGCGCTGGCCGAAGGCCGTCTGCAGCGCCGCGTCGAACGCGGCGTCCGGCAGGTCGCGCAGGACGTGGGCGCGTTCCGGTGGCACGCACCAGACCAGACTGTAGAGGCCGTCGCCGGCCGGATGCGGCAACAGGGCCAGCGGGCCGGTGCGGGTGAAGCGCTCGAAGGCGCGGCCCGGCACCGGAGCGTCAGCCCGAACGGTCGCCAGGACGGCGTGCTGGCCGTACTCGCGGCGCAGTCCATGGGGACGGGCGCCGTCGGACAGCAGCGCGAGGCGTGCGCTGCGCGGCCCGTCCGCCAGGCGCAGCCGCACGGGCGAGCCCGCCAGGGGCCGCTGCGGCCGTTCCGGCAGCAGTGAAACGCCTGCGCGGCGCACGGCGGCGTACAAGGAGTCGAGGAGGTCGTCGTAAGCCACGACGCAGCCCAGCCGGGGGACTTCCATCTCGGCCTGGTCGATCAAGGTGCGGCCCAGATGTCCGGCCTGTGACACGTGTACGGTCAGAATGTCGGCGGCGCGCTCCGGCCAGGCGCCCAGGGTTTCCAGGAAGCGGCGGCTGCCATGGTTCAGGGCCAGGGCGCGCGGATCGATGGCCTGGCCGGCCGGACGCGGCGAGGGTTCGGGGCCCACCAGGGCGATGCGCGCAGGGTCCGGGGCTGCGCCCGCCAGGCTCAGGGCCAGGGCGCAGCCGACCGGGCCGGATCCCAGGATTGCGGTGTCGTAGGTCGGAGGAGCCATGGATGTTCGAACGGCGAAAAACGACCATTTTAGAATGCTTTAAACTAGCCGGATCGCATTATTCTGGATGAATCAGCCCGTCATGGACGTGCTCGCCTGGCTGCAGCCCTGGGAATTCTCGCCCGCTCTGGTGCTGGCCTTCGTGGCTGCGGCGTGGCTGTTCCTGCGCGGTCGCCGTGTCCATCGCGTCGGGGCTGTGCGCCAGTCGCTGTTCTGGCTCGGCTGGATCCTGCTGTACCTGTCCATGCACACGCAACTGGACTACTACGCCGAGCGCATGTTCTTCATCCACCGCCTGCAGCACCTGGTCCTGCATCATCTGGGGCCGCTGCTGGTCATGAGCGCCTATCCCGGGCAGGTCATGCGGGCCGGCCTGCCCCTGGCCTGGCGGGTGCGGCTGGCGGCGGCCCGCCGCGCCGGCCCCGTGCGCGTCCTGGAGTCCCTGGCGACACATCGCTGGCTGGTGCCCCTGCTGTTTCTGCTGATGGTGCTGGTCTGGCTGGAGCCGACCGTGCAGTTCTATTCCATGCTCGACTGGCGGCTGTACCGGCTCATGAACTGGGCGGTGGTGATCACCGGGCTGATGTACTGGAACCTGATCCTGGACCGCAGGCCCCGCCCGCCAGCCGCGATGTCGCCCGGAGGGCGGATCCTCTCGCCCGTCTTCACCATGGCGCCGCAGATGGTCGCCGGAGCCGTCATCGTCTTTTCCGAGCACGACATCTATCCGGTTTTCGACCTGTGCGGCCGCGCATTGCCCGGTTTCAGCGCACTGGACGACCAGGTGATCGGCGGGCTCATCATGTGGGTGCCGGCGGGCCTGATCGAGACCTTCGGGCTGCTGGTGGCGCTGGGCACCCTGATGCGGCTTTCGTCCCGCAACCGCCTGCCGCAGCCCCGGCGGCGTCCGTCGGTCCGTCCCGCGGGCGCGGCCTGAGACGGCGGCGGCCGTGGATGAAGGATTCGCCATGAAGACCTGGATGCGCCGCACGGGCGCGGGTCTGAGCCTGGCCGGTGCCCTGGCGGCCGGCGTGCCGCCCGCCTGGGGCCAGCCCATGGGGCTGCCCTCGATGGGCGCGGCCTCCTCGGCGGAACTGTCCCCTGCGGTGGAGCGCACCCTGGGCCAGGCCATCATGGAACAGGGCCGCCAGGATCCCACCTACGTCGGCGATCTGGATGTGAATCAGTACCTGACCGCGCTCGGCCGCCGGCTGGCCGCCCGTGCGCCGCAGGCCCTGGCCCAGGACATCACCGTATTCGCCGTGCGCGATCCCTCGATCAACGCTTTCGCCCTGCCTGGCGGCTACATCGGCGTCCATAGCGGCCTGGTGGTCGGCGCACAGAGCGAATCCGAGCTGGCCAGCGTCCTGGCGCATGAAATCGGCCATGTCATGCAGCGCCACATCGCCCGGGGCATCGCCCAGCAGTCCCAGGGTACCGGCATCATGGTGGCCAGCCTGATCGGCGCCCTGCTGGCCGCCCTGGCGGGCCAGGGGGATCTTGCCATGGGGGTCGCCACCTTCGGTCAGGCCGCGGCCATCGACCGGCAGCTCGGTTTCTCCCGGGGCGCCGAGCAGGAAGCCGACCGGGCGGGGCTGCAGATGATGCGTCAGGCGGGTTTCGATCCCCAGGGCATGCTCGCCATGTTCCGACGCCTGATGAATGCCTCGCGTTTGAACGAGGGTACGGGCGGCGGCTACGCTTCGACCCACCCGTTGTCCATCCAGCGCCTGTCGGACATCGAAAACCGGATCGAAGGCCAGCCAGCTTCGGCGGCGGCGCCCGATCCGGAATTCTGGTTCGTGCGTACCCGGCTGGCCCTGATCCAGGCGCGCGACCATGCCGACCGGCAGCGCCTGCGGCAGACCCTGCGCGGCGAAGCGCGTGACCTTCGTGGCGCGCGCCAGGCGGCCGCCCTGTTCGGTCTGGCCTCGCTGGACCAGGAGGCGGGCGACCTGGCCGGTGCGCGTGCGCAACTGGAGCGGGCGCAGGCCGAGGGAACGGCGCCGCAACTGGACATGCTGGCGATCCGGCTGGCCGCCGCCCAGGGGCGGACGGCCGCCGCGGATGCTTCGGCGGCCGCCTGGAAACGCTGGCCCCACAGCCAGGGGGTGGCCGCCGAGCGTGCGCGCGCCCTGCAGACGGCCGGCGAGGACGAGGCCGCCGCCGTTTTCCTCCAGGCCGTCATCAGGCAGTGGCCGGACACGCCGGAATTCCAGAAGCTGCTGGCGACCAGTCTGCAGCATCTGGGGCGCGAGGTCGAAGCCCATGAGGTCCTGGCGAGTTATTTCGAGCAGACCGGCGCGTTGCCCACCGCGGCCGAGCATCTGCGGCAGGCGCGCGCCCTGTCGAAGGACTTCTACGTCCAGTCGCGGCTGGACATGCGTATCCGCGCTTTGCGCGAACGCCTGGACAACCAGCGCGCGCTGCTGGAGCCTTTCAAGAAATAGGCCGCGATCGGGGACGGGCTCAGCTGCCGTTCCCGAAAAAACGCAGCAACCGCGCCGGCAGCCACCGCAGGTTGCCCGGGAACATCCCTGTCACGAATCCCCCGTGTCCGCCCTGAGCCGGCTGGTGCAGCAGCACGTCGCTGGAAGCGTCGCGGGAGCCTGGCAGCGAGGCCTCGGGTACGAGAGGATCGTTGCGGGCGTTCAGCGCCAGGGTGGGTATGCGGATCGAGGGCAGCAGAGGCAGGCTGGCCGCGCGGGTCCAGTAGTCCAGCGCATTGAGGTAGCCGTGCATGGGCGCGGTGTACAGGTCGTCGAACTCGCGCAGGCTGCGCATGCTCTGGGTGCGCGAAACGTCCACAGAACCAGGAAATTCGCGAGCCTTGTCGAAGATCTTCCGGCGCATGCTGCGCAGGAAATAGCGTGAATACAGTTGCCGCCCCCAGGCGGTGTCCGACAGGCGCCGACCGCAGGTGGCCAGATCCATCGGGACGGATACCGCGGCTGCGGCGCGCAATCCATGGGGCGCGTTGCCCGATTCGCCCAGCAGCTTGAGCAGGGCGTTGCCACCCAGGGAAATCCCGGCGGCATGCAGTGCGGCGCCAGGCAGACGCGCGCGGACGTGACCGATGACAAAGTCGATCTCGGCCGAATCGCCGCTGAAGTAGGCCCGGGCCATGCGGTTGGGCACGCCGGAGCAGCCGCGAAAGTGCGCCGCCGCCACTGCCCAGCCGGCGGCGCGGAAATCATGGGCGATGGCCTGCATGTAGGGGCTCAGGCTGTTGCCCTCGAGACCGTGGAACAGGACCAGGGCAGGGCCGTCGCCCGCGAACGCGGCCCAGTCGGCTTCGTCGATCCAGCGCCGCGCCGCCGTGCCTACCAGGCCCGATACGTGCGGCGAGGCCTCGCCGTCGGGATGCCGGTTGGGGTTCAGGCGGGGGGCGCACCAGTCCAGGTCGATGAAGTCGCCGTCCGGCGTGTCCACCCGCTCGCGCACGAAATGCAGGGTGGAGTGCTGGGCGCAAAGCGCCCCATAGAGCGTCTGGGCATGCCCGCCCGGCAGCCAGGCCGGCACGGGGCATGGGCTGGTGTCGATGCGCGCGCTCATGAGGCTTCGCCCGCGCGCCGCGCACATGGATATTCGCGTTTGGGACGGGCCGTCACGCTCATGGCTCAGTGAAGGGTGCGGGAAGGATCGGGGCGGTCGAGCAGCTCGGCTTCGCGGGGCGCCGCGGAGGCGTGGTGCACGATCATCCGCCAGCCTTCCGGGCCTTTCTGGTAGATGTTGGTCGTGTAGAAGCTCAGGGTGTCCTTGCCTCGCGGGGTGTCGACCATGAACTGTTCGATCAGGGTGTGGACCGCGCTCATGACCCCCGTCATGGCCTTGACCTGGGCCGGGAAGGCGCTGATCGGGCCAGTCTTGAAGATCTGTTTCCAGGCCTCCCGCACAGCCCGGGGTCCGAGGGTCCGCAGGCCGCCCGGATGGATGCAGACTACGTCTTCGTCGTCGCTCCAGACGCGCATCATCAGGGCTGCGTCGCCCTGGCGCATGGCTTCGTAGAAGGCGTATTCCGCCTCTTCGGGCGTGGGGAACATAGGCCTAGTGGCCGTGCACTTTCTCGCCCTCGCGCAGGGCGTAGCGGGTGCCGCAGTACTGGCAGCGGGCCACGTGGTTCTTGACGACCTCGATGTAGATGCGCGGATGCTGGCTCCACAGGGGCGCCTTGGGGCCGGGGCAGTAGACCGGCAGGTCGTCGGCGCCGACTTCGACGATGTCCTGGTTGCGGGCGGTTTCGGGCACGCTGCTCATGGTGTTTCCTGGAAAGGACCGGACGGGCGGGCCGTCCGGGTTGAGGGTTCGGAGAAAGGTTCAGACTTTGGAGAGCCAGTGGTGGTATTTCGGGGTCTTGCCGGATACCGCGTCGAAGAAGGCTTTCTGGATCTGGGCGGTGATCGGTCCGCGTTCGCCGGCGCCGATCTGGCGGCCGTCGATCTCGCGGATCGGGGTAACCTCGGCCGCCGTGCCCGTGAAGAAGGCCTCGTCGGCGATGTACAGGTCGTCGCGGGTCAACCGGCGCGATTCCACCCGCAGGCCCAGATCGGCGGTGATCTGGTGGATTGAGGCCCGGGTGATGCCGGTCAGGGCGCAGGCGATGTCGGGCTCGTAGACCACGCCGTCACGCACGATGAACAGGTTTTCGCCGGAGCCTTCGGCCACGAAGCCCTGGGTGTCCAGCAGGATGGCCTCGTCGTAGCCGTGGTCCAGGGCCTCGGCGTTGGCGAGGATGGAATTGGCGTAGGTGCTGGCGATCTTGGCGCGCGGCATGGTGACGTTGACGTGCTGTCGCGCAAAGGACGAGATCTTGACGCGGATGCCCTGTTTCAGGGCGTCTTCGCCCAGATAGGCGCCCCAGGCCCAGGCGGCGATGGCGACGTGCACCGAGGCGCCCTTGGGCGAGACGCCCATCTTTTCGGAACCATAGAACACCAGCGGCCTGATGTAGCAGGATTCGAGTTCGTTGCGGCGCACGACTTCGATCTGGGCTTCGGAGATCGCCTCGCGCGAGAAAGGGATCTTCATCTGGTAGATGTGCGCCGAATTGAACAGGCGCTTGGTGTGGTCTTCAAGACGGAAGATCGCCGTGCCGTGGTCGGTGCGGTAGGCGCGGACCCCCTCGAAGACGGACAGGCCATAGTGCAGCGAATGCGTCAGCACGTGCGTGGTCGCGTCGCGCCAAGGTACCAGCTTGCCGTCGTACCAGATCACCCCATCTCGATCAGCCATGGACATCGCCGTCTCCCGGAATTTGTCAGGCTTTCATTGTACCAATTGCCCGGCGCGGGGCGATGCACGCTAAAATAAGAGGTTCATGAACGCGTGGGGCCGGTTTTCCGGGTGCCTGCGCACCTTATCCGACGAATGACCGACTCCACATCTCAAGACATCATCGCGCCCGAGGCGCCCGTTCCGTTCGCCCAGTTCGGCCTGCACCCCGGCATCATGCAGGCCATCGAGGCCACCGGCTACGTGTCCGCCACTCCGATCCAGGCCAAGGCCATCCCCATCGCCATGTCCGGTCGAGACGTCATGGGCGCGGCCCAGACGGGGACGGGCAAGACCGCCGCCTTCTCGCTGCCGATCCTGCACCGGCTGATGCCGTTCGCCAACAGCAGCGCATCACCGGCCCGGCACCCTGTGCGCGCCCTGATCCTGACGCCCACGCGCGAACTCGCCGANNGAAATCCTGATCGCCACGCCGGGCCGCCTGCTCGACCATGTCGAACAGCGCAACGTGAACCTCGGACAGGTCGGCATCCTGGTGCTGGACGAGGCCGACCGCATGCTGGACATGGGCTTCCTGCCCGACCTGGACCGCATCATGCGGCTGTTGCCGCCGGGCCGCCAGGGCTTGCTGTTTTCCGCCACCTTCAGTCCTGAAATCCGCAAGCTCGGACGCACCTTCCTGCGTACTCCGGTCGAAGTCGAGGTCGCGCGCGCCAACGCCACGGCCGACACCGTCACCCAGATCGCCTATCCCCTGGAAGGCGAGGCCAAGCGCCGGGCCGTGGTCCATCTGGTCAAGTCGCGCAAGCTCAACCAGGTCATCGTGTTTTCCAACACCAAGATCGGCTGCAGCCGTCTGGCCCGTCAGCTGGAACAGGACGGTGTGCGCGCCGAGTCCATCCACGGCAACAAGACCCAGATCGAACGCATGAAGGCGCTGGACGCCTTCAAGGCCGGCACGCTGGAAGTCCTGGTGGCCACCGACGTGGCCGCGCGTGGCCTGGACGTCGCCGGGGTGCCCTGCGTGATCAACTACGATCTGCCGCGCAACGCGGAAGACTACGTCCACCGCATCGGCCGCACCGGCCGGGCGGGGGCCTCGGGCGAGGCCATCGCGCTGTTCGCTCCCGAAGAAGAACGCTATCTTCAGGACATCGAAAAGCTCATCAATACCAAGATCCCGCGTGGCGAACTCGAACTGCCGCGCAGCGTCGCCCGCCGCCGCCCGGTCGGAGGCCATCACGGGTCTCCCGTCCGTCATGCGCACGAGGCGCCGCTGGACGACTTCTTCAGCCGGCCCTACGAGCCCGCCGTGGCCGCGCCGCGTCCCGAGGACGAATCGCGTTCCGCCGTGCTGCCGGCGCGCCGGGCCGTGGGTGTGTTGCTGGGCGGAAAATCCTCTTAGGGTGCGCGGGCCCTAGTTCGCCAGGGTATCCAGGCGGCCCGGTCCCGCCGGCAGCGCCGGCAGGTCCGCCGCGCCGTCGATCAGCCTTCGCAATTGTTCGATGCGCGGCTGCAGCGCGCCCCAGTAGCGCGTGCCGTCCCGGTCCTGCACCAGGATCGTGGGAAAATTCTCGATGTCCTCGTCGCCCAGCCATTCAGGGCTGTCCTCGACATCCACCCACAGGAAGGTCCAGTCGGGGTATTCGTCCGCCAGGGCTTCCAGCAGGGGGCGCCAGGCGTCGCAGGTGCGGCACCAGGCGGCGCAGTAGCAGGCCACACGGCGGCCCGCGTCCGTGGCCAGCCGTTCGCGAAGGGCCTGGGGGGTGGCGTGAGGGTCGAACAATTTCATGCAGACAGGCATCCCGTTCTTTGAATAAGATGATTGTATGGGTTCTCAAGAATCATTCCGCCATATGACGCATCAAGACCTCGCCCTGCGCGATCCCCGCTCCACCCATGGCCTTGCTCTGGTCGGGCAGGCCTTCCGCCGCGCCGCCGCCAGCCAGCTGCACCCGCGCATGCTCGCGGCCCTGTTCCTGCCCTTCGTGATCGCCTTTCTGGGGGCGGTGCTGCTCCTGTGGTTTTTCTGGCAACCGCTGACCGGCTGGCTGGATCAGGAGGCCTCGTCCTGGGGGCTCTTCAACACCGTCGACGGCTGGCTGGTCGCGGTCGGCCTGTTTTCCCTGAAACTGTGGCTGGTGCCGCTGATGGCGGCCGGGCTGTTGTTGCCCATGGCGGGCATCCTGGGACTGGCGATCGCCGCCGTATTCGTCATGCCCATCGTGCTGCATCATCTGGAACGCCGCGATTACCGGGGTCTGGATCGCCAGGGGCGCAACACCACGGCACTGGGGATCTGGAATGCGGTCTGGGTCGGGGCGCTGTTCTGCCTGGGGTGGCTGTTCACCATGCCCCTGTGGCTGATTCCGCCCATGGCGCTGGTGCTGCCTGTGTTCTGGTGGGCTTTCGCCTTGAACCGGATGCTGCGCGTGGACGCCATGATCGAACATGCCAGCCAGGCCGAGCGCCGGCTGCTGTGGCGGCGCCACAACCGCCAGCTCTGGCTGATCGCGGCCTGCCTGGCCGTCGTCAACCTGATCCCGCTGTTCTGGCTGGTGATGCCGGTGTTCTCGGCGCTGGTGTACGCCCATTTCTGTCTGGAAGCCATCCGCCGCCTGCGCGCCGAAACCGTCATAGACCTCTGACCAGGAAATCTGAAAATGTCATCCGCCGCCGTTCCCGATGCCGATCCGTCCGGTCCGCAGTCCGCCTCTTGCGACGCCGACGCCTGTCCCGTTCCTCAGACGCCGCCGCGCGTGCGCCTGATCGCCATCGGCGACGAGATCCTGTCGGGGCGTCGCCAGGACAAGCATTTCGCCAAGCTGATCGAACTGCTGCAGGCGCGCGGGCTGCGGCTGCAAGCCGCTGAATTCATCTCCGATGACGAGGACGACATCGTCGAGTGCCTGCGCCGCAGTTTCGCGACGACGGACCTGGTCTTCTGCTGCGGCGGCATCGGCGCCA
>DISE01000075.1:11737-50941 GCA_002421865.1 Castellaniella sp. UBA6218
CCGGAAAACCAGCAGCGTCTGCAGATGGGTGTGTTCCCCGTCGGTTCGGAAATCATCCCGAACAGCTACAACAGGATTCCCGGGTTTTTCATCCAGAATCACAGTTTCATGCCCGGATTCCCGGTGATGGCACACGCCATGATGGCCTGGACGCTGGATACGCGCTATGCCCGGTGGCACCATCGCGAGTCCCGGGTCGAACATTCCTTCCTGGTGTTCGGCCTGCCTGAATCACGCATCACGCCGGCCCTGGAATCGCTCGAACGGCGCTGGCAGGGCATCCGGGCCTTCAGTCTGCCGAACGTCGGCGATTCGGGTGGGCACCCCCACATCGAACTGGGGGTCAAGGGCGACCCGGAGGCCGCTGCGGAAGCCGTGGCCTGGCTGCGGACCGAGGTGCTGTCGCTGGGCGGACTGCTCGAGCCTCCCGTCTGACCGGGCGTCGGAGACAAGGCGGGGCGGACCCTCCCGGTCGCCAGAAAATGCTTGCCATGCGATAGGTTTTTTCATAGTATGGAAAAATGGCGCGATGCAACAAAGCGAACCCATGGCACGTCTTCCCCATACTTCCACTACGTCCTCACACGGTACACCGGCACTCGCTCCGGCTGTCGGCGATCATGGCGCGGTGACGATCCAGGTCCTGGATCGCGCCATGCGCATCCTGGATGTCCTGGCCGGACAGCGCGACCCGGTCACGCTGAAGGATCTGTCGGCCGCCACGGGCCTGCACGCCTCGACGGCGCACCGCATCCTGGCCGACCTGGCCGTGGGCCGCTACGTTGAACGCGTCGACAGCGGCCTGTACCGTCTGGGCATGCGCCTGCTGGAACTCGGCTCTCTGGTCAAGGGCCGGCTGGACGTGCGCACGGCGGCCATCGGCCCGATGCGCGATCTGCACCGACAGACCGGCCAGACCGTCAACCTGTCGCTCGTCCAGGGCGACGAGATCGTCTACATCGAGCGTGCCTGGAGCGAACGGTCCGGCATGCAGGTGGTGCGCGCCATCGGCGGGCGGGCGCCGCTGCACCTGACTTCCACCGGCAAGCTGTTCCTGTCCGTGTGGGACGCCCGCAGCGTGCGCAGCTACGCCATGCGCACGGGGCTGGCGGGCACCACGCGCAACAGCATCACCCAGATCGATCAACTGGAACGCGAACTCGCACTGGTTCGCCGGCACGGCTATTCGCGCGACAACGAGGAGCTCGAGCTCGGGGTGCGCTGCATCGCGGCCGGCGTCCATGACGACACCGGGGCGTTGCTCGCCGGGTTGTCCCTGTCGGCCCCCGCCGAGCGCATGCGAGACGACTGGATCCCGCTCCTGATGAGCACCAGCGCCCGCATTTCCGAAGCCCTGGGCTACGAGGCGCAGCACTGAATCCCGTTCCGTCGGGGGGGGGGCTCGATCCCCGGTCCCCGCTTCGGGCGGCTACGGTTCCGGCGCTAGGGCCCAATTATTTTGTTGCGTCGCAACAAAATAAGTTGACATCCCTTTTAATTCCTATAGAATTTGATTTGTGCGTCGCAGCAAAATGCTGTGATCGAGAAGGTGCCGGGCATCGTGCCTCTGAGGAAACCTTCTACCATTGACAAGGAGTCATCATGAGCGCGAATCAACAATCCCTGCTGGCCTCTCAAAAGGCCGTCATCGACAATCTGCTGGCCGTCCAGGGCACGTTCTTCAGCGGTTTCGAAAAACTGGTCGACCTGAACCTGAAAGCCACCAAGGCCGCCCTGGAAGACGTCGCCCAGAAGTCCCAGGAAGCCGCCGAGCTGAAGGACGCCCAGGAGCTGCTGGCCTTTACCTCGGCCCTGGTCCGTCCGGAGCAGGCCGTGGCTTACGGCAAGGACGTCTACGAAATCCTGGCCGACATCCAGGGCGACTTGAGCAAGCTGGCCGAAGCCCAGCTGTCCCAGGGCCAGAAGCAGATGTCCGATGTGGTCGAGCAGTTCGCCCGCAACGCCCCCACCGGCTCCGAAGGCGCCGTGGCGCTGCTGAAGTCCTCGCTGGCCACCGCGACCAACGCCTACGAATCCGCCTCCAAGGCGGCCCGCCAGGCTGCCACCGCCGCGGAATCGAACTTCGCCGCCGCGACCAACGCCACGCTGAAGGCGGCCGCCGACGTCGGCAAGGCCACCAAGGCCGGCTCGCGTTCGCGCCGCGCCGCCTGATATCCACAGGCATCGCCGGCCGGCCGTAAGGCCGGCCATCAAAGAAGCCCCGGGACGAAAGTCCCGGGGCTTCTTTTTTGCGTGATCAGCGGGCGCAAGCCTGCGCGGCGTGGGGGTTCTTTTTCCCGCCGGGCCGTCCCAAGGGAAAAAGCGCCCCCTTTGGGGGCAGCAAGCGGGCGCAAGCCTGCGCGGCGTGGGGGTTCTTTTCCCGCCGGGCCGTCCCAAGGGAAAAAGCGCCCCCTTTGGGGGCAGCAAGCGGGCGCAAGCCTGCGCGGCGTGGGGGTTCTTTTTCCTCGTATACTCGCCCAGAGGCGACCGTCAGGCCGTCCGCTCCGCCGGTGCAGCGACACGGCGGGGATTCTTCTGTCGATCATCCCGTTTCGAGGACACATGGCGATTTCCTCCGTGCGCCGTTCTTTTCTGTGGTGGGGCCTGGCGGTCCTGCTGATCCTGGGCACGTGGGGCTGGTGGTCGGGCCGCCCTGCGCCAGCCGCCGCTGCGGAAAACACACGGGTAGCCCCGGTCCTGGTGCATACGGCCACCGTGGCAGCCCGCGACATGCCCATCCGGATCCAGGGGCTGGGCGCGGTCCAGGCCTGGGCCAGCGTGACGGTGCGCGCGCGCATCGACGGCCAGCTGGAATCGGTGGGTTTTCGCGAAGGCGAGGTCGTGCGCCAGGGCCAGCTCATCGCCAGACTCGACGACCGCGTCCAGAAGGCTCAGCTGGCCCAGGCCGTCGCCCAACGTGCGCGCGACCAGGCGCAACTGGACAATGCCCGCGAAGATCTGGCGCGTTACGTCGAACTGGCCCGCCATGGCGCCATCGACCGCAAGACCCTGGACACCCAGCGCGCCCAGGTCGAGGTGCTGCGGGCCACGATCCAGTCCGACGAAGCCCAGATCCAGGCCGCGCGCGTGCAGCTGGATTACACCCGCATCACGGCCCCGCTGACGGGGCGCACCGGGGCCCTGCAGGTGGACCCGGGCAATCTGGTCCGTGCGACGGATGCCGCCGGACTGGTGCTGATCAACCAGGTCGATCCGATCGCCGTCAGCTTCACCGTGCCGGACACAGCCTTCGCCGAGGTCCAGGCCGCCCTCCGCGCGGCCGGACCTTCCTCCCCTGGACTGACGGTCGAGGTCTACGGCCGGGGACAGGCGGAACGGCTGGGCCGGGGCGCGCTGGTTCTGGTGGACAACCGGATCGACGCCGCCAGCGGCACTCTGCGCCTGAAGGCCCGGATGGATAATCCCGATCAGGCCTTGTGGCCGGGGCAGACCGTGGATGTGCGGCTGATCCTGGGGGACCGGGCGGGCGCCCTGGTGGTGCCGGAGTCCGCCGTGCAGCGCGGAGCCGAAGGACTTTTCGTCTACGTGGTGGATCCGGACGACCGGGTGCGTCTCCAGGCGGTGCGTACGGCCGCGGTCCAGGACGGCCTGGCCGTGGTGGCCGATGGGCTGTCCGCGGGGCAGCGCGTCGTGATCGACGGGCAGTACAAGCTGCGGCCCGGCTTGAAGATCGCCGAAATCGCGGCCGGCGCGGCCACGCCGTCGGGCGGTGAATCCGCATCCGCCGCGCCGGGGAATGCCTCGTGAACATCTCCGAACCCTTCATCCGGCGTCCCATCGGCACTTCGTTGCTGGCGATGGCCCTGTTCCTGCTGGGCCTCGCGGTATTCCCGCTGCTGCCGGTGGCGCCGCTGCCCCAGGTCGATTTCCCCACCATCCAGGTCACCGCCAAGCTGCCCGGCGGCAATCCGGAAACCATGGCCACCAGCGTGGCCCAGCCGCTGGAACGGGAATTCGCCAGCATTCCCGGCCTGGTGCAGATGAGCTCGGAGAACGCGCTGGGCTCGTCGCGCATCACGCTGCAGTTCGCGCTGGATCGCAACATCGACGGCGCCGCCCTGGATGTGCAGAGCGCCATCAACGCGGCCTCGCGCCAACTGCCCTCGAACTTGTCCAGTCCGCCGACTTTCCGCAAGGTCAATCCGGCGGATTTCTCCATCCTGATCCTGTCGGTGCAGTCCGATGTGCTGCCCGTCACCGAGGTCAACGACTTCGCCGACAACATCCTGGCCCAACAGCTGTCGCGGGTCGAGGGCGTCGGCCAGGTGAACATCTTCGGCCAGCAGAAGCCGGCCATCCGCATCCAGGTCGATCCGCGGAAGATCGCCGCGCTGGGCCTGGACCTGGAATCGATCCGCGGCGTGATCGCCACCACCACGGTCAATCAGCCCAAGGGCACGATCGACGGCAGCCGCCAGAGCTACAGCATCTACACCAACGACCAGGTGCTGGAAGCGGCGCCCTGGAACGATGTGATCGTCGCCTGGCGCAACGGCGCGCCAGTGCGGGTGCGCGACATCGGCCAGGCGGTGCCGGGACCGGAAGACACGAAACAGGCCGCCTGGGCCTTCGCCGGCCAGGGAGCGGGGCCGGGCGACGTATCCTGGAACGGGCGTTCCCTGGTGATGGGGATCACCAAGCAGCCAGGCGCCAACGTCATCGACACGGTCGAGCGCGTCCGCGCGGAACTGCCGCGTCTGATGGCGTCCATGCCGGCCAGCATCCAGGTCAGCACCCTGATCGACCGTACCCAGAACATCCGCGCCTCGGTCCACGAGGTCGAATTCACGCTGCTGCTGTCGATCGCGCTGGTGGTGCTGGTGATCTTCATGTTCCTGCGCAACGTCGCGGGCACGCTGATCGCCAGCGCCACGGTGCCGCTGGCCCTGATGGGAACCTTCGCCCTGATGTATGTGGCCGGCTACAGCCTGGACAACCTGTCGCTGATGGCGCTGACGATCTCCGTGGGCTTCGTGATCGATGACGCCGTGGTCATGCTGGAGAACATCTGGCGCCATGTGGAAGAGGGCATGACACCCATGGAGGCGGCCCTGAAGGGCGCGCGCGAGATCGGCTTCACCATCGTGTCGATCTCGGTGTCGCTGATGGCCGTGTTCATTCCACTCCTGCTGATGGGCGGTATCGTGGGGCGCCTGTTCCGCGAATTCGCCGTGACCGTCACCATGACCGTGGTGATCTCCGTGCTGGTGACGCTCAGCCTGACCCCGATGCTGTGCTCGCGCTATCTGCGCAATCCGCGGCAGGCCTCGCACGGACGGCTGTACCAGGCCTTCGAGCGCGGTTTCGACCGCATGCTGGCGGTCTACAGGCGGCGACTGGATCACGCGCTGGACCACCAGTTCGCCACGCTGTGCGTCTTCCTGGCGACGGTGGCTGCGTCCGCCGCGCTGTTCGTCCTGATCCCGAAAGGCTTCTTTCCGCAGCAGGACACGGGCGCGATCTTCGGTCTGGCCGAATCGTCGCAGGACAGCTCTTTCGACGCCATGAATCAGCGCATGCTGGCCTTGGCCGATGTGCTGCGCGAGGACCCGGACGTCGCCGCCTTCGGCATGAGCAGCAATGCGCCGACCTTCAACACCGGGCGTTTCTTCATCAGCCTGAAGCCGCGCGAGGCCGGGCGGCGCGCCAGCGCCGACGAGGTCATCCGCCGCTTGCGGCCGCGGCTGGAGCACGTGCCCGGTGTGCGGCTGTTCATGCAGGCGGGCCAGGACATCAACGTCGGCGGGCGCCTGTCGCGCACCCAGTACCAGTACACCCTGACCAGCGCCAACCTGGAAGAGCTGAACACCTGGGCGCCGCGCTTGCTGGAACGTTTCCGCAGCCTGCCGCAGTTGGCCGATCTGGCGACCGACCAGCAGAACGGCGCCAACACGGCGGTGGTCACGATCGACCGCGCCCGCGCGGCCATGTTCGGCATCACCCCGGCGATGATCGACAGCACCCTCTACAACGCCCTGGGCCAGCGCCAGGTCGCGCAGTATTCCACTCAGATCAACAGCTATCAGGTCGTTCTGGAAATCACGCCGGAACTCCAGTCGGATCCCTCCGTGTTCTCGCGCCTGTACATCCGGTCGCCGCTGACCGGCGAGCAGGTGCCTCTGTCCAGCCTGACGCGGGTGGACACATCAAAGCCGGGCTTCCTGTCGATCAATCACCAGGGGCAGTTCCCGGCGGTGACGATCTCGTTCAATCTGGCCGCCGGCTACTCGCTGGGGCAGGCGGTGGACGCCATACACGCGGCGCAGGACGCCATGGGCCTGCCGCTGTCGATCCAGGGCGCTTTCCAGGGCACGGCCAAGGTCTTCCAGGAGTCCCTGGCGACACAGCCCTACCTGATCGCCGCCGCCCTGGTGGCCGTGTACATCGTGCTGGGCCTGCTGTATGAAAGCTACATCCATCCCCTGACCATCCTGTCCACCCTGCCATCGGCAGGCGTGGGGGCGCTGCTGATCCTGATGGGCAGCGGCTTCGACCTGAGCGTGATCGCGATCATCGGCATCCTGCTGCTGATCGGTATCGTCAAGAAGAACGGCATCATGCTGATCGACTTCGCCCTGGTGGCCGAGCGCCAGCAGGGCCTGTCCCCGCGCGAGGCCATCTACCAGGCCTGCCTGCTGCGTTTCCGGCCGATCATGATGACCACGATGTGCGCCCTGCTGGCGGGCCTGCCGCTGATGCTGGGCACCGGCGCCGGGTCCGAACTGCGCCAGCCGCTGGGCTACACGATGGTGGGCGGCCTGATCCTGTCGCAGGCGTTGACCCTGTTCACGACGCCGGTGGTGTACCTGTATCTGGACCGCCTGCATCACCGCTACGTGCGCGGCCAGGCGCTGAAGCAGGCGCAAAGGCTGCGGCGTGCGCGTGGGAGCAAGGTGGCTTAGGCGGGCCCGGTTGCCGCACTCCTGTTCGAGGATGCGCGGCGACGCCGCTTGAGCTTGCCGGCCTCAGGCCGCTTCCAGCGCCCGCACGCATTCGGCGATCAGCGCCGGCCCCCGGTAGATCAGCCCGGTGTAGAGCTGCACCGCGTCGGCCCCGGCCCGGACCTTTTCCACGGCCTGGCGGCCGGATTCGATGCCGCCCACGCCGATGATCGCCGTGTCCCGGCCCAGATGTTCGCGCAGTCTGCGGATCACGGCCAGCGACATTTCATGCACGGGTGGCCCCGACAGGCCGCCGGCCTCGTCCTCGTGGGGCAGGCCGCGCACAGCCTCGCGCGACAGGGTGGTGTTGGTGGCGATGATGCCGTCGATGCCGTGGCGCGGGACCAATTCCGCGACGGCGTCGATTTCCCCGGTCTCCAGGTCGGGCGCGATCTTGATCACCAGCGGCGTGCGTCGGCCATGGCGGTCGGCCAGGACTTCGCGGCGTTCCCGCAGGGCGCCCAGCAGCGCGTCGAGCGCGTCATGGCTCTGCAGGCTGCGCAGGTTGCGCGTGTTGGGCGATGAAATGTTGACCGTGACGTAGTCCGCGTGGGGATACACGCCGTCCAGGCACCGCAGGTAGTCATCCACGGCGCGCTCGATCGGGGTGTCGGCGTTCTTGCCGATGTTCAGCCCCAGGATGCCGCCGTGCCGGCGCCACTGGCTGCGCTGGACATTGGCGACGAAGGTGTCCAGACCGTCGTTGTTGAAGCCCATGCGGTTGATCAGGCAGCGCGCGCGCGGCAGGCGGAACATGCGCGGTTTCGGGTTGCCGGGCTGGGCGCGCGGGGTGACTGTGCCGACCTCGATGAAGCCGAAGCCCAGGGCTGCCAGACCGTCGATGCAGGCGCCGTTCTTGTCCAGCCCCGCCGCCAGGCCGACGGGGTTGCGCAGCGGCAGGCCCATGACGGTCCGGGGCAGGATGGGCTGGCGCGCGGCCAGCAGTCGCGCCGCGTCACATCCCTGGGTGCGTTGCAGCGCGCGCAGAGTCCATTCGTGGGCCTGTTCGGGGTCCATGGAGAACAGGGCGGCGCGCGCCAGAGGGTAGGCTTGGAACAGCAAGGACATGGGTCGGAACGGATCGGTTGGGTGGGGAACGACGCGTGCCGGCCCGGGATCAGTCGCCGTCGGGCGGCGGTTCGGCCCAGACCCCGCCGCGCAGGATCTGATGCGGCCTGAAACGCGATTTATAGGCCATTTTACGGCTTTCCCCGATCCAGTAGCCCAGATACAGCCAGGGCAGGCCCAGGCGGTCGGCGTAGTCGAGCTGCCAGAGGATGCCGTAGGTGCCCAGGCTGCCGCGCCAGTCGGGGTCGTAGAAGGTATAGACGGCCGACAGGCCGTGGTCGATGCGGTCCATGATGGCCACCATGCGCAGCGCGCCTTCGTCATCGTGGAATTCGGCCATCTCGGAATGGACCCGGCTGGTCAGGAGGAACTGGGTGTACTGGGCCTGGTCGTCCTGGTCCATGCCGGCGCCAGGGTGGCGTCGCTTCTGGTAGCGCAGATACAGGTCGAAATGCCGTGCGTCCCAGTGCAGCGGCGCCAGGCGGGTCGACAGGACGGGCCGCAGGCGCCGCCAGAGCTTGCCCTGGGTGCGGTCGCGCCGGAAGCGCCGGACGTCGACACGAATGGGAATGCAGGCCTGGCATTGTTCGCAGGCGGGCTTGTAGGTGAACAGGCCGCTGCGGCGAAAGCCCTGTTCGATCAGGCGTGCGTAGGCGGATTCATCCACCAGATGGGTGGGCGCGGCGACCTCGGAACGCGCCATGCGGCCGGGCAGGTAGCTGCACGGGTAGGTGGCGGTGGTGTAGAACTGCAGGCGGCGGAAGACGGATTCGCTGGGATTGCTCATGAGTCGGGCCGGAGTGGCGACCGATTCATTGTGGCATCGGTGGCGCCGGAAGGCCAGCCGGCGGCGCTTCCAGGCGCCCATCGGCCCGCAGCCGCCCGCGTCCCCAGGCCGGAGCCGGGGCGTCCCGGCCTGCCGCCAGCATTGCCAGGAAAGCCGGCCGGGCCAGGGGCCGCGCGCCCAGGCTGGCCAGATGGGGGGTTTCCTGCTGGCAGTCGATCCAGGGCGCGCCCCGCGCCCGCAGGTGACGCACCAGGTAGGCCAGGGCGATCTTGCTGGCGTCGGCGGCCAGGCTGAACATGGATTCGCCGAAAAAGCACTGTCCCAGGCCGACGCCGTAGAGCCCGCCCGCCAGCCGGCCGCCGATCCAGGTCTCGACGCTGTGGGCGTGGCCCATTCGGTGCCAGGCGGTGTAGACGGCCATGATGTCCGGGGTGATCCAGGTGCCGTCCCGACCCTGCGCCGCGCCGGCTTCTTGCCATGCCAGCCCGGCGCGTGCGGCGCCCAGGCCGATGCGCGGGGCGCCGCGCCGGGCGCATCGGGCGATCACCTCGGGGAAGGCCTGGTTCAGGGTGACGCACAGGGCGGGAGCCGAGCCGACGGCGGCGGTCCGGTCGAACTGCCTGACGCGTTTGGCCAACGATCGGCCGAGGTGAAAATCCTCGCAGCGCAACACCATGCGCGGATCGGGGCTCCACCACAGCACCGGTTCACCGGGGCTGTACCAGGGGAACAGCCCCTTGCGGTAGGCTTCGCTCAGCCGGGCGGGCGAAAGATCCCGTCCCGCCGCCGCCAGACCGCTGGCGGGTATCGGCGCGCGGGCCGGGTCGGGCAGGGGATCGTGGTCTTCGACCCAGACGATCGTCATGGCGGCGTCGCAGCTCCGGCTGATGTCCCGTCCCGCCCGTTCAATCCGGAAACCGCAGATCGATGGCGTAGTGGTGGGTGGGAAAGCTGCCCTGGGCGCGGTCCCGCAGATAATGCTCCAGCGTCGTGCTGACCGTGCGGAAAGCCAGGTCGCGCCAGGGAATCTCGTCCAGACCGAAGAAGGCGGCCTCCAGGGTTTCCGGCCCCGGCGCCAGATGCGGCCCCAGGACATCGGCCAGGTAGTACAGATGGACCTGGTTGACCGAGGGCACATCGATCACCGTGAGCAGGGACCGGATCCGGATGCGCGCGCCGGATTCTTCCTGGTTCTCGCGCGCGGCGCCCTGTTCGGTGGTCTCGCCCAGTTCCATGAAGCCGGCCGGCAGCGTCCATTTGCCGTGGCGCGGCTCGATGGCGCGGCGGCACAGCAGCACCCGGTCGTTCAGGATCGGCACCACGCCGACCACGTTGCGCGGGTTCTGGTAGTGGACTGCGCCGCAGTGGGTACACAGGTCGCGGATGCGGTTGTCGTCCGGCGGGATTTCCCGGCTGAGCGCATGGCCGCACTGCGAGCAGAATTGCTGGGAGCGGGGCGCGGGATGGTAGAAGGCGGGATCGGGCGAAGTCATAGGGGGATTTTAGCCTGCGGCAGGTTTTCTCATGGCCGGCGCACGAATCCCAGCGTGGCTTCGAGATCGCCGGCCGCCAGCAGGCCCAGCGGCGCATCCGTCGGGATGTCGCCCTCGCCGGCGCTGGCCAGCCGCACGGTGATCCCGGCGTGATCGGGCCGTTCCAGCCAGTCGTCCAGCGGCCGGCCGCCAGCCGTGCGCAGCGCGTCGATCACCCGGGCCAGGTCGCGGTCCGCCACCAGGCCGGCGCCCTGGCCGGAGCCGGAGTACAGGCGACCCTCGGGGTCCAGCCACCAGCGCGTCACGGGGCCATAGTCCCGGCCGGTGTGGGTCCGCAGTCTCGGGCGGCCCTGCGTGTCGGTGTCCAGATTCAGGATCCAGGGCGCGCCGTCCAGCCGCACGTAGACGCGTTGCGGGCCATTCTGGAAGAACCAGCGGCCCGTGTCGTCCGCCAGGTAGTTGCGGCCGATGAAGGCCACGATGTGCGGACTGGTGATGGCTTCGCCGGGCTCCTCGTCCGGCGCGCCCCAGCCCCGTCCGTGGGGGTGCAGACGCCATTGTCCGCGCACGGACAGCGACAGCCAGCCGCGCACGGCCGGCACATCCGGCCAGCGGGCCATGGCGGCGATGACTTGATCGTCCATCTCGGTGTTCCGGATTGCAGTCGATCCGGGCAGTGTATCCGAGCCGCGCCCGCGCGGCGCCAGGCCCGGCGGGGCGTAGAATGGCCTTTTGGACGCATCGCCTGAACATATCATGGATACCCCGCAGGCCTCCGCCTCTTCCGCCGGACTGGATCCCGCCGCCCTCCGGGCCTTCGTCGACGACACCTGGGACCGCGAGATCGTGCCCGCCCTGACGGACTACATCGCGGTTCCCGCCAAGAGTCCCGCCTTCGACGCCGAATGGGCGGCCCACGGCCACATCGACCGCGTGGTGGAAGAAGCCGCGCGTTGGGCGCGGACGCGGCGGATCCAGGGGCTGTCGATCGAGGTGATCCGCCTGCCGGGCCGCACGCCGGTCCTGTGGTTCGAGGCCCCCGCGACGCGGCGGGACGATGGCGACGCGGTGCTGATGTATGGCCACCTGGACAAGCAGCCGGAATTTTCCGGCTGGCGCGCCGGCCTGGGGCCGTGGACGCCGGTGATGCGCGATGGCAGGCTCTACGGCCGGGGCGGCGCCGACGACGGCTACGCCGTCTACGCATCGCTGACCGCCATCGAGGCGCTGGACCGTCAGGGCGTCCCCCGTCCGCGCTGCGTCGGCCTGATCGAGACCTGCGAGGAATCCGGCAGCTACGATCTGCTGCCCTACATCGATGCCCTGCGCGACCGGCTGGGCCGCGTCGCCCTGGTGGTCTGCCTGGATTCGGGGGCCGGCAACTATGATCAGCTCTGGATGACGACCTCGCTGCGCGGCCTGGTGACCGGCACGCTGGAAGTCCAGGTGCTCGACGAAGGCGTGCATTCGGGGGATTCCAGTGGCGTGGTGCCATCCAGCTTCCGCATCCTGCGTCATTTGCTGGACCGTCTGGAGGACAGCGGCACGGGCCGCATCCTGCCGGAAAGCTTCCATTGCGAAATCCCGGCCGAGCGCGCCGAACAGGCCCGGGCGGCCGCCCGCATCCTGGGCGACGAGGTCTGGAAGCGTTTTCCCTGGAGTTGCGGCGCCGAGGGCGGCGTGGTCCTTCCCATGGCGACGGAGCCGCAACAGGCGCTGCTGAACCGCACCTGGAGGCCGGCCCTGTCCGTCACCGGGGCCGAGGGTCTGCCGCCACTGGCCAGCGCCGGCAACGTGCTGCGGCCGCGCACCGCTTTCAAGCTGTCCCTGCGTCTGCCGCCGCTGGTCGACGCCGGCGCGGCCGCCGTGACGCTGAAGCAGTTGCTGGAACAGGACGCGCCCTACAGTGCCCGCGTCCTGTTCCAGCCCGATCCCGGAGTGGCCAGCGGCTGGAACGCGCCGGAGTCGGCCCCCTGGCTGCGCGACGCGCTGGACGCGGCGTCCAGGCGGTATTTCGATGCCCCCTGCGGCTACATTGGACAGGGCGGCACGATTCCGCTGATGAATCTGCTGCGCCAGGGTTTTCCGTCCGCGCAGTTCATGGTCTGCGGCGTTCTGGGGCCGCAGTCCAATGCGCACGGTCCCAACGAGTTCCTGCACGTGCCTTACGCCAGGCGTCTGACGGCGGCGGTGGCCCAGGCCATGGCGGCCCTGCCAGGAGCCCATGGCGATGCGTGATGCGCAGGCCGTTGTGACGCCCTGGGTTCAGGCCTGGCGCCAGCAGTTGCGCGAGCATCGGGTCGCGGCCCTGGGTCTGGGGGTGGCGCTGCTGGCCGTGCTCTGGCTGCTGCTTTCCAGCGGCGCCGAATCGTTCACGGAAAGCAACCGGGGTTTCGTGGGGTACGCGGTCCTGGGCGGTGTCGCCGGATTCGGCGCCACGGCGCTGGGCGCGTTGCTGGCGCTGAGCCTTCGGTCCGTCGAAACGCGCGCCCAGGACTGCATGCTGGGATTCGCCGCCGGGATGATGCTGGCCGCCAGTTCATTCTCGCTCATCCTGCCCGGCCTGGACGCGGCCCGCGAACTGCTGGACAGCGGCGCAGGTGCGGCGCTGACGGTCGCGATCGGGCTGGGCCTGGGCGTGTTGTTGATGCTGGGGCTGGATTACTTTACGCCTCATCAGCATGAAAATTCCGGCGCCCATGGCCCGGCTGCCGCGCGCATCGGCGGCGTCTGGCTGTTCGTGCTGGCCATCATTCTTCACAACTTGCCCGAAGGCATGGCGATCGGGGTGGGCTTCGCCCGAGGCGACCTCGCGGTCGGACTGCCCCTGACCACGGCCATCGCCATCCAGGACATTCCCGAGGGGCTGGCCGTGGCCCTGGCGTTGCGGGCCATCGGCTTGCCATTGGGCAAGGCGGTCCTGATCGCCGTCGCCTCCGGCCTGATGGAACCCTTGGGCGCCCTGGTAGGCGTGGGCATCGCCAGCGGCCTGCCGATCGCCTATCCGGTCAGCCTGGGCCTGGCGGCTGGCGCCATGATCTTCGTCGTGTCCCATGAGGTCATTCCCGAGACCCACCGCAACGGCCACCAGACGGCGGCCACCGTCGGCCTGATGTCCGGTTTCGCCGTGATGATGTTCCTGGATACCGCGCTGGGGTAGGGCGCCGCGCCTGACGGCGCATGTGCTATACTTTATGAAGTTTGTCGCGACGTACAGAATGATTCCATCAAAAACGCGCGGCATACGATGATGATTTTCTTCCTTTGCCAGGCGTTCCCGGTCTGAGGGTTTTCGTTCCGGCATTCTCTCGTTCGCAGCGAACACCCCTGCGGACCAGCCCCAGGCAGATTTCAGCCGCGCGCTTTGCGCACCAGTCCTTATTGGTTTTATCGGATGCCCGGCCATTGTCGCCGGCATCGAAAGGTTTACATGTATCCATCCATACAGGTCGGCAAGTACCTGGTTTCTCCCCTGGTCCGCCGCGATCAGGCCGGGCGTTATATCGCCTCCGTCTCGATTCGAAGCGGCCATGCCAGCATGACCCAGGACCGCCTGATGCGGTTCACGCCGTTTTTTGAATCCGCCCAGGCGGCGGTCGAATTCGCCAAGACCGAGGCTTTCAGCTATATCCGGGCGCGTTCGCTGCCCGCCGTGCCCGCGTAACGACGCGGATGGGCGGCGGGAACATCGCATCCGTCCGGTCCTTAATTTGCGACAAATTGAAAGTGTGATTGTGTCGCATGCAGTAAACCCCCATAGTGGGGGTGGGGAAAGTTTCCCTATTACCTTTAGGAATGACATTGAATACAGAAATCGGCATCGTGAAATGGTTCAACAGCGAAAAAGGGTTCGGCTTCATCATGCCCGAATCCGGCGGCAAGGATCTTTTCGCGCACTATTCGGAGATCCAGGGCTCCGGCCACAAGTCCCTTGAAGAAAACCAGCGCGTTTCCTTTGTGTCCGCAGTCGGACAGAAGGGCCCGCAGGCCACCAAGATCCAGATTCTTTGATGTCCGGCGGATTCCCGCCTCCGGGCGGTGATCCGCGGGAAATCATGATGAGACCGGGCCTCCTGAAACAGGAGGCCCGGTTTTTTCTTTTCGAATGTGCGTGGGGGCCGGGCAAGCGGTGGGCGGGACTGCCCGGATCCCGGGCGACGCGGAAATGAAAAAGGGCTTGCGTATGCAAGCCCTTTTTCATTTGAATCCTGGAGGCGCAAGCCGGAATCGAACCGACGTACACGGATTTGCAATCCGCTGCATCACCACTCTGCCATTGCGCCGATGATGTCAGAGACCAGGAGTGACCTGGCCAAGTCCGCCATTATACGATATTTCCCGTCACAGCATCGCCAGCGCCCCCGTCGCGCGGACGCGTCCGCCTGTCCCGGGCAATGCCGACCGCGCTCGGGTTCCCGGCGTCCCGGCGCGTCTTGGCCATGAGGGCATTGTTGTTAAGATGGCGCCTTTGACCGCATTCCGGGCCGACCCATGGGAAACATGCTGCCGTTCATCACCGGCGCCATCTGGCTTTATGTCCTGGGACGCTTCGTCCGGCCCCTGCCGTGGCGGGTCGGCGCGCGGGCCGCCTTGGCGTTCGTGATCTTCCTGGTGGCCCAGTACCACTGGTTCACCCGCCACTTCTTCGGCTCGCTGGCTTCGCCGGAGTTGCCCCGGGCCGTTCTCCTCTGTCTGGGCTGGGCCTTCGGCGCCTTTCTGCTGCTGGGGATGCTCCTGCTGCTGCGCGACGTGGCGGGCGGGCTCGTGTTCCTGGTATCGCGCGGCGCGGGCCGGGCCGTCCTGAGCGGGCGGACATTGCATCGGTCGCTGGGTGCGCTGGCCCTGGTCCTGTCGGCCGTCGGCACCTGGCAGGCGGTCCGGGTGCCCGATGTCAAGACGGTAACGATTGCGATCCCGGGCCTGCCGCCGGCCTTCGACGGCTATCGCATCGCGCAGCTGACCGATCTGCACGCCAGCCGGCTGCTGCCGGAATCCTGGATGGCGGCCGTGGTGGCCAGGACCAACGCCCTGGACGCCGACCTGATCGTGATCACCGGCGATCTGGCCGACGGCTTTCCCGAGGCGCGGGCGGCCGATGTGCGGCCCCTGGGCGACTTGCGCGCGCGCGACGGCGTGCTGGCGATTCCCGGGAATCATGAATACTACGCCGACTACCGAAGCTGGATGACCGCCTATCGCGCGCTGGGGCTGGGCATGCTGGAAAACGACCACGTGCTCATCCGGCGCGGCGGCGCGACGCTGGCGGTGGCCGGTCTCACGGACCGCCAGGCTGGGCGGTTTGGTCAGCCCCGTCCCGACCTGGACGCGGCCCTCAAGGGCCTGGAACCGGGCGTGCCGGTGATCCTGCTGGCCCATCGCCCCGACAGGGCGGCGCGGCATGCCCGGGCCGGCATCGCGCTGCAGTTGTCCGGCCATACGCATGGCGGGCAGATCCTGGGGCCGCATCTATTGACGCAATGGGTCAACAAGGGCTTCGTCTCGGGCCTTTACCGCCTGGGCGCCATGCGGCTTTACGTCAGCAACGGCGCGGGTTTGTGGAACGGCCTGGCGCTCCGCCTGGGGCGGCCGTCCGAGATCACCCGGATCGTCTTGAGGGCGGAGGAATAGGTCCATGGAATCCTTTTGGGTGCTGGCTGGCGCCGGCTTTGCGGCCGGCGCCATGAATGCACTGGCCGGCGGCGGTTCCTTCGTCAGTCTTCCGGCCCTGATCGCGGTCGGCGTGCCGCCGGTACTGGCCAATACGACCAGCACGGTGGCGCTCTATCCGGGCAGCATGGCCAGTGCCTGGGCCTATCGCGACAATCTGTCCGGGGTGGGCGAGGTGCCTCTGAGGCCGCTGCTGATCGTGACGGTGCTCGGCGGCATCGCGGGCGCCCTGCTGTTGCTGAACATGCCGTCCCGATCTTTCAACGCGGCGCTGCCCTGGCTGCTGCTGGCGGCCACGTGCGCCCTGGGGTTCGGGCGGCGGATCGGGGAATGGATACGGACCCGCTGCCGCCTGCGGCCCGCGGTGGTGCTGTGCCTGCAGTTCTGTCTGGGAGTCTACGGCGGCTATTTCGGCGGGGCGGTGGGCATCATGATGGTCGCGGTGTGGGGCCTGCTGGGCGCGCACGATCTCAAGCGCATGAGCGGGCCGCGCGTCCTGATGGTGACGGCGGCCAACACCATGGCGGTGCTGATCTTCATCGCCGCCGGCGCCGTGGACTGGCCGGCTGCCGCCGTCATGCTGGTGACCGCCAGCCTGGGAGGCTACGCGGGGGCGATCGCGGGCAAGCGTATCCCGGGGCCGGTGGTCCGCTACGGGACGCTGGTCTTGACCGCCTGCATCACCGTGGTGTTTTTCGTGCGGGCCCAAGGCTGAGCCCGGTGCGGGGTCACAAGGCCGGTTCGAGGGTGTCGTCCGTTTCCTGCGCCAGAAAGCCGCCGCTCTGGTGGCGCCACAGGCGTGCGTACGTGCCGTCCCGCGCCAGCAGTTCCGCGTGGCTGCCTTGTTCGATGATGCGGCCTTCGTCCAGGACGACGAGCCGGTCCATGGCGGCGATGGTGGACAGGCGGTGGGCGATGGCGATCACGGTCTTGTCTTGCATCATCCCGTCCAGGCTTTCCTGGATGGCCGCCTCGACTTCCGAGTCGAGGGCGCTGGTGGCTTCGTCCAGCAGCAGGATCGGCGCGTTCTTGAGCATGACGCGGGCGATGGCGACGCGCTGGCGCTGGCCGCCGGACAGTTTCACGCCGCGTTCGCCCACCAGGGTGTCGTAACCCCGGCGGCCCCCCGGGTCGCCCAGTTGCCGGATGAAGTCGTCGGCCTGGGCGCGCTGCGCCGCCGCCCGGATGTCCTCGTCGCTGGCGTCGGGGCGGCCGTAGGCGATGTTGTCGCGGATCGAGCGGTGCAGCAACGAGGTGTCCTGCGTCACCATGCCGATGGCGCCGCGCAGGCTGTCCTGCGTCACGCGGGCGATGTCCTGGCCGTCGATCAGGATCCGGCCGCCGTTCACGTCGTAGAAGCGCAGCAGCAGATTGATCAGTGTGGACTTGCCGGCGCCCGAACGCCCGACCAGGCCGATCTTCTCGCCGGGGCGCACGGTCAGGTCGAGCCCGTCGAACACCTGCCGTTCGCCGTTGTAGTTGAAGGACACCTGTTCGAAGACCACCTCGCCGCGCACGACTTCCAGGGGCCGCGCGCCGGGCGCGTCCAGCACCTTGGGGGGGTGGGTCAGTGTGGCGATGCCGTCCTGCACGGTGCCGATGTTCTCGAACAGCGAGGCCATCTGCCACATGATCCAGTGCGACATGCCGTTGACCCGCAGGGCCATGGCCGTGACCGCGGCGACCGCCCCGGTGCCGATAAGTCCGTCCCGCCAGAGCCACAATGCGTAGCCGCCCGCCGACAGGATCAGGCACGCCACCAGCGCCTGGTTGACGATCTCGAACCGGCTGACCAGGCGCATCTGTCGGTAGCCCGTGTCCTGGAAGTCCTCCATCGCGGCGCGGGCGAACCGCGCCTCGCGCCGGGTGTGCGAGAACAGTTTGACGGTGGCGATGTTGGCGTAGGCGTCGGTCACGCGACCCGTCATCGAGGAGCGCGCGTGAGCCTGTTCCTGGCCGACCTTGCCCAGACGCGGCACAAAATACGCCATGGCCAGCCCGTACAGCGCGAGCCAGCCGACGAAGGGCAGCGTCAGCCGGGCGTCGAAACCGCCCGCTACCGCGATCAGGGTGAAGAAGTACACGCCGATGCCGAGCACGATCTCGCTGAAGGTCAGCAGCACATCGCGCACCGCGAGGGCGGTCTGCATGACTTTGGTGGTGACCCGGCCGGCGAATTCGTTGGAAAAGAAGGACAGGCTCTGGCGCAGCATCAGCCGGTGGAAGTCCCAGCGCAGCCGCAGCGGCAGGTTGATGGCCAGCACCTGATGCTGCACCGTGGTGCGTAGCGCCACCAGGCCGATGCTGGCGATCAGTACGATGGCGATGCCCCATAACACGCGCTGCGCGTGTTCGGCTGGCCCGGCCCCGGTTCGCCAGGCTTCGAGCAGGTCCACCACCTGGCCCAGGAAGGCGAACAGCCAGGCTTCGTAGATGGAGACGCTCGCGCTCAGCGCCGCCAGCGCGGCGATATAGCGCCGCGCGCCGCGCGTGCAGGCCCAAAGGAAAGGGAACAGGCCTTTCGGCGGCAGCGGCGCGTCCTCGGGCGGGAACGGATCGAGCAGGCTTTCGAACCTGTGCAGCAAATGGGGCTCCGGAAATAGACCCCCACGCTGCGCCTTCGGTCTGCTGCCCCCCGAGGGGGCGCTGATTGCCTTGGGGCGGCCCGGGGGAAGCGGTCAGACCGTCAGTTCGCCAGCAGCACCGGCACCGTCATGGTGGACAGCAGGGTGCTGGTGGCGCCGCCCATGATCCACTGGCGCATGCGGCTGTGGCCGTAGGCGCCCATGACGATCAGGTCGCTGTCGGTGTCGGTGGCGGTGTTCAGGATGACGTTGCCGACGCCGTAGCCCTTGCTGTCCTTCAGCAGGTGCCGGGGCTTGGGGTAGCCCAGGCTGGTGCAGTAGTCCGAGAAGTCGTCCTCGTGGATGTCGCGTTCGCGCATCAGCTGATCTTCGCGGTCGATTTCCAGGACTGTGAGCGCCTGGCAGTTCAGCAGAAGCGGCGCGGCGTCGGAGAAGGCCCGGGCGGCCTCGCGGCGCTGGTCCCAGCAGAACAGGATGCGCCGGCCGATGGTGTCGATGGGACCGAAATTGGGGATGAGCAGCACGGGGCGGCCGGACGCCATGACCACGGCTTCCGGCAGGTTGGGCCGCAACGCCGACAGGCTGTCGGTCGGATCCGCCTTGCTCATGAGGAGCAGGTCGCAATAGCGGGCGTGCAGGGTCAGGCCGTCCTCGGCATCGCCATGGGGAGCGCGCCAGTGGGCGCGGACGCCCAGATCCTGCGCTTTGTCCAGAAACCGGACGCGGGTGGCCTCGCGGTGTTCGTCGCGGCGTTTGCGCAGGGTCGACCGGACGTCCTGGGGAAGGATGTTCTCGTCCTGCTGGAGACCGGCGACGCTGGCCGAGGGGTAGACCCCGACGGCTTCCGCCCCGCGGTCCCTGGCCAGCCGCAGGCCGATGTCCATGCGGCGTTCGCAAACGGTGTCGTCATTCAGATGGATGGCAATACGGCCCGGCATGAGAAACCCCCTGGAGGTGTGGCGAATCCTGTCCTGCGTGTTGCCATCATCTTATCCCAGGCCAGGCTTTCTGTGCGGCCGGGTTGCGCGCCCCGGCTGACCTGGCGCAAGGCCGCGCATGTGGCGAATTCGTCTATAATTCCGCCCTCAAGGGGAGTAGCTCACTTTCCGCGGCATCGTCATGACGGCGTCTCGCGCTTGCGCGTATCGCCCGGTGCGCGGGCGGTCCAGGGGTCTTCGAACAGACCCTCGCCGCGAGCGAGACCTTGCCGCCCAGGGCAAGGTTCGTCTTCCCGCCATGAAAATGGCCCGATCCTCCCGGCGGTGATTCCTGAAACCGACAACCCGCAACCGGGGGAACCCATGCTCGAATTTCTCCAGACGCTCCATTGGGGGGCCGTTTTCCAGATCATCCTGATCGACATCCTGCTGGGAGGCGACAATGCCGTCGTCATCGCCCTGGCCTGCCGCAACCTGCCGCGCGCCCAGCGCATGCAGGGCATCCTCTGGGGAACCGCCGGCGCCATTTTCCTGCGCGTGGCGCTGATCGCCTTCGCCCTGACGCTGCTCGATATTCCTTTCCTGAAGATCGTCGGCGCGCTGCTGCTGCTGTGGATTGGCGTCAAGCTTCTGCTGCCCGATGACGGCGGGCACGACAAGATCGCCGGTGGCGCGTCGGTCATGGCCGCAGTCAAGACGATTCTCGTCGCGGACTTCGTCATGAGTCTGGACAACGTCATCGCCATCGCGGGCGCTGCCCAGGGGGCCCACCTCGACCACCAGCTCGGTCTGGTGATCTTCGGGCTGCTGGTCAGCGTGCCCATCATCATCTGGGGCAGCACCCTGGTGCTGAAGCTGATCGACCGCTACCCGCTGGTGGTCACTTTCGGCGCCGGGCTGCTGGGCTGGATCGCGGGCGGCATGCTCGTCACCGATGTCGTCGTCACGGACCGCATTGGCCAGCCTTCCACGGCGCTGAAGCTCACCGTGGAAATCGTCGGCGCGCTGCTGGTGGTGGCGCTTGGACGCTGGCTCGCCAGCCGCAAGGCGGCGGGCGCGGCCCGGAACGCCGGCTGACCGTCCGGGGCGGATGTCCCGCCGGATCGGGGCGCCCACCCCGGTGCGGCGGGCTGCGCCCTCAGGACAGTGCGCGCAGCCAGGCCACCGTGGCCATGCCCAGCAGCGTCATGGCGAGCGACCCGGCGACGTGCACGATCACCGCGACGCCCATCCACCCCAGCCGCCCCTGTTCCAGCATCAACGCCAGTTCGGCCGAAAAGGTCGAGAACGTCGTCAGCCCGCCGCAAAAGCCTGTGATGACGAACAGCCGCATCTGGGGCGAAAGGCCCGCATGCCCGCCGAACACGGCGATGGCCGCGCCGATGACGTAGCCGCCCAGCAGATTGGCCGCCAGCGTGCCCAGGGTCAGATTGGGGAAGACATCGTTCAGCGCGTGCCCGAGCACCCAGCGCAGAATGGCGCCGAGAGAGGCGCCGAGGGAGATGGCGAGCAGGGAACTGGGCATGAAGGCTCCTGTGGCAAGAATGAAAAATGCCTACGGACCGGCGGTATGCCGGGGCCGTAGGCATCATCAGCCGCGACGGACGCGGCGGTTTCGTGGAGGAATGCCATCTCCAGATTGAACCAATGTTATCAGCGGTTCCGCCGGTTCGGCAAGGCGGTGTTCAGCGGCCGCGCGTTACACTGGACCGGTCGTTTTCCTGAAATCTTGCGTAAGGAGTGCATCCATGCTCAAAGGTAAAAAAGCGGTCGTCACCGGTTCCACCAGCGGCATCGGCCTGGCCATCGCCCGTGAACTGGCCCGCCAGGGCGCCGACGTGGTCATCAACGGTTTCGGCGATGCCGATGCCATCGAACGCGAACGCGCCGGCCTGGAAAAAGATTTCGGGGTCAAGGCCGTGTACCTGAACGCCGACCTGATGGACGGGCAGGCCGCGCGCGATTTCATCGCGCAATCGATCCAGGCGCTGGGCGGCGTCGACATCCTGGTCAACAACGCCGGCATCCAGCACACCGCCCTGATCGAGGAGTTCCCCGCCGACAAGTGGAACGCCATCATCGCGCTGAACCTGTCGGCCGTGTTCCATTGCACCGCCGCCGCGCTGCCGGCGATGAAGCAACAGAAATTCGGCCGCGTCATCAACATCGCCTCGGCGCACGGCCTGGTGGCCTCGGCCTACAAATCGGCCTATGTCGCCGCCAAGCACGGCGTGGTGGGCCTGACCAAGGTCACCGCGCTGGAAAACGCCGGTACCGGCGTGACCTGCAATGCCATCTGCCCGGGTTGGGTGCGCACCCCCCTGGTGGAAAAGCAGATCCAGGCCCTGGCCAAGGAAAAAGGGCTGGACATCGAAGCCGCCGCCAAGGATCTCCTGGCCGAGAAACAGCCGTCCCTGGAGTTCGTCACGCCCGAGCAACTCGGTCAGGCCGCCGTGTTCATCGCCTCGGACGCCGCTGCGCAGATGACCGGGACCACGCTGTCCATCGACGGCGGCTGGACCGCCCGCTGAGAAGGAGGATCACCGCATGTTGATGGTGCTGTCCCCGGCCAAGAAGCTGGACTACGATTCACCGGTACGCACGGCCCTGTGTTCGCAGCCGGTGTTTCCCGATCAGACGCGCGAGCTGATCGGGATTCTGCGCGGGTTGTCCGCGAACGACCTGGCGGGTCTGATGGGCCTGTCCGACGCGCTGGCGCGCCTGAACGCCGAGCGCTACGCCGCCTGGGTGGACGCGCCCGACGCCCGCCATGCCCGCCAGGCGGTCCTCGCCTTCAACGGCGACGTCTACGAGGGTCTGCGCGCATCGGAACTGTCCGATGCCCGGCTGAACTGGGCACAGGATCATCTGGCCATTCTCAGCGGGCTGTACGGTGCGCTGCGGCCGTTGGACCTGATCCAGCCACACCGGCTGGAGATGGGCACGCGGTTGCGCACCGCCCGGGGCGCCACCCTGTATGCCTGGTGGGGCGATCGCATCGCCCGCGAACTGAACCGGCGCCTGGACGCGCTGTCCGGAGAGCGCATCCTGCTGAACCTGGCATCGGGCGAATATTTCAAGTCTGTGGACCGCAAGGTTCTGGACGCGCGCGTGGTCGAATGCGTCTTTCAGGACGAAAAGCACGGTGCCTGGAAGGTCATCAGTTTCCATGCCAAGCGGGCGCGTGGCCTGATGGCGCGCCATATCGTCGATCATGGCATCGACGATGTCCGGCGCCTGCGGGATTTCGCGTCCGGAGGCTACGCCTTCGCGCCGCGCGAATCCACGGATGACCGGCTGGTGTTCCGACGCCCCAGTCAGGGATAACGAGGGTTGCCGGAGTGTGCAGGACCGTGGCACGCTGTGCCTGTAATTATGAATTATTAATTTCCAGGTCCTGCACAGGAGGCCCCGATGGCGGCCAGGATTGTTCAGAAGATCCTCTACCAGGAAGTCGCCGATCGTCTGCGCGGCATGATCCAGGCGGGGGAGCTGCGGGCGGGGGAATGGATCGACGAGGTCAGCCTGACCGCGTCGCTGGGCATTTCCCGCACGCCGCTGCGCGAGGCGCTCAAGGTCCTGGTGGCCGAAGGCCTGCTGCGCATCGAACCGCGCCGGGGCTGCTTCGTCAATGAACTGTCCTGCCGCGACCTGGAGAACATCTTTCCCCTGATGGCCATGCTCGAGGGCCGCTGCGCCTTCGAAGCCGCCCTCAAAGTCACGGACGCCGACCTGCGGCGGCTCGAGCCGCTGCACAACGACCTGCGCCGTCATGCGGAACGGGGCTCGATCGACGAATACTACGCGGCCAACGCCTTGATCCATGTCGCCATTCAGGATCTGGCCGACAACCGCTGGCTGTCGGGTCTGATCGACAAGCTGCGCCAGGTGCTCAGCCTGTCGCGCCATCGCAGCCTCAGCTATCCGGGCCGGATCGATGAGTCCTGTGCCGAACACCTGGCGATCTTCGCCGCCCTGAAGGCGCGCGATCCGGAAGGCGCCGAGGCCGTGACGCGCAAGCATCTGATGCGCCAACTCGACGCCCTGCGCGCGCTGGCGCGCAGGGATGAACCGGCCGCCGGAGTGCCGGCGCGCCATGAGGCCGGGACGCTGGAGGAAGACCATGTCCATCGCTGACCTGAAATCGTCCGAGCGGGCAGCCGAGTCCGCCGAATCTCCCGGGAACCGGGCCGGCGGCCTGCTGGCGCGCCTGGGCCGCTGGCTGGATCGCGATCATCTGCCCGACCCGGATGTGTTGCGCTCGCTCTACGAGGCGTCCCTGACCGATGGCGGCGCCAACCAGCTGGCCCGCCAGTGGGCGGAGCGATACCGGGCCGCCGACGCCGACGAGCGCCGCTCCCTGCTGGCCTGCCTGGTGCGCGCCGGCGTGGGCATCGAGCCGCGCGGCGACCGGGGCGCGCGCCTGTTCCGCCGCCTGTACGCGCAAAGCGACCGGCTGGAACTGATGGTGGAGCTGCGCGCGGACATGCTGCGCTGGCGCAATCAGGTCGCCGGGTTGTCGGTCCTGGAACAGGAACTTGCCGCCCTGCTGTCGAACTGGTTCGACGTCGGCATGCTCGAACTGCGCCACATCAACTGGGATTCGCCCGCCTCGCTGCTGGAAAAACTGATCCGCTACGAAGCCGTCCATGAAATCCGGTCCTGGGACGACATGCGCCGCCGGGTGGCCGCAGACCGGCGCTGCTATGCCTTTTTCCACCCGCGCATGAGCGATGTGCCGCTGATTTTCGTGGAAGTCGCCTTCGATGAGCAGATGGCCGCAGACGTGCAGGCCCTCATCGACCCGTCCCGGCCAGTCGACGGGCTGAACAAGGCCCGCTGGGCGATTTTCTATTCGATCTCCAACACACAGCGCGGTCTGCGCGGCATCAGCTTCGGCAATTTCCTGCTGAAGCGGGTGATCGAGGAACTGCTGGATGAACTGCCGCAGCTCAAATTCTTCGCCACGCTGTCGCCGATCCCCGGTTTCGCCGACTGGCTGGGCCGCAGGTCGGGCGAGGACATCCAGGCCTTGCTGAAGGACAAGGCCGAACGCCAGGCCGCGGCTGACGACGCGGCGGCCGGCGCCCGCTGGCTGGAGCGCCTGCGCGCCGCCGCCCAGGGCGAGGCGCCGGACACCGTGCGCCGCAACGGACTGCGCCTGGCGGCGCACTACCTGACACAGCTTCGCGACGGCGAGCCGCTCGATCCGGTGGCCCGCTTCCATCTGGGCAACGGGGCGCGCATCGAGCGCCTGAACTGGGCCGCCGACGCCTCGGCCCGGGGACTGGAGCAGTCCTGCGGCATGATGGTGAACTATCTGTACGAGCCCGAGCAGCTCGACGAGAACCGGGCGCGCCTGGCCGCGGGCAAGCCTCGTGTGTCCCGGGGGGTGCAATGGCTGTGAGTCCCGGATCCGGCGAGGGGCGCATCCGCACGCGCGTCGAGGGCCCGGTGGCGACCGTCACGCTCGATCATCCCGGGCGGCTGAACGCCATCACAGTCGCCATGTGGGGCGAACTGGCCGAAGCGTTCGGCCGTCTGTCGTCCGAACGCGACCTGCGCTGCGTGGTCGTGCGCGGCGCGGGCGGGCATTTCGCCGCAGGGGCCGATATCCGCGAATTTCCCCGGTGGCGGGCCGATCCTGACAGTGTGATGGCCTATCACCGCGAGATCCTCGCCCCGGCCCTGCGTGCGGTGGCGGACTGTGTTCATCCGGTCGTTGCCGCGATCGAAGGCGTTTGCGTGGGCGGCGGGCTTGAAATTGCCAGCCGCTGCGATTTGCGGCTGGCGGCCCGTGGCGCGCGCTTCGGCGCGCCCATCAACCGCCTGGGTTTTCCCATGGCGCCCGACGAGATGCGCGGGCTGCTGGAACTGGCGGGCCGCGCCGTCACGTTGGAAATTCTGCTCGAAGGGCGAGTGTTCGACGCCGACGAGGCCCTGGCGAAGGGCCTGCTGACGCGGGTCGTGGCGGCCGAGGCCCTGGAATCCGAGCTGATGGCGACGGTGGCGCGACTGTGCGCGGGCGCTCCGCTGGCTGCGCGTCTGAACAAATCGACCGCCGCACGTCTGGCCGGCGATCCGGCGCCCCTGAGCGACGCCGAATGGCGGGCCTGCTTCGCCTATGCCGATGGTCCCGACCACCGGCGAGGAGTGCAGGCCTTTCTGCAGGGCACCGACCCCGTTTTCACAGGAGAATGACTTGGAACGCGATGCGAATCTCTACACCGTGCTGCGGGGTGGCTTTCCTGCCGACCTGAGCGCCGTGGCGATCGAAACCCCGGAGCGCACCTACAGTTGGGCGGATATCGATGCCATCAGCGGCCGCATGGCCGCGCTGCTGAGCTCGTTCGGCGCCCCGGCGGGCGCGCGCGTCGCCGTTCAGGTCGAGAAATCCCCCGAGGCCTTGATGCTCTACCTGGCGACCCTGCGCGCCGGCCTGGTCTACCTGCCGCTGAATACCGCCTACCGCGAGGCCGAGGTGGCCTATTTCCTGGGGGACGCCGAGCCCGCCGTGGTGGTCTGCGGGGATGGCGCGAAGCGTTGGTGCGAACCCCTGGCGCGGGCCAAGGGCGCCGCCCAGGTGCTGACCCTGAATGCCGATGGCGGTGGTTCGCTGGTCGAGGCCGCCGCCGGCATGGATCCGGTCTTCGAGACCGTGCGCAGCGCCCCCGGGGATCTGGCCGCGATCCTGTATACCTCCGGCACGACGGGGCGCAGCAAGGGCGCGATGCTGACGCACGCCAATCTGGCCGCCAACGCGCTCACTCTGAGGGATTTCTGGGGGTGGCGCGCCGACGACGTGCTGTTGCACATGCTGCCGATCTTCCACGTCCACGGACTGTTCGTGGCATCCCACGGGGCGCTGCTGGCGGGCGCGCGCATGATCTGGCTGCCGAAGCTGGACGTGGACCAGGCCCTGCGTTACCTGCCGCGCTGCACGCTGATGATGGGGGTGCCCACGTACTACGTCCGCCTGCTGGCCGATCCCCGGTTCGGCCGCGAGACATGCGCCAATATGCGGCTGTTCATCTCCGGCTCCGCGCCGCTGCTGGTGGATACCTTCCGGGAATTCCAGGCGCGCTCCGGCATGACCATCCTGGAGCGCTACGGCATGAGCGAGACCGGCATGATTACGTCCAACCCCTGGGATCCGGCGCGTGGCGAGCGCATCCCCGGTACCGTGGGGCCGGCATTGCCCGGCGAGACGGTCCGGGTGGTGGACGACGCTGACCGGCCCGTCGCGGTCGGTGAGCCGGGCCATGTCCAGGTGCGTGGCCCCAACGTGTTCGCCGGCTACTGGCGCATGCCCGAAAAGACCCGCGAGGAGTTCACCGCCGATGGCTGGTTCCGCACCGGCGACATCGGCATGCTGGGCGGTGCGGGCATCCCGGACGACTACCTGAGCATCGTGGGCCGCAGCAAGGATCTGATCATCTCCGGAGGCTACAACGTATACCCCAAGGAAATCGAGATGGTCATCGACGCCATGCCCGGCGTCCAGGAGTCGGCCGTCATCGGCGTTCCGCACGCGGACTTTGGCGAGGCCGTGGTGGCCGTGGTGGTGCCGCGCGCCGGGGTTGTGGTGGATCCGGCCGCCATCCAGGCGGGCCTGAAGTCGGGCCTGGCCAATTTCAAGGTGCCGAAAAAAATACACGTGATCGATGCGCTGCCGCGCAATGCCATGGGCAAGGTCCAGAAGAACGTGCTGCGGCAGCAGTACGCGGACCTGGAATGAGAAGGGGCGTTCGATAGGCCCCGCCGGGGCCATGGCCGCGCCCGGACCCGGGCCGGCGATCTATATAAAAAATCATCAGGAGACAACCATGAAGCGACACATGCTATGCGCCATGCTGGGGCTGGCCCTGGCGGCAGGGTCGGGCGCCGCCCTGGCTGAAACCACCTTGCGGGCCTCGCACCAGTTCCCGGGCGGTCAGGGCGATCCGCGCGATGAAATGGTGCAGATCATCGCCCGCGAAGTCGAGGCGGCCAACGTCGGGCTGAAGATCCAGGTCTTCCCGGGCTCCTCGCTGTACAAGGCCACTGAGCAGTGGGGCGCGCTCACGCGCGGCCAGCTGGACATGGCGGCATTCCCTCTGGATTACGCTTCGGGCCGCGTGCCGCAGTTTTCCGCCACCCTGATGCCGGGCCTGGTGCGCAACTACGACCATGCCCAGCGTCTGAACCAGTCCAACTTCATGAAGGACATCAAGGCGCTGATCGAGAAGCAGGGCGCCGTGGTCATCGCCGACGCCTGGCTGGCGGGCGGCTTCGCTTCGAAGAAGCACTGCATCACATCGCCGGACACCATCAAGGGGCAGGTCATCCGGGCGGCCGGTCCGGCCTTCGAGCAGATGCTGGCGGCGGCAGGCGCGTCGATTTCGTCCATGCCCTCGTCCGAGGTCTATTCGGCCATGCAGACGGGGGTTCTGGACGCGGCCAATACGTCCAACGACAGCTTCGTGTCCTATCGGCTTTATGAGCAGGCCAAGTGCCTGACGGCACCGGGCGACAACGCGCTGTGGTTCATGTACGAGCCCGTGCTGATGTCCAAAAAGGTTTTCGACAACCTGGAGCCCAAGCAGCGCGAGGCCATCCTGGCGGCCGCGAAGAAGGCCGAGGACTACTTCACCGCCGAAGCGCGCAAGGGCGAGCAGAAGATGCGCGACATCTACACCAAGGCCGGAGTGGAAGTCGTGACCATGACGCCCGAGGACTACAAGGCCTGGATGGCGGTGGCCAAGCACTCCTCCTACCGCATGTTCTCGGAAAAGGTGCCGGGCGGCGACGAGCTGCTGAGGAAGGCGCTGGCGGTCCAGTAGCGGCCGGACGAGCACGCCGCCCTGCCATGGGCGGCGTGCGTCCGCCGCCCGTCCGGGGGGACACAGCTGTTCCTTCCCCCCTTGAGCGACGCACAGGGAGGTCGTATGAATCGAATCTTTACGCGCTGGGTGGAAAGCCTGACGCGGGTCTGCGGCGTGCTGTCGGCACTGCTGCTGGTGTTCGCGATGCTGGTGGTCTGCCAGATGATCATGATGCGCTACGTCTTTCGCGCCCCCACCATCTGGCAGACCGAGGCCGTGGTGTTTGGCGCCACGGCGGCCATCTTCCTGGGCGCGCCCTACGTGCTCATGACCAAGGGACACGTCGGCGTGGATTTCATCCAGATGCTGGTGGGCGACCGGACCCGCCACTGGATGGACCGCGTGGGCGCCTGGCTGGGCCTGGCGTTCTGCATCCTGATGACCGTGGCCACCGGCTTGCACCTGTTCGAGGCGCTGGAAGGTGGCTGGACCACGCCCAGCGTGGCCGCCGTGCCGCTGTGGATGCCGCTGGCGCCGGTCGTGTTCGGCTTCGCCCTGCTGAGCCTGCAGTATGTCGTCGAAATCATGAAACTGTCGGGAGAGCCGTCATGACGCCCACCCTTGCGGGGATCTGCATCGTCCTGGGCCTGTGCCTGATGCTGGCGACCGGCATGCCCATCGCTTTCGCCCTTGGGCTGGCCGCCGTGGTCGGCCTTTTCCTGGACATGGGGCCGGGCGTGATCTACGTGCTGGCCGAGACCATGTTCGCGGGGATCGCCAACCTGGGCTACGTCGCCATCCCCATGTTCGTGCTGATGGGGGCCATCGTGGCCGGAACGCCGGCCGGCGGCGATTTGTACAAGGCCCTGGACCGCTGGCTGCACAAGGTGCCCGGCGGCCTGGTGCTGTCGAACATCGGCGCCTGCGCGATCTTTTCCGGCATGACCGGATCCAGCCCGGCCACCTGTGCGGCCATCGGCAAGATGGGCATCCCTGAAATGCTCGGTCGCGGCTATCCGGCCTCGGTGGCCACCGGTTCGATCGCGGCCGGCGGCACCCTGGGCATTCTGATCCCGCCCTCGGTCACCATGATCGTCTATGGCATTTCGACCCAGACGTCGATCGGCCGGCTCTTTCTCGCCGGCGTGATGCCCGGGATCCTGCTGACCTGCATGTTCATGGCCTGGGCCCTGTACGACGCCCGGCGCAAGGGTTTCCGCTTCGGCGGTGGCGCCCTGAACTATTCCTGGCGCGACAAGCTGGAAGCCCTGCCCAAGGTGCTTCCCCTGCTGCTGATCATCCTGGGCATGCTCTTCGTGCTGTACGGCGGCGTGGCGACTCCGTCCGAGGCCGCAGGCGCCGGCGCCCTGCTGACGCTGGTGGTGGTCGTGCTGATCTACCGCCTGTTCCGCCTGAAGACCTACGTCGATGTGTTCGGCTCGGCGATGCGCGAAAGCGTCATGATCATGATGATCATGGCCTCGGCCGAACTGTTCGCTTTCGCCTTGTCGTCCCTGTTCATCACGCAGTCCCTGGCGGCGGCCATCGCCGCCCTGGAGATCAACCGCTGGCTGTTGATGGGGCTGATCAACGTCTTCCTGCTGGTGGCGGGGATGTTTCTGCCGCCGGTGGCCATCATCGTCATGGCGGCGCCGCTGCTGCTGCCCATCATCACCCAGGCGGGTTTCGATCCCTACTGGTTCGCGGTGGTGCTGACGATCAACATGGAGATCGGTCTGATCACACCGCCCGTGGGCTTGAACCTGTTCGTCCTCAACTCCATCGCGCCGGACGTTCCGACCCAGGAAATCCTCAAGGGGGCGCTGCCCTACGTGCTGGTGATGATGGCGGCCATCGTGCTGCTGTGCGTGTTTCCAGGGATCGTCACCTGGTTGCCCGACCTGATCATGGGCGCGGCGGTCGCGTAGGGTGACCGGGACCGGCTTCAGCCGGCCGTTGCCGGCCGCGATTGCGCCACCGCCGAGCCGGCCGGCGGCGCTTCCAGCGCCCGCATTTCCTCGTCGATGCGCTGCGCGGCCTTGATCATCTGGCGCAGGGGGTAGGCGAGGGCGGCGTAGTCGCCTTCGGTCTCGATCACGTTGGGCGGCGAAGCGGTCCGGCCTGCAAGCGCGTCCTGCGTGGCCGCCAGCGCTTGCCGTATGCCTGCGGGCTCGTCATCGATCAGCGCCAGGTTCGGAATCACGGCGGCGATCTGCGAGGCCAGCGTATGGTTCTGGATCAGCAGCCGGTTCAGTTCCGGCACGTGGCGCTGGCGGCTGAAGGGTTCGTCCATCATGCGGTAGAACGCCGAGGCAAAATTGCTGAAGGCGATGTGCACGTTCTTGCGTGCCAGCCGCCAGCGCACGTCGGCCTCGCCGGTCTCCGGGGCGTCGGCCGTGCCGGCCGCCCGCGCCGCGCGGCAGGCGCGCACGTGATCCAGCCCCGTTTGCAGGAAAGCCTGGTTCGCGGCGCGCAGCGCCCGGGCCAGTTCGCCGAGTGAGTTGCGTTCCCAGGACGGCAGGATGTAGCTGCAGGTGAGCGCCAGGATGCTGCCGATCACGGTGTCCGCCAGGCGTTCGCCTACGACCGCGTTGGATCCCGGCGCGAGGAAATGGAACACCAGCAGCACGAACAAGGTGTTGAACATGGCCGACAGGGTGTAGTTGACCTGGACCAGGCTGTAGCCCAGAACGCTGCTGGCCACCAGGATGAACAGGAGCGCCGGCGGGCTTTTCACCAGGCCGAACAGCAGCAGCGAAAGACCGCAGCCGATCAGTGTGCCCGTCAGGCGCCAGCCGTTGCGCTGGCGGGTCAGCGCGAAGCCGGGCTTCATGATGATCAGCACCGTCAGCACGATCCAGTAGCCGTGGCCCGCCATGCCCGGGTCCAGCGCGCTCACCAGCGGGGCATGGGCCAGCAGGGCGCCCACCACCATGGCCAGCAGCGCCGCGACCGCCACGCGCAGCGCATAGCGGAAATGCGCCGACTGGCGGTTCAGGTTGCGCGTCAGCAGGTCCGCGCGCCATTTCTGCCGCGTCAGGAACCGGTTCAAGGTCTGATTCGCGCGCAGCGGATCGGTCTGGGGCGGGACCGGGTTCACGGAGTGGTCCGCCATGCGGTCGACCTGGCGCGTCATGTTGCGCAGCCGCCGCAGCACCTGGACCAGCAGGGCATAGAGTTCGGGATCGGATTGCGGCATGCCGCTTTCGCGCAGTTGCTGCAGCTCGAATTCCAGGGCGCGCAGTTCGGCCTTGACGCTGTTTCGCAGCCGGTGGCGGCGGTTGCGCGCCACGTTCAGGGCCAGGCCGCTCACGTTGGCGGCCAGCTTGATCATGGCGTCGCGCACGAACAGCAGGATGTCGCTGTCGGGCAGCGCGCGCCGCAGTGTGGCGTAGTCGGTGTGGGTGGCCACCATGCTGTCGAGCAGGTTGATCATGTCGACGAACAGGTTCAGCAGACCTTGGCGCAGCCGATCGGCATGGGTGGCTGTGCCGCGCGGCTGTTCGCGCAGCACCATGTCGCGCGCAGCCTGGTGAGCCTCGGTCATGAGGGCCTGGCGGCGGATCAGATGGCGGTAGCTGTCATCCAGGTCCTGGTGGATGTCGTAGAAGCGGGCCCGCGCGGCGATGTAATCGGCCGTGGCGAACAGCGCCACGGACAGGGCCTGCTGCTCCTCGCGGTGCCACATCAGCCTGTGAACGGCGGCGCTGTAGAGCAGATAGAAGCCCCCGCCCAGGAACGAGGTCAGCGTGTGCTGCAGCACGTCGGCCGGCGTGAGCGGCGTGCGCAGGGTCAGGGTCATGATCAGCAGGCAGGCGAAGCCCAGCAGGCCGCCGTGCTTGCCGTAGACCGTCAGCATCGAGAAGCCGAAGCACAGGGCCGGCACGACCAGCCAGATGGCCAGGACGTGGCTGGAGGCCAGTCCTGTCAGCGCCGTGGTGGCCGAGCCCAGGCACAGGGCGGCAAACATGCCGTTGATGCCGTAGCGCCGGGGGCCGCCGGGCTGGTCCAGGATCGCCACGCAGGCGGCGCCGACCGCCGCCACGAAGCCGGCGGCGTGCCAGCCGAAGACGCCCGACAGCACCAGGGCCGGGAGCAGCACGCCCGTGGCCTGGCGCAGCCCGCCGAAAAAATGGTGGCTGTAGAAGAATCGCTGCAACTGCGAAGTGGGCAGGTTCATGCGGCAGGCATCCGGGACGGAGGTGCGATGGCGCCAGTATAGGCAAATCCGCCGGTCCTACGCGCACGATCGCGGCGGGGCGTCATCGGCCCGGCCCGTCGCCGGGCGGCTCGCTTGCGCCCCCTGTTGCAACGCGGTAAATTAGCCCCTCGGTCGGCCCTATCGCGGCCACCCGATGCGGCGAACGCTCCCGGGTCATACACCCGGTTTTTTTCGTCTTCCGTCTTTATGTCCCAGGATGTGCCACAAGCGCGGTCCGGGGCGTCCATTTCCACCACGTTGCGCCTCAGGGCGCGAGTGTCTTGTGCCAAGGGGCGCAGACTGGTCCCGCAATGTGTCCGGGCAAAGCGATTCCGTGAATCGCCCAGCGTCGGATCATGTCGCGGATCGCCGGGACTGTCCCGGGCCGCCGAAAGGCCGCTTGGTGCTCGATACAGGTCAAGAAAGGAACCATCATGGAACTCAATGGCGCCGACATCGTCGTGCGTTGTCTGATCGAGGAAGGCGTAGACCATGTGTTTGGCTACCCCGGCGGCGCGGTCCTCTACATCTACGACGCAATCTACAAGCAGGACAAATTCCAGCACGTGCTCGTGCGGCACGAACAGGCGGCCGTCCACGCCGCCGATGCCTACTCCCGATCCTCCCAGAAAACCGGTGTCTGCCTGGTGACCAGCGGGCCGGGCGTGACCAATGCCGTCACCGGCATCGCCACGGCCTACATGGATTCGATCCCCATGGTCATCCTCAGCGGCCAGGTGCCCACGCACGCCATCGGCCAGGATGCCTTCCAGGAATGCGACACGGTCGGCATCACCCGGCCCTGCGTCAAGCACAACTTCCTGGTGCGCGACGTCAAGGATCTGGCCGACACCCTGCGCCGCGCCTTCTACATCGCGCGTTCCGGCCGCCCCGGACCGGTGCTGGTGGACATCCCCAAGGATGTCTCCGTGGCGATGTGCAAATACACGCCGCCGCGCGCCCCGGTCCAGTTGCGTTCGTACGCTCCGGTCACCAAGGGCCACCAGGGCCAGATCAAGAAAGCCGTGCAGATGCTGCTGGCCGCCGAGCGCCCGATGATCTACGCCGGCGGCGGGGTCGTGCTGGCCGACGCCGCCGACGAACTGCGCAAGCTGGTCCGCCTGACCGGCGCGCCCTGCACCACGACCCTGATGGGCCTGGGCGCCTATCCGGGCACGGACGAGCGGTTCGTCGGCATGCCCGGCATGCATGGCACCTACGAGGCCAACATGTCGATGCAGCATTGCGATGTGCTGATCGGCATCGGCGCGCGCTTCGACGACCGCGTCATCGGCAATCCCAAACATTTCGCCCAGGTGCCGCGCAAGATCGTGCACGTGGACATCGACCCGTCCTCGATCTCCAAGAGGGTCCGTGTGGATGTGCCGATCGTGGGCGACGTCAAGGAGGTCCTGCAGGATCTGATCGGCCTGTACGCCCAGTCGATGGCCGAACAGGGCCTGTCCGAGCGCCGCCTGGACGCCTGGTGGAAGCAGATCGACACCTGGCGCGATCGCAAGTGCCTGGACTATGAAAACTCCGACACGGTGATCAAGCCCCAGTTCGTGATCCAGAAGCTGTGGGAAATCACGCGCGGCCAGGCCTTCGTCACGTCCGACGTGGGCCAGCACCAGATGTGGGCGGCCCAGTACTATCCTTTCCCGGAACCGCGCCGATGGGTCAATTCCGGCGGTCTGGGCACCATGGGCGTGGGCCTGCCCTACGCCATGGGGGTGCAGATGGCCAATCCGGACCGCGACGTCGCCGTCATCACCGGCGAGGGCTCGATCCAGATGAACATCCAGGAGCTGTCCACCTGCAAGCAGTACCACCTGACGCCCAAGGTCCTGTGCCTGAACAACCGTTACCTGGGCATGGTTCGCCAGTGGCAGCAGATCGAGTACGGTTCGCGCTATTCGGAGTCGTATGTCGACGCCTTGCCGGATTTCGTCAAGCTCGTCGAGAGTTATGGGCACGTCGGCATGCGGATCGACAAGCCCGCCGACGTCGAGCCCGCTCTGCGCGAGGCGTTCACGAAATACAAGGACCGTCTGGTCTTCATGGATTTCATCACTGATCAGACCGAGAACGTCTGGCCCATGGTGAAGGCAGGCCGCGGCCTGACCGAGATGCTGCTGGGTTCCGAGGATCTGTGAGGGGATAAGACCATGAAACATGTGATTTCCATTCTGCTGGAAAACGAGCCCGGCGCCCTGTCGCGGGTGGTGGGGCTGTTCTCGGCGCGCGGTTACAACATCGAGACGCTGACCGTCGCGCCGACGGAAGACGCCACCCTGTCGCGCATGACTATCGTCACGATCGGTTCCGATGAGATCATCGAACAGATCACCAAGCACCTGAACCGTCTGGTGGACGTGGTCAAGGTCGTCGACCTGTCCGAAGGCCCTCATGTCGAACGCGAGCTGATGCTGATCAAGGTGCGCGCGGTCGGCAAGGAGCGCGAGGAAATGAAGCGCATGGCGGAAATCTTCCGCGGGCGCATCATCGACGTCACCGACAAGACCTACACCATCGAACTGACCGGGGTGCAGGACAAGATCGCCGCTTTCATCGGGGCGCTGGACCGCAGCGCCATCCTTGAAACCGTCCGCACCGGCGTGTCCGGCGTGGGGCGCGGCGAACGCGTACTGAAGTTGTGAGCCCCCTCGCTGTACCCACCTCGCAGCTTGCAAGCTGCACGGATTCGTCAGGCATGAAATAGTCCGCAGGGACTATTTCATGCCCTGCCTCATCCCAACCTCTCGTTTCAGAATTAAAAATCGGAGTTTCCAACATGAAAGTTTTCTATGACAAAGACTGCGACCTGTCCCTGATCAAGGGCAAGACCGTCGCCATCATCGGCTATGGTTCCCAGGGCCACGCGCATGCGCAGAATCTGAATGATTCCGGCGTCAAGGTCGTCGTCGGCCTGCGCAAGAACGGCGCGTCCTGGAAGAAGGCCGAGAACGCCGGCCTGACCGTGAAAGAAGTCGCCGAAGCCGTCAAGAGCGCCGATCTGGTCATGATGCTGCTGCCCGACGAGAACATCGCCCAGGTCTATCGCAGCGAAGTCGCCGCCAACCTCAAGGCGGGCGCCGCGCTGGCCTTCGCCCATGGCTTCAACGTGCACTACGGCCAGGTCGTGCCGCGCGCCGACGTGGACGTCATCATGATCGCCCCCAAGGCCCCGGGCCACACCGTGCGCAACACCTATACCCAGGGCGGCGGCGTGCCGCACCTGGTGGCCGTGCACCAGGACGTCTCGGGCAAGGCCCGCGACCTGGCCCTGTCTTACGCCATGGCCAACGGCGGCGGTCGCGCCGGCATCATCGAAACCAACTTCCGCGAGGAAACGGAAACCGACCTGTTCGGCGAACAGGCCGTCCTGTGCGGCGGCACCGTCGAGCTGATCAAGGCCGGCTTCGAGACCCTGGTGGACGCGGGCTATGCCCCCGAAATGGCCTATTTCGAGTGCCTGCACGAACTGAAGCTGATCGTGGACCTGATCTACGAAGGCGGCATCGCCAACATGAACTACTCGATCTCCAACAATGCGGAATACGGCGAATACGTCACCGGCCCGCGCGTGGTGACCGACGCGACGCGCGCCGCGATGCGCCAGTGCCTGGCCGACATCCAGTCCGGCGTCTACGCCAAGAACTTCATCCTGGAAAACGCCGCCGGCGCGCCGGAGCTGACCTCGCGCCGCCGCCTGAACGCGGAATCGCAGATCGAGCAGGTCGGCGCCAAGCTGCGCGCCATGATGCCGTGGATCGCGGCCAACAAGCTGGTGGATCAGTCCAAGAACTGATTTCGCCCATGCCGTGGACAGCCGGCGCCTCGTCGAGGCGCCGGCTGTTTTGCTTTGTCCGCCACCGGCCCGCACAGGGGCCGCGAGTCGGACGTCAAGCGGACGAAGCCACGCGCGCGGCGTGGGGGCATCGCACATTTTGAGTTATTCTTGCGCCTACCATGAAAATCCCCCCTTACCCCCATCCCCTGATCGCCCGCGAAGGCTGGCCCATTCTGGCCGGCGCGCTGGTCGTGTCCCTGCTGGTGACCTGGTGGTCGCCGTGGGCTTCCGTTCCGTTCTGGGTGTTCACGCTGTTCGCCCTGCAGTTCTTCCGCGATCCCGCGCGTGAGGCGCCGGAGGGCGAGGGCCTGGTGCTGTGCCCGGCCGACGGCCGCATCGTCTGTGTCGAGGACGCGACCGATCCCTATGCGGGGGGGCGCCCGGCGCTGAAGATCAGCGTCTTCATGAACGTCTTCAACGTCCACTCGAACCGGTCCCCGGTCGATGGCCAGGTGCGGTCGATCGAATATTTTCCAGGCAAGTTCTTCAATGCGGCCCTGGACAAGGCGTCGCTGGAAAACGAGCGCAACGCCATGGTGCTGGACACGGCCGACGGGCAGACGGTGACGGCCGTCCAGGTCGCCGGCCTGGTGGCCAAGCGCATCCTGTGTCATGCCCGGCCGGGGCAGGCGCTGTACGCGGGGCAGCGCTACGGCTTCATCCGCTTCGGTTCGCGAGTGGACGTATACTTGCCTGTGGGTGCCCGGCCCCGGGTCGCCCTGGGCGACAAGGTCAAGGCCACCCGCACGGTCCTGGCCGAACTTCCCGTTCCGCCTCGCGATGACGCTTCCGCAGCCTGAATCCATGCCTGACGAACCTCAGCGCCGACGCAGCATCTACCTGCTGCCCAACGCCTTCACCACCGCCAACCTGTTCGCCGGTTTCTACGCCGTCGTCCAGGCCATGAACCAGCACTTCGAGGTGGCCGCCATCGCGGTGTTCCTGGCGATGGTGTTCGACAGCATGGACGGGCGCGTGGCCCGGCTGACCAACACCCAGTCCGCCTTCGGCGAGCAGTACGACTCCCTGGCCGACATGATGTCATTCGGCATGGCGCCCGCGCTGGTGATGTACGAATGGTCGCTTCATGGCCTGGGCCGCTGGGGCTGGCTGGCCGCCTTCGTCTACGTGGTGGGGGCCGCCCTGCGCCTGGCGCGTTTCAATGCCAACATCGGCAAGGTCGACAAGCAGTATTTCCAGGGCCTGCCCAGTCCGGCGGCGGCGGCGCTGGTCGCCGGCTTCGTCTGGCTGTCGGTGGACAACAAGCTGTCCCTGTCGGACGGCGTCATCCCCTGGGCCGCCTTCACCCTCACGGTCTACGCCGGCGTGGCGATGGTGTCGAACGCGCCTTTCTTCAGCGGCAAGTCCTTCGCGCTGGGCCGCAGCGTGCCATTCTGGGTCATGCTGGTGGTGGTGGCGGTCTTCGTTTTCGTGTCCAGCGATCCGCCGGTGGTGCTGTTCTTCCTGTTCGTGCTCTACAGCCTGTCGGGCTGGGTGCTGTGGCTGTGGCGCGTGCGCCGCGCCCGCCGCCTGGGACAGCGCATGCGCGGCGCGGACGACGCCGGGGGAGGCGGGCCGTCCTGACCGGATTCGCGCGCGCCGGGCCGGAATCCGCTATAATTTTCCCGCGCCACGATTTGCGTGGCGTTTTCATTTGATCCCACGGCAGCGCGCCTCGGTGCTGCCGCTTGTCCACTGAGGAATAAAAATGTCTGTTGCAGATATCGTCAAATCCGACATCGTCGCGCAATTCCAGCGCGCCGCCAGCGATACCGGTTCCCCCGAAGTCCAGGTCGCCCTGCTCACGGCCCGCATCAATGAGCTGACCGGCCACTTCAAGACCCACAAGAAAGACCACCACTCGCGTCGCGGCCTGCTGCGCATGGTCAGCCGCCGCCGCAAGCTGCTGGACTACCTGAAGGGCCGCAACCCCGATTCGTACCGCGCGCTGATCGAAAAACTCGGCCTGCGCAAGTAATGCCCGGGAGCTTCGCTCCCCTCGCACGAGCCGTGCACGCTGCATCGTTTTGCGCAGCGTGTGCGGCTTTTTGTCATGGGTCGTCGCAATCGGCCCCGCCTCTGGTGGGCGGGTCGCGGGCAGGAGCCCCGCAGGCGTCCCTTTTATAGGATCAGAAAATGTTCAACAAAGTGAGCAAGTCGTTCAAGTACGGCCCGCACACCGTCGTCCTGGAAACCGGCGAATTCGCCCGCCAGGCCTCCGGCGCGGTGCTGGTGTCCGTCGATGACACGGTGGTGCTGGCCACGGTGGTGGCGTCCAAGACGGCCAAGCCCGGCCAGGACTTCTTTCCGCTGACCGTCGATTACGTCGAGAAGACCTACGCGGCCGGCAAGATCCCCGGCGGNNGGCGGCTTCTTCAAGCGCGAAGGCAAGCCTTCCGAAAAGGAAATCCTGACCTCCCGCCTGATCGACCGTCCGCTGCGTCCCCTGTTTCCGGACGGCTTCTACAACGACGTCCAGATCATCATCCACACGGTGTCGGTCAATCCTGAAGTCGATCCCGACATCCCCGCCCTGATCGGCGCCTCGGCCGCCCTGGCGATCTCCGGCATCCCCTTCAACGGCCCGGTGGGCGCCGCCCGCGTGGGCTATATCGACGGCCAGTACGTCCTGAACCCCGGCGCCTCGCAGGTGCGCGGCGAATCCCAGCTGGATCTGGTGGTGGCCGGGACCGAGTCCGCCGTGCTGATGGTCGAATCCGAAGCCAAGCAACTGTCCGAGGACGTGATGCTGGGCGCCGTGGTGTTCGGGCACGAACAGATGCAGGCCTGCATCAACGCCATCCACGAACTGGTGGCCGAGGCCGGCAAGCCCGAATGGGACTGGC
>DISE01000060.1 GCA_002421865.1 Castellaniella sp. UBA6218
CTGTTCTTCTTCGGCTGGGACCGGCTGTCCAGGCTCGGCCATCTCGTCGTGACCTGGCTCGTCGCTCTGGGCACGAACCTTTCCGCCCTATGGATCCTGATCGCCAACGGCTGGATGCAGAATCCCGTCGGCGCAGTGTTCAACCCCGACACCATGCGCATGGAAATGACCGACTTCGCCGCCGTGCTGTTCAACCCGGTGGCCCAGGCCAAGTTCGTGCATACCGTCAGCGCCGGCTACACCGCGGGCGCCATGTTCGTCATGGCGATCAGCGCCTGGTACCTGCTGCGCAAGCGGCACATCGACCTGGCCAAGCGCTCGATGGTCGTGGCCGCAAGCTTCGGCCTGGCCGCTTCGCTTTCCGTGGTCGTGCTGGGCGACGAGAGCGGCTACCTGACCACCGAGCACCAGAAAATGAAGATCGCGGCCATGGAATCCATGTGGCAGACGGAGCCCCCGCCTGCCAGCTTCAACCTGATCGCCATACCCAACCAGGCGGAACGCAAGAATGATTTCGCCCTGGAGATCCCCTATGTGATGGGCATCATCGGCACGCGCTCGCTCACGACGCCCATGCTGGGCATCAACGAACTGGTTGCGCGGGCCGAGACGCGCGTGCGCAACGGCATCGTTGCCTACGAAACCCTGCGCCACATCCGCGCCCACCCGGACGATCAGGCCGCCCGCAAGCGTTTCGAGGAAATCTGGCCCGATCTCGGCTACGGACTGCTGCTCAAGCGCTATACACAGGATCTATCCAAGGCGACAGACGACCAGATCCGCCAGGCGGCGTTCGACACCGTCCCGAACGTGGCACCCCTGTTCTGGACATTCCGCACCATGGTGGCCGTCGGCTTTTATCTGATCCTGTTCTTCGCCACCGCCTTCCTGCTCGCTTCGCGCGGTCGCCTGGACGGCAGTCCCAGGCTGCTGAAGATCACGCTCTGGAGCCTTCCCCTGCCCTGGGTGGCCATCGAATGCGGCTGGTTCGTGGCCGAATACGGCCGCCAGCCCTGGGTCATCGAAGGCGTGCTGCCCACCTACTACGCGGCCTCCGGTCTGACGCTCACGGACCTGGCCATCAGTCTGGCGGTCTTCCTGGCGCTGTACACCGCACTGCTGGTCATCGGCGTGAAAGTCATGCTGCATGCCATCCGGAAGGGCCCCGGGGATGCGAGCGACCCTCCGGATCCAGCGGCACCCGGCGTGTCCGGACGGATCCCTCTGCAGGCCTGAACGGGAGAGCACCATGGAAACCTTGATTCCTCTGGACTACGGCACGCTGCGCGTGATCTGGTGGGCCCTGCTGGGCGCCCTGCTGATCGGCTTCGCAATCATGGACGGCTTCGATCTGGGCGTGGCCGCGCTGCTGCCCCTGGTCGCGCGCACCGACGCCGAGCGACGCGTGGCGCTGAACCTCGTCGGTCCGGTCTGGGAAGGCAATCAGGTCTGGCTGATCACGGCGGGCGGGGCCATCTTCGCCGCCTGGCCGCTCCTGTACGCGGCATCCTTCTCGGGCTTCTATCTCGCCATGATGCTGGCACTGCTGGCCCTGATCCTGAGGCCGGTCGGCTTCAAATACCGCAGCAAGCTCGAAAACCCGCGCTGGCGCGGCAGCTGGGACGCCGCGCTATGCTTTTCCGGAACCCTCGCGGCCCTGGTGTTCGGCGTAGCCATGGGCAATGTGATCCTGGGCGTGCCTTCGGGATTCGACCCGGACACCATGCGCCCCATCTATTCGGGCCACTTCTTCCAGCTGTTCACCCCCTTCGCCCTGCTGGCGGGCGTCCTGAGCGTCACGCTGGTGGCCATGCATGGCGCCGCGCTGCTGGCCTGGCGCACGGAAGACAGGGTGGCCGCCCGGGCGCGTCGCTGGGGAGCGAGGGCGGCCCTGCTGTCGATCGCGCTGTTCCTGATCGGGGGCTTCTGGGTGGCGTATGGCATCCAGGGCCATGCCATCACCAGCCTCGTCGACCCCGGCGCCCCCTCCAACCCGCTGACCAAGAGCGTCGCGCTGCAAACTGGCGGCTGGCTGCGCAATTTCACGATCTGGCCCGCGATGTGGCTCGCTCCGGCCGCCGGCGCCTGCGGGGCGCTGCTCACAGCCATCCTGCTGTCCATCGGCCGCGCCGGCCTCCTGTCGTTCCTGGCTTCATCCGCCTCGTTCGCCGGCGTGATCCTGACCGCGGGCTTCGCGCTGTTTCCCTTCATCCTGCCCTCATCGAGCCAACCTGCGGCGGGACTGACCGTCTGGGACGCGTCATCCAGCCATCTGACCCTGTGGATCATGCTGCTCGCGACCCTGATCCTGCTGCCCATCGTCACCGCCTATACCGCCTGGGTCTACCGCGTCATGCGGGGCAAGGTCACGGCGGAATCGATCGACACCGCCCCCCACGCTTATTGAGGAGCCGGACATGTGGTATTTTTCTTGGATACTCGGCCTGGGCCTGGCCTGCGCGTTCGGCATCCTGAATGCGATGTGGTTCGAACTGCGCGAGGGCCATGAGCACGCGCCACCCGTGCCGCTCCCGGACACCGAGTGAACGATCGCTCCAGCCTGGAATACGATCCGGCCATCGTCCAGCCCGCAACGCCGGACCAGGCCCGATGGCTGCGGGATCTGGCGCGCCAGGCCCGGGTGCCGCTGGCCCTGGCATCGGCGGCCCCTCTGCTGGCCGGATGCCTGCTGGTCTTTCAGTCCTGGCTGCTGGCGCACACCCTGGAAGCCGGATTCATCCAAAGGGTCGGCCGCGACGCCCTGCTGCAGCCGCTCGCCGGGATCGCCGCGCTGATCCTGGCCCGCGCGGCACTGGCCTGGTTGGCGGAACGGGCGGGCTCCCTTGCCGCCGAACGCATCAAACACGCCGTCCGCCAGATGCTGATGCGCACGCTGCTGGCGGCCGGTCCCGCATGGACGCGGCGCCAGGCATCCGGCGAACTGGCGGGCGCAGTCGTTGATCAGACCGAAGCCCTGGACGGCTATTTTTCCCGCTACCTGCCATCCATGGCGGCCGCCATCGTGCTGCCGATCGCATTTTCCCTCGTCGTCCTGCCCGTCGACCTCGTCGCCGGCCTCCTGCTGCTGGCGACCGCCCCGCTGATTCCGCTTTTCATGGCCCTGGTCGGCTGGGGTGCGGAAGCGGCCAGCCGGCGCCACCTGCGGACGTTCGCCCGCCTGTCGGGTTTCTTCGCCGACCGGCTGCGCGGCCTGGCCACCCTGAAATTGCACGGCCGGGCACAGGCCGAATCGGAAACGGTCGCCCAGGCCAGCGATACGCTGCGCGACCGCACCCTGGCCGTCCTGCGCATCGCGTTCCTGTCCTCCGCCGTGCTGGAGTTCTTCGCCGCCCTGGGCGTGGCGGGTGTCGCCGTCTACATCGGACTGAGCTACCTGGGCTACCTGGATCTGCGCACCCAGCCCCTGACGCTCCAGGCGGGATTCTTCTGCCTGCTGATGGCGCCGGAAGTCTACGCGCCCCTGCGTCAGTTCGCCGCCCACTATCACGATCGCGCGGCCGCGCGGGCCGCCGCCGTGCAGATCGAAGCGACCTTTGGCGCCCTGCCCCGCCTCGGCGCTGCGATGCCGCAACCGCCCGACGCCAGCCGGGACACGGACACCGAAGCCCCGCCCACTGCGCCGCAGACATCCGGCCTGGCCGTGCAGGCGGGCCCGTTACGGCTGATTCTGCCAGACCGGTCCGGGCCCATCCTGGATGGGCTTTCATTGTCGATCCAGCCGGGCGAGCATGTCGCCTTGCTGGGTGGCAGCGGTGTCGGCAAGACAACCTTGCTCGAAGTCCTGGCGCGGCTCCAGACCGCCGAAGGCCCCTTGCGACTCGATGGACGCCCACTGGCCGAATGGCCGGAAGCCAGGCTGCGCGAACGGGTCATCCTGATCGGCCAGCGCCCCTGTCTGCTCCAGGGCTCGATCGCAGACAATATCCGTCTCGGACGCCCCGAGGCAAGCACAGCGGAAATCGTCCACGCCGCGCAACGGGCTTGCGTGACCGAATTTTCCCAGCACATGCCCCACGACCTGGACAGCCAGCTCGACCCGCGCGGACACGGCCTGTCTGGCGGACAGGCGCAGCGCGTCGCCCTGGCGCGACTGTACCTGCGCGCCCCCGGCCTGATCCTGCTCGACGAGCCGACCGCCCATCTGGACGAGGCCACGCGCAATGCCGTACTGGATGGACTCCTGGATTTCGCGCGCGGCCGCACCCTGCTGCTCGTCACCCATTCCGTCGAGGTGGCGCGCCGCCTGCCCCGCCGCCTCCGGCTTGAGGGCGGCCGCATCGAGGCGGCAACATGACTGCATCAAACAACCCCGTCAGCCTGTCCACGGATGCGCGACAGAGCGACCGCCCGATGGGCCGCGGGCGCCTGCTGGCACAGATCTACCGGCGTCATTGGCCAAGCCTGGCCACCACCGTGGCCCTGGCCCTGCTGACGGCGCTGGCCGGCGCGGGCCTGCTGGGCGTCGCCGGCTGGTTCCTAACCGGCGCGGCCCTGGCCGGAGCCGCCTCGGCGAGCGCGGCCCAAGCCTTCAACCTGTTCGCACCCTCGGCGCTGGTGCGCGGGTTCTCGTTCATCCGCATCGGCGCCCGCTACGCGGAACGCCTGGCCGGCCACACGGCGACCCTGCGCCTGCTCGCGGAGCTGCGCAGCACGCTTTTCCGATCGCTGGCCCGGTTGTCACCACGCCAATTGGCCCGTTATCGCTCCGGTGACCTCGTGTCGCGCCTGACATCGGATGTCGATGCGCTCGATACCCTGTTCCTGACCATGATGGCGCCCCTGCTGAGCGCCCTGCTGGCCGGCCTGGCCATGACGGCCATCCTAGCCTGGCAGTTGCCGGCAGCCGCCGGCGCCGTCGCCGCGGTTTTTCTTGCGGCCTGCCTGCTGGTTCCGGCCATCCTGCTTCACCAGGCCAGAGCGCCCGGCCAGGCCATCCAGGACAGCGCAGCCCAATTGCGCGCAGCAGTCCAGGAAGCTGCCGAAGGCCATGCGGACATCCTTTCCCTGGCACTTTCAGGACACATCCTGGCGCATTTCGATCAAGCCTGCGGCCGTGCCGCCCGCGCCCGCAATACCCAGGCCAACCTGAGCGCCGGTGGCCAGGGCCTGGTCCAGGCCGCCACCGGCATCGCCCTGCTGGCGATCTTGTGGACCGGCCTGGATGCCGTCGACCGCGGCCAGCTGGCCCCGCCCGTGGTGGCCGGCCTGCTGCTGGGGGCACTGGGCCTGTTCGAGACCATCGGCCCCGTCATGCGCGGCGCGGCCCGGATGGGTGCCGCGCTGGCCGCCCTGGTGCGCATCGAAGCCATTACGGCGGCGGAACCCGACCTGCGCGATCCCCCTTCGCCCCGGATGCCGCCGGCCGGGAGCGCCTTGCAGGTCCGGGGGCTGCATTATGCCTATCCGGAGGCCCCGGACAGGCCGGTCCTGGACAGTCTCGATCTCGACCTCCCGCCTGGCAGCCGCACCGCGCTGACGGGGGCCAGCGGCGCGGGCAAATCCACGCTGCTGCACCTGCTGCTGCGACTGGACGACCCCCAGGCGGGCAACATCCTCTATGGCGGCATCGACCTGCGCGAATGCGCCCAGGCCACGCTGCATGCGCGCATGACTCTGCTGGCGCAGGATGCGCCGCTGTTCCTCGGCACGATACGGACCAACCTGCTGATCGGCGATCCACAGGCCGATGACGAGTCATTGTGGCACGCCCTCGACGCCGCGCGTCTGGGCGTCTTCGTCCGCAGCCTGCCGCACGGCCTGGATACCTGGATCGGAGAAACGGGGGCCGGCCTTTCCGTCGGCCAGGCACGCAGGCTGGCCCTGGCACGGGTCCTGCTCTCGCCTGCGGACATCCTGCTGCTCGACGAACCAACCGCAGGCCTGGACGCCGACACGGAGGCGGAGTTCCTGGCCGACCTGCCTCGGGCGACCCGGGGCCGCACCGTCGTGCTGGCCACGCATGCGCCCCTGCCTCCCGGGGTAGTGGATCAGGCTATGGCTCTGGATGCTCCGGACCCGTCTCGAATTCGCAGACCGTATACACCGGCAATCCAGAATCCCGGACGGCCTTGGAGCCGCCCAGGTCGGGCAGGTCGATGATGGCGGCGGCCTCGGCCACGTTGGCCCCCAGACGCTGCAACAGGCGGGACGCCGCCAGCATCGTGCCGCCTGTGGCGATCAGGTCGTCGATCAGCAGCACGCGCTGGCCGGGCCGCACCGAATCCGTGTGCATCTCCACCGCGGCATTGCCGTATTCCAGGGCGTATTCCTCGGCCACCGTGCGAAACGGCAGCTTGCCCTGCTTGCGCACCGGCACGAAGCCCAGGTTCAGTTCATAGGCCAGCACCGAGCCCACGATGAAGCCGCGCGCGTCGATTCCCGCCACCAGATCCAGACGCTGGCGCATGTAGCGGTAGACGAACAGGTCGATCAGCACCCGGAACGAGCGCGGGTCCTGCAGCACCGGGGTGATGTCCCGGAACTGCACACCGGGTTTCGGCCAATCGGGCACGGTGCGGATCGTGTCGCGGATGTACTGGGCCGGGTCGGTTTGCATGGCGGGGTCCTGTGGCGAGGGCATGAAGGCGGGGCATGAAGGCGGCCACAGTTTAACAAGCCCGCCTCCTCACCGGGGCGCCCATTCCGCTTAAAATCGCGGGATGCATGCCCACCCCAGACCCAGCCCGGAGGCGATCCGCGCCAGCGCCGACCGCACCTTCGGCATCGAGATCCAGGCCCTGCAAGCCCTGCAAGGCCGCATCGACGCGCGCTTCGCCCAGGCGGTCGGCCTGATCCTGGACTGCCCGGGCCGCGTCGTCGTCACCGGCATCGGCAAATCCGGCCACGTCGCCCGCAAGATCGCCGCCACCCTGGCGTCCACCGGCACGCCCGCCTTCTTCATGCACGCGGCCGAAGCCATCCACGGCGATCTGGGCATGCTCACCGGCCAGGACATCCTGCTGGCGATCTCCTATTCCGGCTCGGCCCAGGAACTGATCACCATCATTTCCGTGGCCAAGCGCATGGGCACGCGCATCATCGCCCTGACCGGCCACGCCGGTTCCGAACTGGCGGTCAGCGCCGACCTGACGCTGGACGCCGCCGTGGACCAGGAGGCCTGCCCCCTGAACCTCGCGCCCACCGCCAGCACCACGGCCGCCCTGGTGCTGGGCGACGCCATCGCCGTCGCCTGCCTGGAGGCGCGCGGCTTCAACCGCGACGATTTCGCCCGCTCGCATCCCGGCGGCGCCCTGGGCAGGCGGCTGCTGACCTCCGTGGCCGACATCATGCGCAGCGGCGCGGCCCTGCCGCGCGTCGCGCCCGACACTCTGATCCCCGACGCCCTGACCGAAATGTCGGCCAAGGGCATGGGCATGACCATCGTCCTCGAAGCCGGACGCCCCGTGGGCCTGTTCACCGACGGCGACCTGCGCCGCATGATCGCCCAGCATGGCGACATCCGCGCCCTGCCGGTCTCGGCCGGCATGAGCCGCCACCCGCGCTCGATCGCGGCCGACGCGCCCGCCATCGAGGCCGCCACGATCATGGACGAGCACAAACTCAACCAGATGCTGGTGCTGGATGGCGACGGGCTATTATTGGGGGCTCTGCACATGCACGACCTCCTCGCCGCAAAGGTCATCTGATGAACGAATTGCCCGGTTTCTCCCATCCCGCCGAAGCCCAGATCCTGGCCCGCATCCCGGAAGCCATCCGCGACCGGGCTCGCGCGGTGCGCATGATGGTGTTCGACGTCGACGGCATCCTGACCGATGGCAGTCTCTGGTATGGCGAACACGGCGAGGCCGTCAAGCCCTTCAATGCGCTGGATGGCCACGGTCTGCGGCTGCTGCGCGAGCAGGGCATCCACGTCGCCTGGGTCAGCGGCCGAAAAAGCGCCATCACGGCCCGCCGGGCGGCCGAACTGGGCATCTCGCCCATCCTCCAGGGGGTCCGCGACAAGATCAACACGGTCGAAGACCTTGCCCGCGAGGCCGGCCTGTCCCTGCAGGATTTGGGCTACATGGGCGACGACATCATCGATCTGCCCGTGCTGCAGCGGGTCGGCTTCGCCGCCAGCGTGCCCAACGCGCCCTTTTATGTCGGCCAGGCGGCCCACTGGACCAGCACCCTGCGCGGCGGCGCGGGCGCCGTGCGCGAATGCTGCGACCTGATCCTGGCGGCCCAGGGCCGCCTGGGCGCCTGCTTCACGGCCTCCCTGTCCACGCTGGGCGGAGCCATCCAGTGAAGGACCGCCTGCCCAGCCTCGTCGCCGTGCTGCTGCTCGGCCTGCTGGTGCTGGGCACCTGGTGGGCTTCCGACTACACCCTGCGCTCGATCCAGATCGATCCGCCCCGGCGCGTCACCCACGAACGCGACTCCTGGTCGGACCGGTTCACGATGGTGCGCACGGACCCCGCCGGGCGCGCCATCAACCGCCTGGAAGGCTTGGCCATGGAACACTTCCCCGACACCGGCGCCTACGAGATCACCTCGCCGCGCGCGGTCGGCCACCAGCCAGGCTCCCCCATCACCGAGGGCACCGCCGACCATGGCACGCTCGACGAGCGCGGCGACCGCATCGTGCTCAACGGCAACGCCCACCTGAAACGCCTGCCCGACGCCGAACACCAGTTGCTCGACGTGCGCAGTTCCCAGCTCGTCATCGAACCCAACCGGGATCTGGTCCACACGGATCGCCCGGCGCTGGTCATCAACGGTCATTCCACGCTGCGGGGCAAGGGCATGCGCTACGATAACCGCACCCGCCAACTGACCGTCACGGCGGCCAGCGACGTCAAGATCTCGGGCGAAGACCAGGCCACTCGCAACGCCGGACCCAAAAAGAACGCTCAACCATGAAAATCCCGTCTCCCGCACTGATCGCGGCGATCGCCGCCGGCATCCTGTCCCTGGCTTCCCTGGCGGCCGCCGCTCAGGACAAGCCCGCGCCCAAGGACGAGCCCGACACGGTCATCCTGTCCGACACCCTGCACTACGACGACGTCAACAAGACCAGCACATTCACCGGCAATGTGATCCTGACCCGGGGCACGATGACCCTGCGCGGCGACAAGCTCGTCACCCGCGAGGACGCCCAGGGCAACCAGTTCGGCACCGCCACCGCAGAAAAAGGCCGGGTCGTCACCATCCGCCAGGAAAACCCCGAGAAATTCGAAACGATCATCGCCACCGGCCTGCAGGCCGACTACGCCGGCTCCTCCGGCGACATCACCCTGACGGGCCAGGCCACCGTGACTCGCCAGATCTGCGGCCAGGCCTTCGACAACGTCCGCGGCGCCCGGATCATCTATCACGAAAAGTCCGGCACCTACGAGGCGTTCGGCGGGCAGAACTCCGCCGCCGCAGGCGGCCGCGTCCGGTCCCTGGCTCAGCCGCAGTCCCGCATCGACCAGGCCATCGCCCGGTGCAAGGCCAAGAAAGCGGGCCGGTCGTAATGCGCACGACCACGCACGCCTCACCTTACGCGCCGAACGACACCACCCGCGCGTCCGGCAGCCTCCAGGCCATCGGCCTGGGCAAGACCTTCGGGCGCCGCGCCGTCGTCCAGGATGTTTCCCTGTCGGTGGACAGCGGCGAGGTCGTCGGCCTGCTCGGACCCAACGGCGCCGGCAAGACCACCAGCTTCTACATGATCGTGGGGCTGATCCCGGCCGACACGGGCCGCATCCTGATCGACCAGCATGAAGTCACGGGCATCCCCATGCACCGGCGCGCCCGGCTGGGCCTGTCCTATCTGCCCCAGGACGCCTCGGTCTTCCGCCGCCTGACGGTGGAACAGAACATCCGCGCGGTCCTGGAACTGCAACGCGACGCCCAGGGCAAGCCCCTGTCCGCTGCCGCGCTGGAAGAACGCCTGGAATCGCTGATCGACGAACTGCAGATCGAACACATCCGCCACAACATGGCGATCTCTCTGTCGGGCGGCGAACGCCGCCGGGTGGAGATCGCCCGCGCCCTGGCCACCAACCCGCGCTTCATCCTGCTGGATGAGCCCTTCGCCGGGGTGGACCCGATCGCCGTGATCGAAATCCAGCGCATCGTGCAATTCCTGAAGGGCCGCAACATCGGCGTGCTGATCACCGACCACAACGTGCGGGAAACCCTGGGGATCTGCGACCGCGCCTACATCATCAGCGAAGGCCGCGTCCTGACCAGCGGCCACCCCAACGAGATCGTCGACAACGAGGCCGTGCGCCAGGTTTACCTGGGAAAGAACTTCAGGATGTAGGCCGGCGGGCGCAAGGCCGTCCGGACCGATCTTGGTATCCTACACCGAAAACAGGCGCTTGATGTTGCGGATGCAATGGGTACACTGGACCTGTCATCGAACTGTCAGAAAAGGAGGCCAATCCCGTCCATCCCCGGTTCCCTCCGGAACCCTCCCCGTCTTTCCGCAAGGAGTCTGCATATGAGCCTGACAATCACCGGTCGCAATCTGGAAATCACCCCGGCCATCCGCGAATACGTCCACACCAAGACGGCGCGTGTCCTGCGGCACTTCGATCAGGTCATCGACACACAGGTCATGCTCTCGATCGAGCCCCTGAAACACACTGCCGAAATCACCATGCGCCTGCGTGGCAAGGACCTGCACTGCGAAGCCTCGGACGAAAACCTGTATGCGGCCATCGATCTGCTGGTCGACAAGGCCGACCGCCAGGTCATCAAGTACAAGACCAAGGCTCAGGATCACGTCGTCCACGAACCCCCCAAGCGCCAGGAAGTGATCGTCTGACGGCACGCTCGGGCCGGCCTCCGGCCCGGAACCACACATGGCCTCGAGACGTCCGTCCGGGGCCATATTGTTACAGGGCCCATTTACCTATAATGGACGCCATGAATCTCACTCCCCGCATCCTGCCGCCCGACAATATCGTCCTGGACCTGGCCGCGACCAGCAAGAAACGCGCCTTCGAGCACGCAGGACTGCTGTTCGAGAATCACCAGGGCGTCGCGCGCACGGCGGTGTTCCACAGCCTGCTGGCTCGCGAACGGCTGGGATCGACCGCGCTGGGCCACGAGGTCGCCATCCCGCACGGACGCCTCAAGGATCTGCGCGAGCCTCACGCCGCCTTCATCCGGCTGGCCGAGCCCGTCCGGTTCGACGCCAACGACGGCCGCACGGCCCGCCTGCTGTTCTTCCTGCTGATCCCGGAAACCGCCACCCAGACCCATCTGGACCTGCTGGCCGGCATCGCCCGCCTGATGTCCGACGCGGGCATCCGCCAGGCGCTGACGCAATCCACGGACCCCCAGGAAGTCCATCACCTGATCCTGACTGGCGCAAGCGCCCCGGCCCCTGAACATGCTGACCATCCAAGAGCTGATTCGTGACAACACCGAGAAGATCCGTTTCTCCTGGATCGCAGGCCAGGACGCCGCCGACCGGCGCCTGATTCCCGACACCAGCGGCGCCGCCGCAGATCTGATCGGCCACCTGAACCTGATCCATCCGGGGCGCATCCAGGTCTTCGGCGCGGAGGAAGTATCCTACTATCTGCGGCTCGACCCGCGCCGCCGCCAGCACCACATGGACGAACTGGTGGCTGGTGGTGTCCCCGCCATCGTCATGGCGGCCGGCACCCAGACGCCCGAGGATCTCCGGGCCTACTGCCTGGCGCACGAAATCCCGCTGCTGTCCACGGCCACCGACGCGGCCCTCCTGATCGACCTGCTGCGCATCTACCTGGGCAAGCGGATGGCGCCCAAGACCACGGTGCATGGCGTCTTCATGGACGTGCTGGGACTGGGCGTCCTGATCACCGGGGAATCGGGACTGGGCAAGAGCGAACTGGCCCTGGAGCTGATTTCCCGGGGTCACGGGCTGGTGGCCGACGACGCCGTCGAACTCTCGCGTACCGCGCCGAACTTCATCGAAGGCCAGTGCCCGCCTCTGCTCCAGAACCTGCTTGAGGTCCGCGGCCTCGGACTGCTGGACATCCGCACGATCTTCGGCGAGACCTCGGTGCGGCGCAAGATGAAGATCAAGCTGATCGTCCACCTGGTGCGCCTGACGCCCGACAACTTCGAGCGGCTGCCGACCCAGGACGAATACCAGGACATCCTGGGCATCCCGATCCGCCGGGTGATGCTGCAGGTCGCGGCGGGCCGCAACCTGGCCGTGCTGGTCGAGGCCGCCGTGCGCAACACCATCCTCAGCCTGCGCGGCATCGACACCATGGGCGAATTCATCGAACGCCAGGCCCTGGCCATCATGGAGAACTCCCGGGAGGCCCGGTCATGACCACGCGCCCGACGAAGCGCCCACCCTCGTTGCGCACGCCATGCTGAACATCGTCCTCATCACCGGAATCTCCGGTTCGGGCAAGTCCGTGGCCCTGCGCATGCTGGAGGACACCGGCTATACCTGCATCGACAACCTGCCGGTGCGCTTCCTGCACGAATTCATCGCCAGCACCCAGGACAGCGGCCTGGAACGGGTGGCGGTCGCCATCGACGTGCGCACGCCGGGCGATCTGGACGACCTGCCGGGCATCCTGACCAGCCTGCGCGCCATGGGCACGGCGCTGCACGTGATCTTCCTGGAGGCCGACGACCACACCCTGATGCAGCGCTATTCCGAATCCCGGCGCCGCCATCCGCTGACCGACCGCCTGCAGCACGAAGGCCTGGAGGCCTCGCTGCAGGACTGCATCACCCGCGAACGGGAACTTCTGGCCCCCCTGCGCAACCAGGAACACGTCATCGACACGTCGGACCTGGCCCCCGGGCAACTGCGCGCCTGGGTACGCGACCTGGTCCAGACGGACCGCCCCTCGGTCATCCTGACCTTCGAATCTTTCGCCTACAAGCGCGGAGTACCGCACGATGCCGATCTGGTCTTCGACGTACGCTGCCTGCCCAATCCCCACTACGACGCGCAGTTGCGCCCGTTGACGGGGCGCGACGCCCCGGTCGCCGCCTGGCTGGCCCAGTTCGGCAGCGTCGAATCCATGATCGACGACATCGCCGCCTTCATCCGCAAATGGCTGCCCTTGTACATGCAGGACACGCGCAACTACCTGACCGTGGCCATCGGCTGCACCGGCGGCCAGCACCGTTCGGTCTACGTCACCGAACAGCTCGCCCGGCGTTTCGCGGACCACTCCCCCCTGCTGGTACGCCATCGCAACCCCAAACTGCAGGAATCCAGGCCATGAGCGCCCGGATGAGCCCGGACACGGGACAGTCCCCGCGGACAGGCCTGCGCCTGGCGAATCCGGGCCGCCTGCAAGCGGCGCAGGGGATGGCGCGCCGGATCATCCTGGGCCTGCTGGGCGCCACGCTGGTGGTTCTTGCGGGCTGCGCCTCGCGTTCGGGCGGCTACTACAAGGACGATGGCCCGGGCCGCGACATTCCGGCCGACATCGCCTCCATTCCCGACGCCGTACCCCGCATCGAACGGCACGCTCCGGCCAATTTCCGCCCCTACGAAGTCTTCGGCGTGCGCTACATCCCCATCGCCGAGGACCAGCCCTACCGCCAGGAAGGCGTGGCTTCATGGTATGGCCGCAAGTTCCACGGCGAAAAGACCGCCAACGGCGAAACCTACGACATGTACGCGATGACGGCGGCACACCCGACCCTGCCCATCCCAAGCTATGCGCGGGTGACCCGGGCGGGCACCAACCGCTCGGTGATCGTGCGCATCAACGACCGGGGTCCCTTCCATCCCGGCCGGATCATCGACCTGTCCTACGTGGCCGCCGCCAAACTCGGCCTGATCGGTCCCGGCAGCGGTCGCGTGGTCGTGCAGGCCATCACCAACTCCGACATCCGCGCCGGCCGCTATCCGGCGGCGCCCCTGATGGCTTCGGCCCCGGCATCCCCGCCGCCCGACGCTGCCCAGGCCCGGCCGGTCAGCCTGCCCGCGGAGCCCCTCGAGCCGCTGACGCCCCTGGCGCCCGTTCCCCCGGTCTCCGAGGCACCCCGGCCGGGCGGGATCTACCTGCAGTTCGGCGCCTTCTCCTCGGCCCAGAATGCCCAGTCGCTGGCCCAGCGGGTCAACACCGAGGCCGCCGGCCAGGCCGGCCCCGCCACCGTCATCCATCAGCCGCCGCTCTTCAAGGTCCGCATGGGCCCCTACCTGTCGCGCGACGAAGCCGCGCACACCGCCTCGCGGCTGGCGGAATCCGCCGGCCTGAATCCCGTGATCGCGCTGGATCAGGGGCTTTGATCAGCGCGCTCCGATTCGTCAGGTACCGATCAGTCCTCAGGCACTGATCGGCGGCCGGACTCATTCAGTGCCCAGGCATACAGCCGGTCGCGAGCCAGACCCGTGGCCCGGGCGCCGATCCGCGCCGCGTCGCGCACAGACAACTCCTCCAGCAGCGCTTCCATGACCCGCCGCTGCTCGGGCGACAAGTCCTCGTCCGGCTCACGCGCCGACTCGTCGGCGTGCACCACCAGCACGAACTCTCCCTGTTCCCTGTGCGCGTCCTCGTCCAGCCAGGCGAGGGCGTCGCCCGCCGCCAAAGTACGGATTTCCTCGAAGCGTTTGCTCAGTTCACGCGCCACAGTCACCCGCCGGTCCGGTCCGGCCGCCATCGACAGGTCCATGAGCGCGGCCCGCAGGCGGTGCGGTGTCTCGAACATCACTACCGGCACCGGCCAGGCGAGCCACTGGTCCAGCCACTTGCGCCGCGCCTGGGCTTTGGACGGCATGAACCCGGCAAAGGCGAAGCCGGGCGCCTCGTCGCGGGTGGCTCCGCTGGCCATGAGGGCGGCCACGACGGCGCTGGGCCCCGGCAACGGCACGACCCGATATCCGGCCGCCTGGACCTCGCGCACCACCCGCGCCCCCGGATCGCTCACCGCGGGCGCGCCGGCATCGGAAACCAGGGCGATGCGCTCGCCCTGGGCCAGCCGCCGGATCACGGCGCCGGCCGCCTCACGCTCGTTATGGCGGTGGGCGGCCAGCAGCGGCGTATCGATCCCCCAGGCGTCCAGCAACGCCCGGGTGGTGCGGGTATCCTCGGCGGCGATCGCGTCGCAGCGGCGCAGGGCCTCCCAGGCACGCAGGCTCAGATCGCCCAGATTGCCGATCGGCGTGGCGACCACATACAGGCAGCCCGCCGGCCACGACTGGCCCGCCACCAGCTCGGCGTGACGTTTCCATGTCGGTCCGGCCTTTTCCCAGTCTGCGCTGTCCGTCATACTCGTTGCTTCCTCTTGTCTTGCGGATTGGATATCCAGCCATGCCCGCCGATCCCTACGAAACCGCCCGGCAGGCACAACGCCGCGCGGTGATTCGCCGCCAGCGCCCTCCGCGGCGCTCCGGCCCGACGGCCGGCCGCACCGGCGCGGCCGGCGACGAACCGCCGGCGGGATCCCCGACCCAGCGCCAGGGCCACGAAGCCGAGGTCCGGGCGGCGCGGCACCTGCAGGCGCGCGGGGTCCGCATCCTGGCGAACAACCTGCGCTGCCGCGCCGGGGAAATCGACCTGGCCGCACGCGCAGGCGACCTGCTGCTGTTCATCGAAGTGCGGGAACGCCGCAACCCGTCCTTCGGCGGCGCCGCCGCCAGTGTAAACCGCGCCAAGCAAGCCCGGCTGATCCGGGCCGCTCACCACTTCCTGCCCCGGCTCGTCCGCCTGCACTTCGGCGGCGCCGCGCCGGCATGCCGCTTCGACGTGGTGGCCTTCGACACGGACCAGCCCCACTGGATCCGCGACGCCTTCCGCGCCTGAGCCCCCTTCCGCTCCGCAAACTGTTACGTTCGGCGGCGCCGGGGCCGCGCGCTCATGCGATAATCGGCTTCATGGACATGACCTCCCGCATGACGTCGCATTTCGACGACGCCGTCGACGCGTTCCGTTCCAGCGCCCGCGAACTGGCCCCTGCCCTGGCGGCCGCCGTCGACCTGCTTTTCGGCGCGCTGACCAACAACGCCCGCATCCTCGCCTGCGGCAACGGCGGATCCGCGGCCGACGCCCAGCACTTCGTGGCCGAGCTCGTCGGCCGCTTCGAACGCGACCGCCTGCCGCTGGCCGGCATCGCGCTGAACACCGACACCTCGATCATGACCGCCGTGGGCAACGACTACGGCTTCAACGCCGTGTTCGAACGCCAGGTGGCCGCCCTGGGACAGCCCGGCGACATCCTGGTGGCCATCACCACCAGCGGCAACTCGCCCAACGTCCTGCGCGCGATCGAGGCCGCGCACGAACGCGACATGCAGATCATCGCCCTGACGGGCAAGGGCGGCGGCCAGGTCAATTCCCTGCTCTACGAGACCGACATCCACCTCTGCGTCCCGCACGACCGCACCATGCGCATCCAGGAAGTCCACATCCTGCTGCTGCACGCGCTGTGCGACGGCATAGACGCACTGCTTCTGGGAGACCCCCTCTGATGCCCGTTCCCGCCCGTCCTATCGCCCGTCTCCTGATCGGCCTCGCCTGCCTGTCTGCCTTGTCGGGCTGCGGCCTGTTCGTCGTGGGCGGCGCGGCCGCCACCTCCGCCGCCGTGGCCACGGACCGGCGCACCGCCGGCGAGCAGGTCGACGACCAGACGATCGAACTGCGCGTCTCCAGTGAAATGAACAAGGCCTTCGGCGACAAGGCGCGCGTCCTGGGCACGTCCTACGCGGGCCGGCTGCTGCTGGTGGGCGATGTCCCCACCGATGCCGACCGGCAACGGGCCGAGACCATCGCCCGGGACATCTCCAAGGTCCGCGCGGTGGACAATTACATCCGGGTCGGGGACATCACACCCCTCAGCGTGCGCACCAACGACACCTGGCTGACTTCCAAGGTCAAGAGCCAGCTGGTCGCCACCGAGCGCGTGCCCTTCCGCACCATCAAGGTCACGACCGAGCGCGGAGTCGTCTACCTGATGGGCAAGGTCACCGACGAGGAAGGCCGCCTGTCTGCTTCCGTCGCCTCGAGCATCTCGGGCGTCAACAAAGTCGTAAAATTGTTCACGATCGTGGCGCGCGAAACCCTGCTCACCGAACCTGGAAAGCAAGGCGCTGCGCCCGTCACTGACGATTCCAGCTCCTCCGGCGCTCCCACGCCGTCGCCAGCGGGCGATGGCGGCGGCGCCCAGACCATGCCCGTGCAATGAAAAAGATCCTGATCGGCCTGGCGGCCGTCGTGGCGATCGGCGCCGCCGCCCTCTGGCAATTCCAGGGTTCCGCCCAGGCGGCGCCCGACGTCGCCTTCACCGACCTGAACGGCCGGACCGTCACCATGCAGGATCTGCGCGGCAAGGTCGTGCTGGTCAAATTCTGGGCCACCAGTTGCACCACCTGCGTGGCGCAGATGCCCGACACCATCCGCCATTACCAGGAACTGAAATCCCGGGGCTTCGACACCATCGGCGTGGCCATGCGGTACGACCCGCCCAACTACGTCAAGAATTTCACTGAAACGCGCCAATTGCCCTTTCCTGTCGTGATCGACGCCCAGGGAAAGATCGCCCAGGCCTTCGGCGACGTCCGTCTGACCCCCACGGCCTTCCTGATCGACAAGCAAGGCCACATCATCAAACGCTATCTCGGCAACTACGACGAAAAGGCCTTCATGGCCACGGTCGAAAAGGCGCTGGCTTCCTGACATGACGAATACCGCCCAGGACATCACATCCCAAACACCGGCCGCCCTGAAGGCCGAGGTGCTCTCCGAGGCCCTGCCCTACATCCGCCGCTTCCACGGCAAGACCGTCGTCATCAAATACGGCGGCAACGCCATGACCGACGAGAACCTGCAACGCAGCTTCGCCCACGACGTGGTGCTGCTCAAGCTCGTCGGCC
>DISE01000054.1 GCA_002421865.1 Castellaniella sp. UBA6218
CGCTACGCCGCGCTGCACGCGCAGACGTATGGCGAGGCGGTCGATGCCGAGAAGTTGATCCCGCACATGCTGGAGGCGTTCATGGCGGCGGATCGGGGATTCAGGCGGGGCAGGGGAGACGACAAGCAACCGTCTTTCCGCGCCGTTGCGCCGAAGGGATGAGATTTTGGATGTGTTGCCATTGTCGTATCCAAACTACGACTGGGTGCGCCATGTCAAATTGACTTCCGCTTGGGAAAGTTGTAAAAGTCGCAGTATGGCTGCGACTAATTCAAGTAAGCTAAACGCGCTCTACACCCGGCTGGCACCGGGTACGCCGCTGACCTCGGAGGACTTGGCGACGCTGGGCATCTCTGCCGACCTAGCCGTTCACTACGTCCGGGCAGGGTGGCTCACACGGCTGGCGCGGGGAGTTTTCTGCCGTCCGAACGACGTCCCGGCGCTCCATCCCAGCCTGCTGTTGTTGCAGCGCCAAGTCGAGGGGCTGCACGTCGGCGGCAAGTCCGCGTTGGACTGGTATGGCGTGCGGCAGTACGTGTCGCAGCAGCCCGTGTTGCACCTGTATGGCTGGACGGCAGGGCGCTTGCCGGAATGGTTTACCGAGCGTTTTCCAGCCGAGTACCATCGCAAGCGCTTGTTCGACGAGCAGCCGGACGCCTTGTTGCACGTCGGCCCGTTCGAGCAGCGCAGTGGGGCGCCGCAGGTGTCGGCGCCGGAGCGCGCCTTGCTGGAACTGTTGAGTGAGGTTGGCGTGCGCCAGCCCTTGCAGGAAGCCCGCGAACTCGTCGAAAGCGCGTACAGCCTGCGCGCCGACGTGCTGCGCGAGCTGTTGCAGCATTGCACAAGCGTCAAGACTGTGCGGCTGTGCCTGCAACTCGGCCGTGAAACATCGCTGCCGTGGGCGGCCAAGCTCGATCCGGCCACGCTGCCGACGGGTAGTGATCGGCCCTGGGTGTCTCGATCAACCGATGGTTTGCTGGTGCTCAAGCCATGAACCAGACCTGGCTCGATACCGCACGCCTGCTGACCCAGGTGGCGCCGTTGGTGTTCGTGGATGACACCTTTGCCCTGAAGGGCGGCACGGCGATCAATCTGTTCGTGCGCGACATGCCGCGCTTGTCGGTCGATCTCGATTTGGTCTTTCCCGATCACACGCTGCCGCGCGACGAGGCGTTGGCGCGCATCAACGAGGTCATCCGGCAGGCTGCCGAGCGGTTGAAGAAGCGAGGATTCCAGACGTACGCGCCTGCGGCGGCGGCAGGGGAGACGAAGCTGCTGGTGCGCCGCGGCTCCATCCAGGTCAAGGTCGAAGTCAACTTCGTCATGCGCGGCACGGTGCAGCCGGTGCACCGCGCTTCGCTGACGCCGATGGCTCGTGACGTGTTGATGGCTGATCTGGAGATTCCGGTGGTGTCGCTGGAAGACGTGTACGGCGGCAAGCTGGTGGCGGCGCTCGATCGGCAGCACCCGCGTGATCTGTTCGACGTGATGCAGCTCTTTGCACACGAGGGCATCACGCCCGGCATCCGGCGTGCCTTCGTGGTCTACCTGGCCAGCAGCAACCGGCCGATCCATGAGGTGTTGTTCACGCCGCTGCGGGACATCCAGCACGACTACGAGCACAACTTCCAAGGCATGACGGCCGAGCCCGTGCCGCTCGATGCGCTGCTGGCTGCCCGCGAGCGCATGGTGTGCGAAGTCCAGCAGGGCTTGAACGACGACGAGCGGTGCTTCTTGCTGTCGCTGGCCGCCGGCACGCCGCAGTGGTCATTGATGGGCATCGCGCACCTCGAACAACTGCCGGGCATCCGCTGGAAGCTGCACAACCTGGCGCAGTTGCAGAAGGCCGATGCGAAGAAGTTTTCCGAGCAGGCCGACTTGCTCGCCACGCGACTGGCTGCGGTATCCTAAACGCTGATTGATGATGAGACGATGCCGCGTAAACCCGCGCCAGCAAAGGACCTGTTTTTCTGACGGTAAAAGCGACGGTAACGGCCTATGTCGATCAAAGCAAATCCCTTTAACCACGCGGACTTGCGTGAGCTGTTGATGATCGAGTGGGAGTGAAATCAGGTCCTTCGGGGACTATCGTGACCTATCGAAAAACTGTCGTAACGTGTTGATTTAGAAAGAAATACATCACGGAAGCTATCGGTGGCTATCGCCGACCAGCAAAACGGATTGGCGGTAGAGGTGACGGTAGAAACCGGAGGCCGGATTAAGACCCTCCCGTTTACTATCCAGACCAAACCGGTCTTTGACGGTAAATCACTCCTCAGGAAAGCTTGTTTCATGCGGCTTTCCGAGCATCAGCAGGTCTCCTGACCCCTGACGGTAAAAGCCGTCATGAACAGGAGGAAAAACCTCGATGCTTACCGACACCGCACTGCGCAATCTCAAGCCTAAGTCCAAGATTTACAAGGCTTCCGACCGCGACGGGATGTGCGTGACGGTATCGCCCGCCGGTACCGTCACCTTCCGCTACGATTACCGTCTCAACGGGCGCCGTGAGACCCTGACCATCGGTCGCTACGACCCTGGCGGCATCTCCTTGGCTCTGGCCCGCGAAAAGCTGCTCGACGCCAAGACGGTCGTCGCTGCTGGCCGTTCCCCGGCGCTGGAGAAGCAGCGCGAGAAGCGCAGGCTCACTGCAGCCAAGAACTTCGGCGATGTAGCGCTCAAGTGGCTGGCGGACGCCAGGATGGCCGACAGCACGCGCGCGGGGCGCCTGCCACTGCCGTGCACGTCCGCGACATCGTGAAGCAGGTCTATGCCTTTGCCATCCTGCATGGAGAGCCGCATGATGACCGTATCGAGACTCTCTGTCGGCGACCAGCGCAAGGTTTGCGAACATGACGAAATGATCACTCTAAGTGATCTTTTGAGTTCCTTGTCAAACAGGTCGATCTTTGCGAAGGTTTATAAATATGTTATTTTGAGCACCATGGATGCTCAAAATTCAGGAAAGCTGAACCGTTTGCTGGCCGAACTGGGTGATACGCGCCTGGTATCCAGCCGTTGGCTACGGGCGCACGGTTACTCCAACAGCCTTGTGGCGCGCTACGTGGGCAGCGGCTGGCTGGTGTCGCCGGCGCGTGGCGTCTACATGCGTAGGGGCGGGCGGCTGCAATGGGATGGAGTGGTCCGCAGCCTGCAGGTCGGGGAGGGTATACCGCTGCACGTCGGGGGACGCTTCGCACTCAGCCTGCAGGGCCACGAGCACTACCTGCGCCTGGGTGATGCCGGGACGATCACGCTGTATGGGCCACAGCAGCCGCCGGGCTGGTTGGGCAAGCTGTCACTGGAGCAACGCTTCGAGTTCCTAGGCAAGGGTCCGTTCGATCTGCCGGCCGTGCCCGTCACTGCGGAAGTCTCCGAGAAGTCGTTGTCGGAAGCAGGCCTGGCTTGGCACTCTGTGGCACCGGGGACAGATGCCCTGGTCTGCTCGACGCCCGAGCGGGCCATGCTGGAACTGTGCGACAGCGTATCGGATGCGGCAAGGGTCTATGAGGCCGATGCGCTGATGCAGGCCATGACCACGCTGCGGCCACAGCGCGTCGGCCTGATGCTGCGGCATTGCCGCAGCATCAAGGCCAAGCGGCTGTTTCTGGCCCTGGCCGAGCGCCATCGGCATGCGTGGCTGTCGCACGTGCCCCTGGAGGGCGTTGATCTGGGCCGTGGCAAGCGTGCGTTGGTGCCCAGCGGACGCCTGCATCCGACCTACCAGATCACCTTGCCGGGAGACCTCGATGAGCACCTGGCTTGACCACTGGGACCGGCGCTACACGGACCGCGTGCGGCTGCTGGTCGGGATCCTGCCGATTTTGGCCTCGGAGCCGGGCTTTGCACTCAAGGGCGGCACGGCCATCAACCTGTTCGAGCACGATCTGCCGCGCCTGTCGGTGGACATCGATCTGGCTTGGTTGCCGGTGCACGACTATGCCGAAGATGCGAAGCTGATCGCTGAAGCGCTCGGGCGGTTGGCCGATGCGTTGCGCGCCCGGCCCCTGAAATTGCAGGTGCAGACCTCAGCGGGTGAGGGCGGGGCGGTCACTCGCTTGGTGGCCAGTCGCGGCCGCGCGCGCGTGCAGATCGAGACGACGCCGGTCATGCGTGGCACGGTGCATCCGGTGCGAACCATGGTCGTGCGGCCACGGGTGGAGGAGGCCTTCGGCTTTGCCGAGGTGCAGGTGCTGGCGTTCGCCGACATCTATGCCGGCAAGCTGGCGGCTGCGCTGTCGCGGCAGCACCCGCGTGATCTCTTCGACGTGGGCCTGCTGCTGGAGGATGAACGCGCGGATGCGGGTCTCTGGCGAGCCTTTCTCGTGTACCTGACGTGCAGTCCCAAGCCGGCCTGGGAAATGCTGGCGCCACGTGTGCCCACGGATTTCGAGGCTACCTTCGAGGCCCATTTCAAGGGCATGACGTCCGAGCCCATCAGCGTGGCTGCCTTGCTGGAAAGCCGCGAGCGCCTGTTGGCGCGCGTAGCGCATTGGCTGGATGGGCCGTCGCGAGCCTTTCTGCAATCCGTTGAGGATGAGAAGCCGGATTTCAGTTTGATCGGACTTGCCCATGCGGCCGAGTTGCCGGGTGTGCGGCGCAAGCTGCACAACCTGGCGCAGCGCACAGCGGCCAAGCGTGCGGCAGATCGCCAGCAGCTTGACGAAACGCTGGCGCGGATCGCCGGTGCAGATGACGAAGGAGGCTGACGCGATGGTTCACGATTTCACACTGGTCTATGCACTGGACTCGGGCATGGGGTCGCAGGAGGAAGTCCTTCGCCAAGTGGCCGACAGCGACTGCGCCGATGCCACGGTCGGCTTGGGGCGGCCAGGTCATGTCGGCCTGGCTTTCAGCAGGGCGGCGAGCCACCGCGATGCTGTGGTCACGCTTGCCACGGCGCAGATGGCGCAAGCGCTGCCTGGGGCTGTGCTGATCCGAGTGGATGCCGCGTAGCCGCTCCAGACATTTGATGGTGACGTCATCATCGAACAGGGCGGTGGCCTTTGCCTTGTCGCTGCCTTTCAATCTGCAGAACTTGCAGATTTGCTGAAGTCCATCGGGCGCGATTGTGTGGGCGCCGTTCAGATCCTGGAGGAGGACGAGGCGCCCACCGACTTCGACCGGGTCGAAGGCGTGCCCCTGGCCGAACAACAGCACCGTGCAGAAGGTCGGCTATGCATCGACTGCAGAGCCGGTCATCGAGGAAATCCTTGCCCGGACCCCGGCGGCCATTGCCGAAGTGAAAGCCGATCTGCCGCAGGACTTCTCACCGCGTGTCCGCGATGCCATCCTGGGCGGGCTTGAGCAGGCGGCCCGGACACTGGACGGGATGGCGCCGTAATCAGCGGGCGGCTACCAAGGCAGGCGCTGGCCGTCGTAGGCCCAGAAGCCGCCGCTGTCTTCAGGCTGCAAGCCGTCGATCACCGCCAACAGGTCGCGCGCGGCGTCGCGGGCGGGCCGCTTGGCCTTTGCACCGCGAAACGGGGCTGAAAGCGCCGATTCCACGGTGCCTGGGTGCAGTGCCGCGACGATCGACCGGGGGTGGGTGCGCGCCAGTTCTATGGCTGCAGTCTTCACCACCATGTTCAGCGCCGCCTTGGAGGCGCGGTAGCTGTACCAGCCACCGAGGCGGTTGTCGCCAATGCTGCCGACTTTGGCGGAAAGCACGGCCAGCACGCTGCGTTCGCCGCGCGCCAGTTGAGGGGCGAAGTGCGCCATCGTCAGGGCCGGCCCGATGGTGTTGATGGCAAAGCTGGCCGCCATGTGCTCCGGGTTCAGGTCGGCCAGGCGTTTTTCGGGCGTGCCCGTGGGTCCTTGCAGCATGCCGGTGGCAAGCAGCAGCAGGTTCCACGGGCCTTGTGATCGCAACGCGTGCGCCGCCTCCGCAATGCTGGCCGGGGCGTCGAAGTCCACCGCTGGCGTGCTGGCGCGTCCCAGCACCAGTACTTTGCCGCAGCATGGGTCTTCCCGAAGCTGGGCGGCGAGGGCGGCGCCAATGGCGCCGGAGGCGCCCAGAACCAGTGCGCGATAGCCGGGCGGGAAAGAGTGCATGTCGTGTCCTTTGGGGCGCATGGGTCAGAGGGTGTCCAGCCGTTCGCGCAACTGTCCGGCCTGTGAGCGCAGGGCTTCGCGCTGCGATTCGGACATTTTGTGCAACTGGCGGTACATCAGCGCCAGGCGCGGGTTGCCGGCCAGTGCTGGCTCGTGGCGCTCAAAAAAATCCCAGTACAGGGCGTTGAAAGGGCAGGCGCGCGCGCCGGTCTTTTGCCTGGGGTCGTAGGCGCAACCCTGGCAGTAGTCGCCCATGCGCTGCAGGTAGGCCGCGCTGCTGACGTAAGGCTTGGTGGCAATCACGCCGCCGTCGGCGCGCTGGCTCATGCCAAGGGTATTGGGCAGCTCCACCCATTCGAAGGCATCGATGTAGATGCCCAGGTACCAGCGGTGCAGCGCCTGCGGCTCCAGTCCGGCGAGCAGCGCGAAATTGCCGATCACCATCAGCCGCTGAATGTGGTGCGCATGCGCTGTTTTCAGCGACTGCGTGATGGCCAGGCGCAGGCAGCGCATGTGGGTGTCTCCGGTCCAGAACCAGCGTGGCAGCGGGGCGTGATGGTCCAGCGCGTTGTGCGACGCGTAACCGGGCATGTGCGCCCAGTAGATGCCGCGCACGTATTCGCGCCAGCCGATGATCTGGCGCACAAAACCTTCCACGGCGGCCAATGGCGCCAGGCCGGCGCGCCAGGCGGCTTCGGCGCGCCGCACCACCTCCAGCGGGTGCAGCATTTTCAGGTTGAGCGCGAACGACAGCAGCGAATGGAACAGGCGCGGCGCCTCGGCCGCCAGCGCATCTTCGTAATCGCCAAAATGCGGCAGCGCCGTGGTGATGAAGGCGTCCAGACAGTCCAGGGCTTCGCTGCGGTTCAGAGGCCAGCGCAGCGCGGCGGCTTGCGGGTCGCCAAAGCTGCGCACCCCCGCGCGCCGGACCATGTCCCACAGATCGCTGTGGTCATGCAGGGGTCGCCAGTCTGCGGGCTCGGGAGGGGTGCCGGGCCAGCGCTTGCGGTTGTCGTGGTCAAAATTCCACTGCCCGCCGGCGGGAGCGCCGTCGGCGTCGAGCAACAGATTCCAGCGGCGGCGCATGTGGCGGTAAAAGTGCTCCATCAACCATTGCTTGCGCCCGCCCATCAGCGCGGCAAGGTCGCCGCGCCGTGTCAGAAAATGCTCGCTGTCGACCACTGCCCATTCCAGTGGCTGGGCGGCGCCCCAGGCCCGCAGCTGGGCGTCGAGCCGCCATTCGTCGGGTTGCTGCCATTCGATGCGCCGGGCGCCGTACTGAGCGGCCAGTCCGGTCAGGTTGCCTTCGATGGACTGACGGTTGCTGATGTCGTCCAGCGTCACATAACGCACGCGATGGCCTTCCGCGCGCAGGTGACGCGCGAAATCGCGCATGGCGGCGAAAATGGCGAGGATTTTCTGCGCGTGGTGCAGCACATAATCGGTCTCCTGGCGCACCTCCATCAATACATAGACCACCTGCGCGTCCGTCTGGGAAAACCAGCTGTGGCCGGGATAAAGCTGGTCGCCCAGCACCAGGCGCAGGGTGTGGGCGTGAGCGGGCGTGGACGGGGCGTTCATGCAGTGCCCCACAGACGCCGGTAGGCGCCACTGGGGTCGTAGGTGGAGGCCTGCCGCTCCGGATCGAAGCGGCGACCGCCGCGCGGGTCGGTGCCTCGGCCGGCGATGTAAAGCCAGTTGCCCTGGTTGCTGTAGACGTCGTAATCGAGCAAATGGTGCTCGAACCAGGCGGCGCCGGCGCGCCAGTCGCAGGCCAGGTCATGGATCAGATAGCTGGCCGCCACCTGGCGCAAGCGGTTGCTCAGATAGCCCGTGGCGGCCAGTTCGCGCATTGCCGCATCTACCAGCGGCTGGCCCGTCCGGCCCGTGCGCCAGGCGGTGAACGCTGCCGGGTCATGCGGTGTGTCGTGTTCTGATCCCAACCCGCGCACGCGATACAGCGCACCACCGTGCCGCAGGTGCAGAAAACGGAAATAGTCGCGCCACAGCAGCTCGAACCACAGCCAATAGCTGCCATCACTGGTCCCGTGTTCGGCTTCGAACCCGCGCAACTGTGCCAGCGCTCTACGGGGCGAGAGCGCGCCCGTGGCCAGCCAAGGCGACCATTTGCTGGAATAGTCCAGACCGATCAAACCATTGCGCGTGCGTTTGTACTGCGTCGGCAGGCCTCGTGCCAGATACTGTTCCAGATGCGACAGTGCCGCCGCCTCGCCGCCGAGCAGCGGGGGGGCGCCGTAGGGGAAGGCGCTGCGCGCGTCGGCGGCGGGTGCGTGACCGGCGAATGCAGCAAGGGCGCCGGCCGGGTCGAGGAGATACCGGGCGGGCACGCCCTGTGGCCATGGAGGCAGGGCGCCGGGTGCCGGCAGCGGCGCGGATGGACGCAGGCCGACGTGTTCCACCTCCTTTAGAAATTGGGTGAATACGTGGGGCAATTGCCGCACCGGCCAAGGCAGCGTCGCCGGATCGAGCAGGCTGCTCTGCCAGAGGGTACGCACGTTCAGGCCGGTTGCGCGCAGGGATTCGACCTCCGCCTCTTCTTCAGGCGCGGCAATGGCCTCGCATACGACATGATCGGCTTCCACCGCCCGGGCCAGCGCCGGCAGGGCGATGCGGGCCGGCGCCATGCAGATCAGGAGCGGACAGCGCAGGTTCGACAATTCCTGCGCCAGGCTTTGGCAAGCCGAAGCCCACCAGGATCGGCGGTGCGCACCGATGCGGGCAAAGCCCCACGGGGTGACCTGATGCTCGTCCGGCAAGCACACTACCGGCAGCAGATGGCGGGTGCCCGAAGCGCAGGCGGCTTGCAGCGCGGGCTGGTCGTGCAGGCGCAGGTCGTTGCGAAACCAGAACAGCACCGTGCTCATGGCGGCTGTACTCCTGGATGCGGTCGGCCGCGTTCACGGCGGCAACGTTCGGAGCAGTACTTGACCTCGTCCCAGACCTTGGCCCATTTTTTGCGCCACACCATCGGGCGTTCGCAACAGGCACAAAGCTTGGTGGGGAGATCGCTTTTTCGCACACCGGTCAACTGAAAAAATCCAGGCGCTTCTGTTTACAGATCCAGGCAACCTTGCAAGGGCGCCGATGCCTTGCGTCGGTTGGTCCGATTGCGCGTATTGGCGCCACGGCGCGAACCGTGTTTTTCCACGATCGCCGCCTTGGCCGCACGCACGGTCTCCTGGGCGCGCAGCGCGTGCATGCGTGCCTTGGCGACTTTGGTGGCGCTGGTCAGGTCGACCAGGGGGGCCGGAATGTCCCGCCCCACGCTCACACCGCAGCGCGCCTGCACATCGGGGGGCATGCGCCAGGGTTCGAACAGCCAGGCGTCGGGCACGCGCCGCAGCGCCGGCACCCAGCGGCGCACGAACAGGCCCTGGGGGTCATGATCCTGCGCCTGCTTGACCGGGTTGTAGACGCGGGTGGTGTTGATGCCTGTGGTGCCGGCCTGCATTTGCATCTGGCTCCAGTGGATGCCGGGTTCGTAGTCCAGGAACTGCCGCGCCAGCCACAGCCCGACCGGGCGCCAATGCAGCCACAGCGGGTAAGCGGCCACTGACACCAGCATGGCGCGCATGCGGAAGTTGATCCAGCCGGTCTCGCGCAGCATGGCCACGCACGCGTCCACCATGGGCCAGCCGGTCTGGCCCGCTTGCAGGGCTTCGAAGTAGGCGGGGTTCCATTCGTCTTCGCGCAGTCCGTCGTAGCCCCGGTGCAGGTTGCGCCACTCCAGCTCGGGCTCGGATTCGAGCTTCTGGATGAAGTGGCAGTGCCAGTGCATCCGGCTCATGAAGGCCGTCAGGCCCTGGCGCAGGCGCCGTGCCTGCGGGTCGTCCATGGCTGTGAGCAGCATTTGTTGCCGTTGGGTGGCCTGTACCACCTCACGCATTCCCAGGCTGCCCGACGCCAGATACGGCGACAGACGCGAGCACGCGGTGGGCGCCGTCAGCGGCGATGAAATGCCGCCCCGGTACGAAGCCCCGCGCGCCTGCAGGAAATCGTGCAGCACCCGCATTCCTTGCGTTCGCCCGCCGCGTTGGCGCCGGGGTGGGTCGTGCATGTCGGTCAGCCCCACGGCCCCGGGCGCTGGCCAGGCGTCGCGCCACGGCAGGGAAACGGATTGCAGGCTGGCTGGAGGCGGGGCCGGCAGGCATGGTGCCTGCATGTGCGCCTGCCTCAGGCCGTGCCAGTGATCGCGCGAACGCAGGCGGCGCACGACGCCGTGTTGCGGCCATTCCCGCCAGTCCACGCCTTGCCGGACGCACCAGCGGGCCACAGCACGGTCGCGAGTGTAAGTGACGCCGTTGCCGGTTTCCTCGTGCGACACCAGACGGGCGAAGGGCCGCAGCGCGTGCAGCCGGGCCAGCACCTCGGGCGCCTCGCCCACGGCCAGTTGAAGCGGCGCGCCGCACTTGAGCAACTGCTGCGCCAGATCGCGCAGGCTTTCACGCAGAAACTGAAAGTGCTGCAGGGCGCTGTCCGGCTGCGCCCACAGGCTGGGTTCCAGCACGTAAAGGCACAATACCGGCCCATGCGCGGCCGCGTCCAGCAGGGGCGCATGGTCGTGTATCCGCAGGTCGCGCTTGAACCAGACGACGGTGTAGGCCATGGCCAGTTGAATTCAGTGGGGTGCCAGAGAATGCGTGACGGAAGGGTCGGGTGAATTGATTGTCTAGTACAAAAAATATTTTGTCTAGCCAAGACGCCGACGGAGCGCCACAGACTGGTTGCTCAGCGTGGCTGAAAGGCAATGATGCCCATGCCCGCCAGGGCCACCGCAGCCCCGACCAGGTCCCAGCTTGACGGGCGGATGCCGTCCACCGCCCATAGCCACAGGATCGCCGTGCTGATGTAGACCCCGCCGTATGCGGCGTATACGCGGCCGGAAGCCGCATCGTGCAGAGTCAGCAGCCACGCGAATGCCGCCAGGCTCGCAACGGCGGGAATCAGCAGCCACGCCGATCCATTGTGTTTGAGCCAGAGCCATGGCAGATAACAGCCGACGATTTCGGCCAGCGCCGTCATGAAATAGAGGCCGAGGGTTTTCATGTCGCCGGATGTGTTGTGCGCGCCCGGTTCAGTGGGTCTCCAGAAACCGCATGCGGAACCGGCGCCCCTTGATGTTGCTGCCGGACAGTTGCTCAAACGCTTGTCTGGCGACCCGGCGGTCCAACGCCACGTAGGCACTGTATTCAGTGATGTGGATCCTGCCGACCTGCTCGAAGGCCAGGCCGCCGTCGCCCGTCAGGGCGCCCACCAGATCGCCAGGGCGCAGTTTGTCCTTTTTGCCGCCCTGGATGCACAAGGTGATCATGGGTGCGCTCAGCGGGCGGTCGGACTTGGGGCGCAGCGAACCAAGGTCGGCCCATTTCAACGGGGCGCCCTGGTACCGCTCGACCAGGTCGGCCCAGCGCATCTCTTCCGGGGAGCACAGGCTCAGCGCCAGGCCTTTCCGGTCGCCCCGTCCGCTGCGGCCGATGCGGTGCACGTGGACCTCGGTGTCTCGTGTCACGTCGACGTTGATCACGGCGTCCAGGTTCTTGATGTCCAGGCCGCGTGCGGCCACGTCCGTCGCGACCAGGACCGAGCAGCTCTGATTGGCGAACTGGATCAGGATTTCGTCGCGTTCCCGTTGTTCGAGATCGCCGTTGAGCGCCCGGGCACTGATGCCTTCGGCTTGCAGGCGTTCGATCAGGTCGTAGCCTCGAATCTTGGTATTGCAGAACGCCAGCGTGGAGACCGGGCGGAAGTGGGCCAGCAGTCTGGCCACGGCATCCAGCCTGTCGGCTTCGTCGACTTCGTAGAAGATCTGTTCGATGCGGCTGGCTTCATCAGCGGCTTCGATTTTGACTTCGACCGGGTTGCGCAGGAAGCGGGCGCTGAGCTTGCGGATGTTGTCCGGGTAGGTCGCCGAAAAGAGCAAGGTCTGGCGTTTGTCCGGGCAGTGCGAGGCGATCGCGACGATGTCGTCATGAAACCCCATGTCGACCATGCGGTCGGCCTCGTCCAGCACCAGCGTATTCAGTCCGGACAGATCCAGGCTGCCGCGCGTCAGGTGATCCTGGATGCGGCCGGGCGTGCCCACTACGAGATGGACGCCGCGGGCCAGCGATTCGGCCTGGGGGCGCGTGGCGGCGCCGCCGCACAGCGTCTGCACCTTGACGTTGGGGATCAGGCGGGCCAGCCGGCGCAGTTCCTGGGCGACCTGGTCCGCCAGTTCCCGGGTGGGACAGACCACCAGGGCCTGCGGGGCGAGGCGATCGACGTCCAGGCGCTGCAGCACGCCCAGGCCGAACGCGGCGGTCTTGCCGCTGCCGGTTCTGGCCTGCGCGATCAGGTCGCGGCCTTCGAGAATGAGCGGCAGGCTTTCCGCCTGGATGGGCGTCATCCGTTCGAAGCCCAGGCTGTGCAGATTGTCCAGCAAAACGGGCAGGAGGGGGAGGGAATCAAAGGCCGTATCGGTCACGATGGGGGCGCGCAAACGCGCAGGAATGGATCGACCGTCAGTGTATGCGTTTTCCGACGCTATACTCTTGCGCATGCCTACCGCCCTCAATCAACACCTCGGCCACGACGGCGCCTCCTGTCCGCAGGCTTACTACGTGCGTCGCGGGGAAACCGGATTTCTGTCCACCCTGCATTCCCAAGGCGCCTGGCAGCCCGGCGAGCAGCACCTGGCGGTCGCCGCCGGGCTGGTGCTGGCCGAAGCGGAACGCCGCCTGCCCAGCGACAAGCTGGTGTCCAGGGTGTCGTTCGATGTGTTGGGGGTCATCCATTCCGGTCCGTTCACCATCGATGTCCGGATGCTGCGCCCGGGCCGCTCGATCGAGCTGATCGAAGCCAGCATGCGCCATGGGGACCAGATCAGTGTCCAGGCCCGGATCTGGCGCCTGCTTGCCAGCGACACATCGCGGGAGCAGGGCGATGAATGGACGCCGCTGCCGCCACCCGATTCCATGCAACCCTGGTTGTTTTCCGAGGTCTGGGGCGGAGGATACATCGGCTCGCTGCAGGCGCGTCGCGGCGCCGATTCACGACCCGGAAGAGGGCGCAGCTGGATCCGTACCGCTTACCCGCTGGTCGAAGGCGAAATCGATCCGCCCGTCGCCAGCTTCGTGAAACTGGTCGACACTGCCAACGGGCTGGCGGTGCGCGCGGATCCGAACGCGGTATTTTTCGCCAATGTGGACCTGACCATTCATCTCACGCGCCAGCCCCAGGCCGGCTGGGTCGGCTTCGATACGCGCGTCAGTTTCGGCCCCACTGGACTGGGCGAGACTTTTTCAGTGCTGAGCGACATCCAGGGGCCCGTCGGCACGGCGGCTCAAAGCTTGACCGTGCGGCTGCGGGACCGGTAGGGGAAGCGCTCCAGCGCGGCCATGATCTCTTCCGCATCATCGGCGTATTCGAACAGCTCCACGTCTTCCGGCGCGATATAGCCTTCTTCGATCAGGTAGTCGAAATCGATCGCGCGGCTCCAGAATGCGCGTCCGACCAGCACCACGGGAATCGGGGTCATCTTGCCAGTCTGGATCAGTGTCAGCACTTCGAACAGTTCGTCCAGCGTGCCGTAGCCGCCCGGAAAAGAGACCAGACCGCGCGCGTGGATCAGGAAATGCATCTTGCGCAATGCGAAATAATGAAAGCGGAAGGCCAGTTCGGGCGTGATGTAGGCGTTCGGAACCTGCTCGTGCGGCAGGGTGATGTTCAATCCGATCGAGCGCGCGCCGGCGTCGTACGCGCCGCGGTTGGCGGCCTCCATGATGCCCGGCCCGCCTCCGGTGACGACGACGAAGTCGCACCGTTTTTCCTGCTGGAAGCGTGCCGAGATCAACTGTGCGAAACGCCGCGCTTCTTCGTAGTGGCGGGCCTGTTCGACGCGGCGGCGCGCCTGGGCCAGCACTGGACCTGATGGCGGATCGCCGCTGTCCGCTTGCTGTTCCAGCGCCGCGAGCCGGGTGCGGGCGGTTGCGTCGTCGCGTACGCGTGAGCTGCCGAACACCACCAAGGTCGAATGCACGCCCTGTTCGCGCAGGATCCGTTCCGGTTTGAGCAGTTCAAGCTGCAGACGCAGCGGGCGCAGATCATCTTGGCTGAGCAGGTCGGGATCTTCGTAAGCGAGACGATACGTGGGTGAGTCCAGAATGGCGCGCAGCCGCCCGGCTTCATCCAACGGCGGATTCATGGCCGGCCCGCCGGGACAGCCGGTCTGAGGTTCCGGGCCGTTTCCGGACGGCGGAGAGGCTTTCCCGGAGGGCGTGTCGTTCATCCCGGCTCCCCGGAACGGGGCGTTTCCGGCCAGCCCGCCACTTGGCCTTGTTCCGGAATGTCCACCCGCCAGCCGAACCGTTGGCGCAGCTTGTCGGCCAGAGCTTCCGCCGCTTCCGGTTCGCCGTGCACCATGAAGGTCCGGGCCGGCGGCCGGCGGAAATGGCTTGCCCAGTCCAGCAGGGCGGCCTGGTCGGCGTGGGCGGAAAGGCCGCCGATGGAGTGGATCCGCGCGCGCACGGGAACTTCCTCGCCGAACAGGCGCACCCACTGCGCGCCGTCGACCAGGCGCCGGCCGAGCGTGCCCTGGGCCTGGAAGCCGGAAATCAGCACACTGCATTCGGGCCGCGGCAGGTTATGGCGCAGGTGGTGGCGGATGCGCCCCGCGTCGCACATGCCGCTGGCCGAGATGATGATGGCGCCGGACCGGATCTGATTGAGCGCCATGGATTCCTCCACACTGGCGGTGAAGTGCAAGTAGGGCAGGTCGACGCCGCGCGCGTGCCAGCCCGCCAGGCGCCGGGCCTCTTCGTCGAAAAGCTCCAGGTGGCGGCGGGTGATGCGGGTGACTTCGGTGGCCATCGGCGAGTCGACGAATATCTGGGGGTGGCGCAGCCGGCCTTCGGAGACGAACCGGTGCAGATGATAGAGCACCTGCTGGGTGCGGCCGACAGCGAACGCCGGCATGATGACGTTGCCGCCGCGCTTGAACAGGGTCTCTTCGATGACGGCGATCATCTCATCCTCTGTGGCCGCCTGATCCTCGTGCAGGCGATCGCCGTAGGTGGATTCCATGACCAGTATGTCGGCTTCCTGGATTGGTGTGGGATCGCGCAGGATGGGGCGCCCGGGTTGTCCAAGATCGCCGCTGAAGACCAGCCGGGTGTCGTGGCCGTGTTCCGTGACGATCACTTCGATGATGGCGGATCCGAGGATGTGCCCGGCATCGCGGAACCGGCAGCGCACCTGGGCGTGCGGCGAGAATTCCTGGTCGTAGTCGACGCGCCGCACCCGTTTCAGGGATGCCCATGTGTCCTCCAGGGTGTAGAGCGGCGGCATCGGACGCTTTCCCCTGGTGTGCCTGGCCTCGCGCCTGGTGTCCGTTTCCTGGATGTGGGCGCTGTCGGGCAGCATCACTTCCAGCAGTTCGGCCGTGGCCTCCGTCGTGTGGATCGGTCCCCGGAAGCCGGCGCGCACGAGTCTGGGCAACAGGCCGCTGTGGTCGATATGGGCATGGGTGAGCAGGACGAAGTCGATGGCGGCGGGTTCGAACCCGAAGGGTTTGCGGTTCCTGGCCTCGGCCTCGCGGCCGCCCTGGATCATGCCGCAATCCACGAGAAAACGGACGTGCGCGGTTTCCACCAGAAAGCATGAGCCGGTGACTTCGCGCGCGGCGCCGAAAAAGCTGAGTTTCATGAGGCATTCACTCCGGCATGCGCAATGAACAAGTATCCAGATACGACCGACAGCGCTTCAACGGTAAAGAAAGAATACACCGATCGCCGCCTCGCGCCATGGATGGCGTTCCGGCATGAACAGGCGGATACTGGCGACACGTCGAAAAAAACGGGGAAATCGATGCCACGAGTACCTCGCGTGGAACGCGCATGGCCTGTCCGGTTCGTCATCGCGGGGCTGGCGGTGTCGGCCATGGCGCTTGTCGCGGCGGTGCTGATCACACTCAGCTGGTACGGCTCTCGCGCCATCATGCTGGACATGGCCGCCACGATGGCGCGCGACGCCGGCCAGATCGTGGCCGGGCGGGCGCGCCGTCTCGTCGAACCGGGTTCATCATCCTTGCGCAGCCTGGCATTCGATCCGGTGGTCGATGCCCGGCGGCTCGACGAACGGCTCGCCCGGCGCAGCATCCTGGCGTCCGAACTGGCCGATAATCCACTCATCTCGGCCATTCACGTCGGCTACGAGAACGGCGATTTCTTCCTGATGCGCGCCCTGGACCGGCGCGACATCCGTGAGCAGTTCCAGGCGCCGCCCCAGGCCAACTATCTCGTGCAGGCGGTCACGCACGGCGATGACGGCCAGCCCCACGGGCTGTACCTGTTCTACGACGCCAGGCACGAACTCGTGATGCGCCGCCCCGTGCCCGACTACCGCTTCGATCCGCGTGTGCGGCCCTGGTACATCAGTGCGATGGAGACGGTATCCACCGTCACCTCCAGGCCCTATGTCTTTTTTTCGACCCGCCAGGTGGGGATCACGCTCTCGCGGCTGTCCCACTCGGGGCGGGCCGTCGTGGCGGTGGACGTGGCGCTTGAAGATCTGGGCGAGGCGCTGGCCGGCCTGCGCATGACGCCCAGCGCCGAGCTGGCCCTGGTGGAGAAAAACGGCGCGGTGATCGGTTATCGCGACATGGGGGCGTTGCTGGTGCGCAAGGGCGGATCGGATGAATTCGACATCCGTATGCTCGATACCCTGGGCATCGACGCATTGACGCGTCTGTGGCGGACACCGGCCGCCGCCGACGGCCGGGTCGTCGCCTACGAGTCCGGCGGACGGGAATGGCTGGGCGCGACTCTCCCCTTCGACGGGATCGATGGTGTGGACATGCGGCTGCTGACCGCCACGCCCGTCGACGAACTCCTGGGTGAACTGGTGCGCAGCCGTACGCGCATGATCCTGATATCGCTCGCGCTGATCGCGCTGATTCTGCCGCTTGGTTGGCAGGTCGGCAGCGCCGTGGGTCATGCATTGGAAGGGATCGCGGCGCAGTCGCTGCGACTGGCGCGATTCAATTTCCGCCGCCGCAAAGAGCGGTCCGCTTCGTCGCTGCGCGAAGTGGAGGCGCTCAACGAGGTGATGGACAAAGTCGCTGGCTCGATGGAATCGATGCTCGAGATCAGCCGTGTGCTGGGCACCGATCCGCGGATCGAAACCATGCTGGTCCAGGTGCTTGAGAAGTTCGTCCAGGCCACCCGCTGCGCGGGCGGCGCGGTCTATCTGTTTGAAAATGAGCGCAGCCGCCTGTCGCGCGCGGCCGCATTCGGAGCGCAGGGCGCGCTGCCGGATTCCATGAGCGCGGCCGAGGGCGAGGCGGCGCTGGCCGGCGCCCGGGAGGGCCGGAATCAGGCCCCCGGGCATCGCTGCATCGCCTTCAAGCTCCAGGGCCGCGAGACAAAGTCCCAGGGGCTCCTCATGCTGGTCCACGACGAGGATTGGGATCACTCGGCGCCCGCGTTCCTGGGCTTTGCCGATCGGCTGACCGGCATGCTCGCCGTGGCCATCGAGACCCGCAGGCTCATCGAGGCGCAACGCCAGTTGCTCGAGTCCATCACCCACATCCTGGCCGATGCCATCGATGCCAAGAGCCCTTACACAGGGGGGCACTGCGAACGCGTGCCGAAACTGGCCATCCTGCTGGCCGATCGCCTGCAGGCCGAGGCCAGCGGCCCCTATGCGGATTTTCATCTGGACGAAGGCGAGCGGGAGGCCTTCCGTCTGGCTGCCTGGCTGCATGACTGTGGCAAAGTCACCAGCCCCGAGCACATCATGGACAAGGCGACCAAGCTGGAGGTCCTCTATAACCGCATCCATGAAATCCGCATGCGCTTCGAGGCGCTTTGGCGGGACGCCGAGATCGACTGCCTGCAGGCCCGTCTGCGCGGCGAAGAAGCGCATGCCGCCGAGGCCCGCCGCGACGCGCGCCAGGCGAGGCTGCATGAAGACTTCCAGTTCGTCGCCGCGTGCAATATCGGCGGCGAGTCCCTGTCCGACGATGCCGTCGAGCGTTTGCGGGCCATCGGCACACAGACCTGGATGCGCCATTTCGACGACACCCTGGGCCTGGATCCCCAGGAAAGCGCCCGGCTGGCCGGCAGCCGTCCGGCGCCGGCCCTGTTGCCCGCCGCCGAGCGGCTGCTGGCCGATCAGCCGCATCACCTCGTGCCCTGGGACGATGCGCGCCGGCCCGCCGTCGAGCGCGGCGATCCGCGCAACATCTGGGGGTTCGACATGCGCCTGCCCATGCACCGGCGCAACATGGGCGAATTGCACAATCTGGCCATCCGGCGCGGCACCCTGACTGATGAAGACCGCTTCGCCATCAACGACCATATCGTGCAGACGTACATCATGCTCAAGCGCCTGCCGTGGCCGCCCCATCTGGAGCGGGTGCCCGAGATCGCCGCCAATCACCACGAGCGCATGGACGGCGGCGGCTATCCGCGCCGCCTGCGCGGCGAGCAGCTCGGCACCACCGAGCGGATCATTGCGCTGGTCGACGTGTTCGAGGCATTGACGGCGGTCGACCGCCCCTACAAAGCGCCCAAGACCCTCTCCGAATCGTTGCGCATCATGGTATCGATGTGCAAGGGCGGCCATCTGGATCCCGAATTGTTCCAGTTCTTCATTCGCAGCCGGGTGTGGCAGACCTATGCGCAGGCCTGCATGCGTCCGGAACAGATCGACGCCGTGGATGTCGAGGCCCTGGCCCGCGCCGCGCAACCGGAGGGCCCGGCATGATCCCTTTCCTGCGCCACCGGGGACAAACTTCCGGCCGCCGCCGGCGCCGTACAGACGGCCGGCGCCTCATGCTGCTCGGCGGGTTCTACCTGGGCCTGCTGGCCGTTGTGGCCGTCCTCATCGTGACCTTCATCCGTCCGAGGGACATCAGGGTGCCCGCCGTGCGATCGGCGGTTGTGGGCGTCACCGTGCTGACCGTGGAAAGCCGTGGACAGCGCACCCGGTTCGACATGCGGGCGCTGGAGGCGTTGCCGCAACGCACTTATCGTGTGACCACGCCCTGGTATTTGCGCCCCGTGACGTTCCGGGGACCTTTGCTGCGCGATGTGCTGGCCGCCGCCGGCGCCAGCGGCACCCGTATCGAAGCGGTCGCGGTCAATGATTACACCGCCGACATCCCCTTCAAGGACGCCGAGGCCTACGACGTGATCATTGCATTGAGCATGGATGGCAAGCCCATGTCGTCGCGTGACAAGGGACCGCTGTTCGTGGTGTACCCCTACGACCGGCTGCCGCCGGAAGCGCTCCAGCGGTCTTTCGAGCGGTCGGTCTGGCAACTGGATGGGCTCAGGGTGAGGTGAGGGGGATTTGGTAAATCACGCTTCTGATTTTCCTCTTTCCTCATCTATTCCCCGAATTACGATCTTTTGGCGTTTCGTATACTTTCCTCAGCATCTTTTGCTGAACTGAAGAATGTCAGAAGCAGCAGGGTTTACAGCAAAAGTTCCAATTACACAGAGTTAATCGCAACATCTAAGTTAATCGCAACATCTAAGGAATCGTTTGTGAAAGCAGTCATCCTGGCCGGGGGGCTGGGCACCCGCATCTCCGAGGAAACGCATCTGCGGCCCAAGCCGATGGTGGAGATCGGGGGCAAGCCTATTTTGTGGCATATCCTGAAGATGTACTCGCATCACGGCATCCAGGACTTTGTGATCTGCTGCGGCTACAAGGGCTATGTGATCAAGGAGTACTTCGCCAATTATTTCCTGCACATGTCGGACGTGACCTTCGACATGAGCACCAACCGCATGGAAGTGCACCAGCGGCATGCCGAGCCCTGGCGGGTGACGCTGGTCGACACGGGCGAGGACACGCTCACGGGCGGGCGCCTGAGGCGGGTGCGCGACTACGTGCGGGACGAAGAGGCTTTTTGCTTCACCTATGGGGACGGCGTCAGCGACGTGGACATTGGCGCCTCGGTGCGGTTTCACCGGCGGCATGGCCGCCTGGCGACGGTGACGGCGGTGCAGCCGCCGGGGCGCTATGGCGCGCTCAGGCGCGACGGTGACCGGGTGGCGGGATTCACGGAGAAGCCTCGCGGTGACGGGGGGCTGATCAATGGCGGGTTTTTCGTGCTTTCACCGAAGTGCCTGGACCGGATCGAGGGGGATCAGACCAGTTGGGAAGGCGAGCCGCTGATGTCGCTCGCGCGCGACGGCCAGTTGATGGCGTTCGAGCACAACGGCTTCTGGCAGCCGATGGATACCCTGCGGGAGAAGAACCTGCTCGAAGACCTGTGGGTGTCGGGCCGGGCGCCGTGGAAGACCTGGGCGTGATGCGCACGGACGGTTCCGTTGCGGTCAATCCGGATCCTGCGTTCTGGCGGGGCCGGCGGGTGTTGCTGACCGGCCATACGGGGTTCAAGGGCGGTTGGCTGGCGCTGTGGCTGCACCGGCTGGGTGCGCGGGTGACGGGCATTGCGCTGGCGCCGGCCGGTGAGCCGAGTCTGTACGCCTTGGCGCGGATGGACGAGCTGTGCGACAGCCATGTCGTCGACATCCGCGATGCGCGGGCCGTGGCCGGGCGGATTCGCCGGGCCGAGCCCGAGATCGTCTTTCACCTGGCCGCGCAGGCGCTGGTGCGGGCTGGCTACGAGGATCCGCTGGCGACCTATGCCGCCAACGTCATGGGCACGGTCCATGTGCTCGATGCGCTGCGCGGCCTGGAGAGCGTGCGGGCCGCGGTGATGGTGACTACCGACAAGGTCTATCGCAACCTGGAGCGTGCCTGGCCCTATCGCGAGGATGATGCGCTGGGCGGTCACGATCCTTACAGCGCCAGCAAGGCGGCCAGCGAACTGGTGATCGCCAGTTACCGCGACGCCTGGCTGTGCGCCCAGGGCGTGGCGGTGGCCTCGGCGCGGGCGGGCAATGTGATTGGCGGGGGCGACTGGGCGGCCGATCGCCTGATTCCCGACGCGGTGCGCTGCTGGCAGGCGGGCAAGGCCTTGCCGATCCGGCGCCCGCAGGCGATCCGGCCCTGGCAGCATGTGCTCGAGCCGCTCGGAGGCTATTTGCGTCTGGCCGAGACCCTGCATGCGCGGCCGGCGTTGGCGAGCGCTTACAACTTTGGCCCGCACACACACGAAGCCGCAACGGTGCGCCAGGTGATCGAGCGGGCCCGGCAAGCCTATGGCCATGGAGACGTCCTGTGGGGCGAGGGCACCGAAGGGCCGCACGAAGCCGGCTGGCTGGCCCTGGAGACCGCCCAGGCGCGTGTGGCGTTGGGTGTGCGGCCGCGCTGGGGGCTGGAGGCTTCGATCGACAGGACGATGACCTGGTATCGCCGCCAGCACGAGGGCGCGCAAGCCCGTGCGCTGTGCGAGGCTGACATCCAGGACTTCGAGGCGGCGGGATCATGAGCCGCTTCACCGTCATCGAAACGGGCATCGGGGGGTTGCGCATCGTCGAGCGCCAGCGCCTGGGCGATGAGCGGGGATTTCTGTCGCGGCTCTTTTGCGCCGAGGAACTGGCGTCCGCGGGCTGGGACAAGCCTGTGGCCCAGATCAATCACACCTGGACCCAGGCGCGGGGCACGGTGCGGGGCCTGCATTTCCAACGCCCGCCGCATGCCGAGATGAAGCTCGTCACCTGCCTGCGCGGGGCGGTGTGGGACGTGGGCCTGGACCTGCGCTCCGGATCGCCCACGTTCCTGCAATGGCGCGCCGTGGAGCTGTCCGCCGACAATGGCCGCGCCCTGCTGATCCCGCAGGGGTTCGCGCACGGCTTTCAGGCGCTCACCGACGATTGCGAACTGCTGTACCTGCACTCCGCACCCTATGCCGCGCAGGCCGAGGGGGGCTTGTCGGCCACCGATCCGGCCCTGGGCATCGATTGGCCCTTGCCGATCGCCCTGCGGTCCGGGCGCGACGAGCATCATCCCTGCGTGACCCCGGAGTTCACCGGACTGGATTTGAATTCATGAATTGCCGTCATTGCGGCGCGCCGTTGCGCCATACGTTCCTGGATCTGGGCTTTGCGCCGCCTTCCAACGCCTATCTGAAGGCCGAGGACCTGAGCCGGCCCGAGATCTGGTTTCCGCTGAAGATCCGCGTCTGCGACCAGTGCTGGCTGGTGCAGACCGAGGACTATGCGCGCGCCGACGAGTTGTTCAGCCCGGACTATGCCTACTTTTCCAGCACCTCGGGCGGGTGGCTGGAGCATGCGCGGCGCTATGCGCAGGCGATCACCGGGCGTCTGGGCCTGGGGGCCGGCAGCTTCGTGATCGAAGTCGCCTCCAACGATGGCTACCTGCTGAAGAATTTCGTCGCGGCCGCCATCCCGTGCCTGGGCATCGAGCCCACGGCCGGCACAGCGGCGGCGGCCGAGGCGATCGGCGTGCCGGTGCTGCGCGAATTCTTCGGCGAGGCGCTGGGCCGCCGGCTGGCTGGCGAGGGGCGCCAGGCCGACCTGATCGCGGGCAACAACGTCTACGCGCACGTGCCCGACATCAATGATTTCACGCGCGGTCTGGCGGCGGCGCTCAAGCCCGAGGGCACGATCACGCTGGAGTTTCCGCACCTGCTTCGTTTGATCGAGAACAATCAGTTCGACACGGTCTATCACGAGCACTTTTCGTACCTGTCCCTGCATGCGGTGCGGCGGATATTCGAGGCGGCCGGCTTGCGGATCTACGACGTCGAGGAACTGCCCACGCACGGCGGCAGCATACGGGTCTACGGCTGCCATGCGGCCGCGTCCATGGCGCAGCGGCCCGGCGTCGAGCGCGTGCTGGGCCTGGAGGTCGAAGGCGGTTTGCTGCAGCTGGCCACCTACCAGGCCTTTCAGACGCGCGCCGACCGGGTCAAGGACGCGCTGCTGGGCTTTTTGCTGGAGCAGAAGCGCCTGGGCAAGACCGTGGCGGCCTATGGCGCCGCGGCCAAGGGCAATACTTTGCTGAATTATGCGGGTGTGAAACCCGATCTGCTGCCGTTCGTGTGCGATGCGGCGCCGGCCAAGCAGGCCAAGTACCTGCCGGGCAGTCACATTCCGATCCTGGCGCCGCAGGCGCTGGTTGAGCGGCGGCCGGATTACGTGCTGATCCTGCCGTGGAACATTGCGGCCGAAGTCAGGGAGCAGAACAGGCATCTGGCCGGGCTGGGGACGAAGTTCGTGACCGCGGTGCCTGCGCTGAGGATTGTATGAGCCGAACGGTTCTGCTCACGGGCGGCACGGGCTTTGTAGGGCGTCAGATTCTAAAGGCGTTGGCAGGGCAGTCCGTGACGGTGCGCCTGATCGTGCGCAATGGCAAGGAAGACCTGGTGCCAGCGGATGTGCCTCTCGAGAACATCCTGGCGACCGAGGACTTGTTCAGTGAGTCTCCAGAATGGTGGCTTGCCGCGTGCCAGGGCATCGATACCGTCATCCATGCGGCCTGGTACGCGGAGCCGGGCAAATACCTGCGATCGCCCAAGAACCTGGATTGCCTGAGCGGGACCTTGGCGTTGGCGAAGGCCTGCGTCAGCGTTGGCGTGCGCCGTTTTGTTGGCATCGGCACCTGTTTCGAGTATGACTTGACGCCGGGCTACCTGTCGATCGATACGCCGCTTGCGCCGATCACGCCGTATGCCGGCGCAAAAGCGGCGGCCTACCTGGCTTTATCGCATTATCTGCGGGAGGCCGGTGTGGAATTTGCGTGGTGCCGGCTGTTTTATCTATATGGCGAGGGTGAGGATGAACGGCGTCTGGTGCCGTACCTGCGAGCACGGTTGGCAGCGGGTCGGGTCGCCGAGCTGACCAGCGGTCGCCAGATCCGTGATTTCATGGACGTACGGCATGCTGGCGAGAGAATCGCCCAGGTTGGCCTTGGCGCTGAGCGAGGCCCGGTCAATGTATGCTCTGGCGAGCCGGTCACCGTAAGAGTGCTGGCCGAGCGTATTGCCGATGAGTACGGGCGGCGGGATCTCCTGGGCTTTGGGATGAGGGCCGACAATGACGTCGATCCGCCCTGCGTGGTTGGAATAAGAAACGAATCATGATGGAAAATCGTACCGATCGTCATCGCGTGCTCTATGAGCAGCGGCAGTTGCCCACCTTCCAGAATCGCATGTACGACACGCGGCAGCAGGCGCTGGCATGCCCGAAGGGCGATGTCGTGCTGGTGGAAGATCTTGAGACCGGTCTGATCTATAACGCGGCCTTCGACCCTGCACTCATGACCTATGACGAGCACTACCAGAACGAACAGGCGCACAGCCCGAGGTTTCAGGCGCATCTGGCGTGCGTTGCCGAGATCGTGGTGCGTGGCCTGGGTGAAGATGATCTGGTCGAGGTGGGGTGTGGAAAAGGCTACTTTCTGGAGCGTTTGCGGGACAGGGGAGTCGGCATCACCGGCTTCGACCCCACCTATGAAGGCAGCAATCCAGACATCAAGAAGCACTACTTCGAGACTGGCGTCGGCATCCAGGGCAAAGGCATCGTCCTGCGCCATGTGCTGGAGCACGTGCAAGATCCCTTCTCCTTTCTGACGCAGCTCCGCCAAGCCAATGGCGGAGGGGGCCGGATCTATATCGAAGTGCCTTGCTTTGACTGGATCTGCACGCGCAGGGCCTGGTTCGATGTGTTCTACGAGCATGTGAACTACTTCAGGCTGTCGGACTTCGAACGCATGTTCGGCCAGGTGATCGAGAGCGGCAGACTTTTTGGCGGGCAGTACATCTACATTGTGGCTGAACTGGCTTCTCTGCGTGCGCCGGCCTATCAGGCGTCGCATGCGGCGAGATTCCCGGGCGATTTTACCGAGCGGATCAATGCGGATCTGTCCCAGGGACGCCCCGCGGCGGTCTGGGGCGGCGCGTCAAAGGGGCTGATCTTCACCTTGATCAAGAGCCGGGTGGGGCAGGCCATGCAGGCCGTGATCGACATCAATCCTGCCAAGCAGGGTAAATACCTGGCGGCGACCGGGGTACAGGTGTGCTCGCCCGAACAGGCGTTGCCCGGGTTGCCGCCAGGTTCGGTGATCTATGTGATGAATTCGAATTATCTGGATGAAATAAAGAGAATGTCCAACAATGCCTATCAGTATGTCGAGGTCGATCATGACGCAGTTTGAAACCGAAGTCTCGCAACGGATTGCGGATGCTGCCGGAAACGAGCAACTGCGTGACGCGACGGCGCAATTCATGCGCGCCAGCATTGCGTCGAAGTATTCGTACAATTTCTCGTGGCTTGGCCGACCGATCATCCAGTATCCGCAGGATATGGCAGCCATGCAGGAATTGATCTGGGCAGTCAAGCCGGATCTGATCATCGAGACGGGCATCGCGCATGGTGGGTCCTTGATCCTGAGCGCTTCGATGTTGGCGCTGCTGGATCTGTGCGATGCCATCGAAGCGGGGGCCATGCTGGATCCTGCCAAATCGGCCCGGAAAGTGCTGGCGGTGGATATCGACATCCGCAGCCATAATAAGGCCGCGATCGAGGCCCATCCGATGGCGTCCCGGATCCAGATGATCCAGGGGTCAAGCATAGATGAGGCCGTCATCGATCAGGTCAAGACGGTGGCAGGGAACTACGAGCGCGTACTGGTGTGCCTGGACAGCAACCATACGCATGCGCATGTGCTGGCGGAGCTGCAAGCCTATGCGCCGCTGGTGACGCCTGGAAGTTACTGCGTGGTGTTTGACACGATCGTCGAGGATCTGCCCAAGGATCTGTCGTTTGACCGGCCCTGGGGGCCCGGGAACAATCCGAAGACGGCAGTGAGGGAATATCTGAAGAGCAATCCCCTGTTTCAGGTGGACAAATCCATTCAGGATAAGCTGCAGATCACTGTTGCTCCGTGCGGGTTCATGAAACGCGTCGCATGATGTATCGAACTTTATTCCGGAAACCGTTGCTGGCTAGCTATATCAAGTCTATGGAAAATATAGATGCTTAGAAAGATCACGGTCGCGGGGCTAGGTTATGTGGGCATGTCAAATAGCGTGCTGCTGGCTTTGAGGAATGATGTCTGTGCCTTTGATATCGACCAGAACCGTGTCGATATGGTGAATCGGCGTATTTCCCCTATTATCGATGCGGATGTGACGGATTACCTGCTGAAAGAAAAGCTGTCATTGCATGCGACAGTGGATGCCGGTATTGCATTTTCCTGTGCCGAGTATGTGGTTGTTGCGACGCCCACGAATTATGATCCTGAGACAAACGAATTCGACACTTCGTCGATCGAGCAAGTGATCGGCGAGGTTCTTTCCACCGGCAACAGGCCGGTGATCATCATAAAATCCACAATTCCAGTCGGATATACAGAAAAAATAAAAAATAGGTTTGGTTATCAGAAGATCATTTTCTGTCCCGAGTTCCTCCGGGAAGGCAGGGCGCTGCATGATAACTTGCATCCGTCGCGATTGATTGTCGGGGACCGCTCAGAGACCGGACGGCAGGTCGCGGAAATCTTTCTGGAAAGCGCGCTGGACAAAGATATCCCAGTGCTTCGCACGGGATCGACCGAGGCCGAGGCCATCAAGTTGTTCTCCAATACCTATCTGGCGATGCGGGTTTCCTATTTCAATGAACTGGATACTTTTGCGATGAGGCATTGTCTTGATACGAAGAGCATCATAGACGGCGTATGCGCGGACCCCAGGATTGGCATGCACTACAACAATCCTTCCTTCGGTTATGGTGGGTACTGCCTGCCCAAGGATACGAGGCAGCTTCTTGCGAATTATGAGGACGTTCCGCAAAATCTGATTCGTGCGATTGTCGAGTCAAATGTGACGAGAAAGGATTTCATTGCCAGGGATATCGCGTCCAGGTCGCCGGATGTGGTGGGGATCTTCAGGTTGGTGATGAAATCCGGTTCTGACAATTTCAGATCATCCAGTGTGCGAGGTCTGATGGACAGGCTGAAGGAAAAGGGAATCAACATTGTCATATTTGAGCCCTTGCTGCAGGATCTATTTTATGACGGTTTCCCCGTGATCGGTGACCTTGATGAGTTCAAGAGAAAAGCGGATGTCATTGTCGCCAATCGCCGCAGCCAGGAACTTTTCGATGTGGCGGAAAAGGTATATACCAGGGACATATTCTGCGAGAATTGATCGATTTTCAGCGGAAGACATTTCATAATCTTATGCATATCAATCATCCTCTCGTTCTCTGCCTTCCCGTATTCAATGAGGGGGCTTATATAGAAAGTACTTTGCGGTCAGTGATGAATCAGACCCACAGGGACTTTCGTGTCCTGATCGCCGATAATTCATCGACGGACGACACCGGATCAATCTGTCTGAGTGTCATAGAGGGTGATGACCGTTTTCATTATGTCCGTCATGATCGGAACATCGGTGCTGCAGCCAATTTCAAATATTGTTTTGATTGTACGGAGTCCGAGTTCTTCATGTGGCTGGGTGGCCACGATCAGATTTCTGCGAATTTTCTCGAAGAGGCCATGAGCCGGATGCATGCCGCTGCCGACGTGAGTCTGGTGTACGGCCGCACCCGGTGGATTGATGAGGCAGGGGAAATTGTCGGTGAATACAATGGCGGCAATTACGTCTTCGATGAGCCGCTGACGGCGGAGGTCCGCTACCTGCGCTTGCTGAACAATCTCGATCGATGCGAGGCGGTCAATCAGCTGATCCGGAGAAAATTCATTGATATCGACTTTCGACCGGTTTTTTCCGGCGATGTGGTGTTTCTTTGCCATTTGGCGGCGCACGGTCCATTTTCCAGGGTGGATAATGCCCACTATATCCGCCGCGAGTTCCTTCGCGGACGCTCGACAACGGCGATGGAACGGATGACAGGAAAAGCCGAGGCGCCCCGCTATCATGAAATGGCCGCTTATTTTGTGGAGAGTATCTGCGGACATTCGGAAATCCCCGGAAATGCCAGAAATGACCTGATTCAGGATGTTCTCCTTTGGATGGATCGCAAATACTCGATCTTTTCCGGCTCCCAGGCCAAGAACACCGTATTGGCGCCGCGCCAAGACAAGTCCTGGGATGCACCCTTCTTCAGTGTCGTCATGCCGGTGTACAACCGCGAAGCGTACCTTGAAGAGGCCATGCGTTCCGTGCTTTCCCAGGGATTTGGTGATTTCGAACTGATCGTTTCCGATGACGGTTCGACCGACCGTTCGCTTCAGATCGCCGAGAGTTTCAATGATCCCCGAGTCAGAGTGCTGCATGGCCATCATGGCGGAGGAGCGTCTGCCAGAAATCGGGGCCTCGCCGCGGCGCGCGGGGAATTCATTGTCTGGATCGATAGCGACGACATTCAGGAACCGGGCGCTTTGGCCACACTGCGCAAGGCAATCCATGATACGCCGGATGCGGATGTGTTCTACGGAGATTTGATCGCATTCGATGATGGCAATCCAGCCAAAACTGCCAGGACGAATTATCCTGATTATTTCAGACAGGATATCCTGCCGAATCTCCTCAGAGGCAACATGCTTCCCAATCCGGGGACCGCGGTGCGAAAAGCGCTTTATGACCGGTACGGTGACTATGATGTTTCGTTCCGTAGATGTCATGACTATCAGATATGGACGCGTTTGGCCGATTCCGCGAAATTCAAGAAAGTGGATGCGTTCCTTTGTCGCTGGCGTCAGCATGGCGGCAGCCTGTCCAGCACGACGAGCAAGTTATTCGAGGGCCGCGTCTTGATGGACATGTTCGAGCGCTATCCTGTGTCCCGCCTGTTTCCCGGTTTGTCGGATGGTGATTCCGGGCCTGCGGCATTGAGGGCCGCCGACATGCTGGAGTCCCTCCAGGAATTTGGCCCGGCGGCGCGCATGATGTGCCGTGCGGGCCTCAGTGGCCATGGGGATACCGCCAGACTCAGAGCGTTGATGTGCAAGGCGGGCGCGAATTTCATGCCTGCCCTGACCTGCGTGATCCGTTCCGGGGGCGATGTCGAAGGTCTGTCCGCAGTGCTCGATGACCTGGAAAATCAGATTTTCCAGGATTTCAATGTCTACATAATAGCGTCCTATGATGCGCGGATAGAGCGGAAGACATTGCGCGCTTGGCCTGTCGTCGAGACGATCTTCCAGGCGGATTCAGACGAGGGGGGCGCATGCGGCCTGCCCGTTGAACTGCTCAGCGGGGCATCGATCGTGTGGATCGACGAGTCGATGAGATATCCGGACGATTATTTGAAGAAAATATCTGCCGGGCTTGAGGATGGCTCCAGGCGCGCGGCTCGTATCGATTATGTGCAGTAGGGGCACGCTATGAATCAGGTCATTCCACTATTTTCCATTATCCTTACGACATATAACAGACCGGGATTGCTCGCGGATGCCCTGAAGAGCCTTGACTCGCAGGTGTTTCGCGATTTCGAAGTGATCCTCGTCAACGATGCTGGAGAGCCCGTCGGAGATTGCGTCGAGGGCCATGGATTTCCACTGAGATACCTCAGAAGAGGGCTGAACCAGGGCTTGTCGGCCGCGAGAAACGCCGGCCTCAAGCTTGCGCGGGGCCGTTATGTCGCCTATCTGGATGATGACGATGTCTATCTCCCGGATCACCTCCAATGTTTGGCGGCGGTATTCGAGCAGCATCCGGACTCGGTTGCCTATACCGATGTCGTTTATGTTCAGGAAAAACTCGAAAACGGTCAGCGCATCGAAATGGGCCGGTCATTTCCAACGGCGCATGAGGCTTTTGATCGCGACAAGCTGTTTGTTCAGAATTACATTCCGGTCAACACCTGGGCGCATCCTCGCGACGCCATTGCCCAGGTAGGAAATTTCGATACGGGCCTGACCGCTCTTGAGGACTGGGACATGCTGTTGCGCCTGGTCCAGCGTTATCCTGTTCATCGAGTCGAGCAGGTGACTGCGGAAGTCCGGCAGCGGGTTTTGGGTGGTGCCGATCACATGCTGGCACGGGAACGCGACCGGTTGCTGCCTCTTTATAAAAAACTCTATGCCCGCTACCCGGAAACGGACAACGAGCGTGTACAGGCGGGCCGGCAAGCGGCATTGGCCAGTCGGGAGGTTACGGAGAAACCCTGGGGGGTCCCTGAGTGGCTCGCCGAGCGCGCGCCTTCAGCCGCGCGCGTCCTGGCGGTCCAGACTATGTTGCGGGCGAATCCGGATGTGGGCACGTTGGGTGTCGCCGTGATCGTGCCCGATGACTCGGCCCTGGAAGCATTGGTGCTCACGTTGGAAAGCCTGGAGGCGCAGCAACGGCCAGCCGATGGCATCTGGCTGCTGGGCCGCAACATTCCAGACGCCGTGGCCGGTGGCAGGATCGAGCTGTTGCAAGAAGATACCCATTGGTCGCAGCAATTATCGGACCGGATCGCGCAGGGTGACATGCCCGATTTCCTGTGGATACTGTATGCGGGAGATCAGTTGCTGCCGCATGCCATGTTGACCATGGGTGAATATCGTCTGCGCATGCCGGACCCACTGGTCTGGTACGCCGACGAGGCCGTCCTGAAAGAAGGTGTTTCGGCCAATCCCATGCTCAAGCCGGACTTCAATATCGACCTGTTGCGCAGCTACCCCTATGTCGGCCGGAATCTGGTGCTCAGCACGGCCGCCATCCAGGCGGTGGGCGGACTTGATGCCCGGGTGGCCGACCTGGCGCCCATTGACCTGATCTGGCGGATGGTGGAACAGGCCGGGCCGCCCGTGGTGGGGCATGTGCCGGAGGTTTTGCTGCACGGCGCCCGCAGCCTGATGGATTGGGTCTGCGACGCAGGCACACTGGCCTGGTTTCCCGCCGTGACGCAGGCCCATTTCGTACGGATGGGGCTTGATGCCGAAGTCAGGCCAGGCCCTGTTCTGGGATTGTTCCGCGTCGAATATCCCTTGCCGGAACAGCCGCTGGTCTCCATCATCGTGCCGACCCGTGATCAGTTTCTCATCCTGCGCGACTGCATCGAAGGCCTGATGGAGCACACGGCCTATCCGAACTATGAACTGTTGATCGTGGACAACGGCAGCGTCGACCCAGAGGCGGTCGCGTTTCTGACGAAACTCGAGGGCATGGCGATGGACCGGGTGCGTGTCCTGCGCTGGCCGCAGGCCTTCGATTTCGCCGCCATGAACAACTTCGCCGTTGGGCAGGCACGGGGCGAAGTGCTGCTTTTTCTGAACAACGACATCCAATTTTCGTCCGGGACGCGGCCCGATTGGCTGGAGCGCTTGCTGCGGCTCGCCTTGCGTCCGGAAGTCGGCATGGCGGGCACACGTCTGGATCTGCTGGACGGCCGCGTCGATCAATATGGCCAGGTGCCTGGGCTGGACAATAGCGTCGGATCGGCTTTCCGGGGCGAATCGTCCGGCAAGCAGGGCTATATGTACCGTCTGATCGTCCAGCAGAATACCAGTGCGCTGAGCGCATCGTGTCTGATGATGCGGCGGGCGGTATTTCAGGAACTGGGGGGGTTCGACGCACAGTCTTTCCCGATCTACTACGCGGATACCGACCTGTCCCTGAAGGCTGCGCAGGCCGGCTATTTGCTGGTGCTGGAGCCGGATACCGGCCTGTTGCATATGGGCGGGGCCACTCGCTTGCTGACGGAACGGTTCGGCCTCGCCGCACGTCCAGACGACGAGCAGCGCGATCGACTGTACGCCCGTTGGCTCCCGCAACTGGCGCGCGATCCTTATTATCATCCCGCTTTCGGCAAGCTTTCCCCTGGTTTCAATCTGAGCCAGGATGCCGCGCGCATCCACGAGCCGTTGCCGGGGCGCCCGTTGCCTGTGGTCCTGGCCTCTCATGCGGATTGGCACGGTTGCGGCCATTACCGGGTCATTTTGCCGTTCAAGGCGATGTCGAGCGAGTTGCGGATCGAAGGCGGCATCAAGTGCCATGATTTCCACTTTACTGATGCGGCCCGCATTCAGCCGGATGTCATCGTGCTGCAAGGGGCCTGGATCAACGAAGGCATCCTGACCCAGATCCGGCGCTATCGCGAGATCACCGGTGCCAAGGTCGTCCTGGAATTCGACGACTATCTGCCCAATATCCCGACCCGCAGCGTCTATCGCAAGAAGGTTTCCCAGGGTTGGACCAAGAAAATGCGCCGCGCCATCGAGCAGGTGGACTGGCTGGTGGTCTCCACCCCTTTTCTGGCGCAGGAGTACGCGGAATTCCATGGCGATATCCGGGTGGCGCTCAATGGACTGCCACCGGACTGGTGGGGGGCGCTCCAGGGCTGCCGCCGCATGGGCAGGAAGATGCGTGTGGGTTGGGCTGGAGGGATCAGCCATACCGGAGATCTGGCCGAGATCCGTTCCGTGGTCAAGGACCTGCAGGACGAGGTCGAGTGGGTCTTCATGGGTATGAAGCCCGATGACGTGGCCTGCGAATTCCATCCTGGTGTCCTTATCGATCAGTATCCGGCCAAGCTGGCCGCCCTGAACCTGGATCTGGCGGTGGTGCCGCTGGAACTGAACCAGTTCAACCGCAGCAAGAGCAATTTGCGCCTGCTGGAACTGGGGGCGTGTGGCATTCCGGTCATCTGCACGGACATCGAACCCTATCGGTGCGACTTGCCGGTGACGCGGGTGCGCAACCGCCACCAGGACTGGGTGCAGGCCATCCGGGACCATCTGTCCGATCCGGATGCGTCCGCGCGGCAGGGCGATGCGTTGCGCGAAGCCGTGCGGCGGGACTGGATGCTGGAAGGCGAATTTCTGGACCAGTGGGCCAGGGCTTGGGGGGTGGCTCCGGTCGGCGGCTGAGGCGCGCCGATATTGAAAGTGCCCCGGTTCAGGACCGGTGTCAGCTGGAGAGCGAAAAAGCCGCCGACCCGACAAGGTCAGCGGCTTTTTCATGTCATGAGGCGGTGGAAGCCGCCTCGTTCCGTTGCGTGAATTAGCGCAACAGGGACAGCATGGTCTGCGGGACCTGGTTGGCCTGCGCCAGCACGGCGGTGCCGGCCTGTTGCAAGATCTGGGCACGCGTCATGTTGGAGACTTCCACCGCGTAGTCCGCGTCTTCGATCCGCGAACGCGAAGCCGACAGGTTGGTGATGGTGTTGTTCAGGTTGTTGACGGTCGAGGTCAGGCGGTTTTGCACAGAACCGAGATTGCTCCGTGCGGTATCGATAGCGGAGATACGGGTGTCGAGATCGGTCAGCACGGTGGCGTCGCCAACGGCCAACGTGACAGCGGCGCCTGCACTGGATGCATCGGCGATCGACACGGTGATCTGGTTGTCGGCAGCCGCATTCGCTCCAACTTGCAGCACCAGATTATTGGCGCTGCCGTCCAGCAGTTTGGTGCCGTTGAATTCCGCGTTGGTCACCACCCGAGTGATTTCAGCCAGGCGGTCGTCGACCTCTTGCTGAATCGATGCCAGATCCGTTGCGCTGTTGGTGCTGTTGACAGCTTGCACGGCCAGTTCGCGGATGCGCTGCAGGTTGTTGTTGATTTCGTTCAGGTTGCCTTCGGCGGTTTGCGTCAGCGAGATGCCGTCGTTGGCGTTGCGGGCAGCCTGGGTCATACCGCGGATCTGGGCGGTCATGCGGTTGGCGATGGCTTGGCCAGCGGCGTCATCCTTGGCGCTGTTGATGCGCAGGCCCGAGGACAGGCGCTCGATCGCGGATCCCAGAGTGGATTGCGACTTGTTCAGATTGTTCTGGGAGACCAGAGCGAGGTAGTTAGTGTTGATAATCGTTCCGGGCCAATTTTCCAGAATTAATTGATATTTATAGATACTTTTTGTTTCTATGAGAGGGAAATGTATTGAGAGAATGCTCGACGAAATCACCTTGCGAAGCGCTTGTGTGTATATAAATGTGTATATCGACGCTTCGATTCATGTCATTGATAAATAAGACATTCTGTACAAATGCGCTTATCCGGGCAAAAAGCAATGTGTATATATCTGTGTGCTCTTTCATAGCAGGAAAAGCGGCACATGGCTCAGAATCTTCTCTCGATGCGGACGATCGACTCTGCCAAGGCGGCGGGCAAGCCTTACCAACTGCGTGACGGCGGCAGCCTTTTCTTGTCTGTGCAGCCCAGTGGAAGCAAACTTTGGCGTTACCGTTACCGGCTCAGTGGGAAAGCCCAGGTGTATGCCATCGGCAGGTATCCCGACATCACGTTGGCACAAGCGCGTCGCGAGCGCGACCGGGTGCGCGGCCTGATCCGTCAAGGCATTCACCCTCTCTGGCAGGCTTCGGGCGAAGGGGTTGCGTTGCCCACTTTCGAATCGGTTGCTCATGCCTGGCAGGCCGCCAATCCGCAATGGAGTCCAAACTATGCAGGCCAGATTCGTAGGTATTTCGAGCGAGACATCTTTCCTGCGATTGGGAATACGGCGGTCGCGGATCTCGTACCTGCAGACATTCGCGCAACCATTTCGCCGATTGCGGAGCGTGGCGCACACTGTGCAGCACTCCTCGTGCAGCAGTGGATATCCCAAGTTTTCTCCCATGCCATTTTGCAGGGGTTGCGGGAGGACAACCCGGCCAGCCTGTTGAAGGGCCTGGTCAGGCGGCCGACCGTACGGCATCATCCACCCTTGGGCTGGGCAGACATTCCTGAGTTTTTTCGACGCCTGGGGCATTGGCAGGGACGCGCAGACATCGTCATCGGCCTGCGCCTGCTGGCTCTTACCTTCGTGCGACCTTCTGAATTGCGGCGGGCTCGCTGGGAGGAGTTTGATTTCGACAATGCGCTCTGGATCATCCCGAAGGAACGCATGAAGATGCGCCGACCACACATGGTGCCACTTTCTCGACAGGCCTTGACGGCGCTTGGTTTCTTGCGCGGCTTGTCCGGCCATGGTCCGTCGCTTTTTCCCAATCATCGCTATCCGGACCGGGAATTGGCGGCGAGCAGCTTCAATTACGCCATCGGACGCTTGGGGTACGAGGGACGCTTCTCGGCCCATGGATTCCGTGCGACGGCCACGACGCTGCTCGGCCTGCTTGGCTATCCGGATAAACTGGTCGATCTGCAGCTCGCGCATCGCCGCAAGGATGCATCACGCGCTCCCTATGATCATGCGCGTTTCGTCGGGTCTCGGACCTTGCTCATGCAGGACTGGGCCGACATCCTGGATGCGCTGGCCACTGGAGGAAAATACGCCCATTTGTCCGAAGCTTTCGGCCCTTTGTCGGAGCGCCGGACCCGGATGTTGGGTGTGATCGAGCGTGAGTGACACGCCTCGTCAAAAAAACTCGCAATCTGCCCTAAAGTTCCCATCGGACCCTCCGTTAACGGGGCAGAACAGGAGGTCACTCGGTTTGTCATCCTGGGCAAAAAGGGCGAATCCTTCGCCGAATCTCTTAGGAGTCTCTCATGGCTGTTATCAACACCAACTACCTCGCTCTGGTCTCCCAGAACAACCTGAGCAAGTCCCAGAATTCCTTGGGCACCGCGATCCAGCGTCTGTCCTCGGGCCTGCGCATCAACAGCGCCAAGGATGACGCTGCTGGTCAGGCCATCGCCAACCGCATGACCGCCCAGATCCGCGGCATGACCCAGGCTGCCCGCAATGCCAACGACGGCATCTCGCTGGCTCAGACCGCCGAAGGCAACCTGAACGAAATCAATAACAATCTGCAACGTATTCGTGAGCTGGCTGTGCAAGCCGCCAACGATGTGAACGGCACCTCCGACCGTGATTCGATCAACGCGGAAATCAATTCCCGCCTTGAAGAAATCGACCGTGTCGCCAAGGGCGCCAAGTTCAACGAAACCTTCCTGCTGAGCGGTTCTTCCAGCATCAATCTGCAAGTGGGCGCGAACACGACCGCTAACGATTCGATCACCATCAAGACGACGGATGCGACGCTGTCTGGTCTGTCGTTGGCGACCGGAACGACGCTGGTCGCCACCAGCGGTGACGCCCAAACTCTGATCGATAATGTCGATGCGGCCATGAAGGTCGTCGACACGGCGCGCAGCGATCTGGGTACCTACCAGAACCGCCTGGAATCCACGGTTTCCAACCTGAACAACACCATCACCAACCTGTCGGCCTCGCGCTCGCGGATCGAAGACGCGGATTACGCGACGGAAGTCTCCAACATGACGCGCGCCCAGATCCTGCAACAGGCCGGCACCGCCGTGCTGGCGCAGGCCAACCAGGTCCCGCAGACCATGCTGTCCCTGCTGCGTTAATTCGACGCCGCAGTCCGGGGCGGTTCCGGCCGCTCCGGGATTTCAAGAACCACCAGGTTTTCCCTGGTGGTTTTTTTCTTTCCGGGTATCGAGTAAGCTCCAGCCATTTCCTATGTCCCATGCGCACGGATGAATCCCATTCCATGACGGATCCAACGATTGCCCTCGTCATGATCGTCAAGAACGGTGCGGCCACGCTGGCCCGCTGCCTGTCCAGCGTCCAGGGCTGCGTCGACGAGATCATCGTGCTGGACACGGGCTCGACCGATGACACCGTCGCGATTGCCAGGCGCTTCGGCGCCCAGGTCCATCATTTCAAATGGGTCGATGACTTTTCCGCCGCGAGGAACGCGGCGCTGAGCCATGCTTCCTGTGACTGGTGTCTGATCCTGGATGACGACAACTGGTTGGAATCGGGGCACGAGCAACTGCGCCGGCTTGGTGCCGAGCCGTTCCTGGGGCGAATCGCCATCGTCAATCGCTTCATGCAGAACGGCGCGATCCGCGAGTCCACGGAGTGGGTGACCCGGATTCTGCCGCGCGGCACGATGTATGCCGGCCGGATCCACGAGCAGGCGGTCAACACCGCCGGACTGCCCTGGCGGCGCCTGGATATCCGCGTGGGCCACGACGGTTACATGCCGGAGGGCCTTGAAGCCAAGAAAGGGCGCAACGAGGCCTTGTTGCGCATGGCGCTGGAGGAATCCCCCGGGGATCCGTACTTGCTCTATCAATTGGGCAAGGAGCTGGCAATCTACGAACGTCACGACGAAGCGTCCGAGCACTTTCTGCAGGCGATCGAAGGGTCCTCGCAGGGTGATTCGTTCAGGCATGATCTGATCATGCGGTCGCTGTTCACACTGAAGCAGGCCGGCCGTCTGGAGCAGGCGATCCTGCTGGCGGAAAACGAATTCGCCAACTGGCCCGATTCCCCCGATTATTTCTTCTGTGTCGCGGACGTCTTCCTGGATTGGGCGATCCGGCATCCCGCCGAAGCGGAATCCCAATTCCTGCCGATTGTGGAATCCAGCTGGCTGAAGTGCCTGGAGATCGGCGAACGCCCGGATCTGTCGGAATCCGTGGCCGGCCGGGGCAGCTATCTGGCCGCGCAGAACCTGGCCGTGTTGTACGAGAATACCGGGCGGAAAGCGTTGGCGGCCGACTATCGGGAAAAAGCCAGGGCAATGCGCGGGACGCTGACCGCGGCATCTTGATCGTCCGTTGCCGGAGGCTGAGTGGCGTGTTCCATGTCCTGCCTCAGGCCGGCCTGATGTCCCCATCCACATAAACCCAGACGCCTTCCACCCGCGTGAACCGGCTGATTTCGTGGATTCTGGAGGCTCGGCCTTGAATCCGCACCCGCGCGACGAATTCCACGATCTCATGATCGGCGTCGATCCGGTCATGGCGGCGCACTTCAAGCCCCAGCCAGCGTGTTCCTGGCTCATTGGGCTCCAGCGCGGCCGGCCGGGTGTCCCGATGCCAGGTCCGCAGCAGGTAGTCCAGTTCGTCCAGCACGTAGGCGCTGTAGCGCGAACGCATCAGGGCTTGTGCATCGGGCGCTCGCAGATGCCGGGGGCCGTGGTGCCAGCGGCCGCAGCAATCGGCGTAAGCGGCCGGAAGGCCGCAGGGGCAGGGGGCTGAGAGGGGAGCGGCGCGTTTCATCGTGGCTGGATACCGGGTCGCGGTATCTATTCCCCCGAACGGATCCCCAGGCTGCGCTCCACCAGCCAGGCGCAGCCGAGCAGGGTGACGTTGATGGCCAGGTACAGAACACCGGCGATGACAAAGGTTTCGACGATCAGGTAGCTCTGGCTCATCAGGCGGCGGGCAAAGCCGGTCAGCTCCATCACGGCGATGGTGGACGCCAGGCTCGTGCCCTTGATGGCCAGCACCAGTTCGTTGCTGTAGGCCGGGAAGGCCTGACGGATGGCCAGGGGGAAGCGGATGCGGCGGAATATCTGCAGGCGGCTCATGCCGCAGGATGCGGCGGCGTCCAGCTGACCGACGGGCACGGATTGCAGGCCGCCGCGGATGGCTTCGCTCATGTAGGCGCCGCTGTTCAGGGCGATCGCCAGGATGGCGCAGCGCGCGCCGTCGGAAAACAGCCACCACAGGGCGGGCTGGTCGTGCACGAACGCCAGGGTGCCGATGCCGTAGTACAGCAGAAACAGCTGGATCAGCAGCGGCGTGCCGCGAAAGACGGTGCTGTAGGCGAAGGCGGTGCCCGACACCAGAGGATGGCGCGCGGTGCGCATCAGCGCCGCACCCAGGCCCAGCAGCGAGGCGAACAGGATGGAGAGCAGGCCGATGCGCAGGGTGATCCAGAAGCCTTCGATCAGGACCGGGACGGCTTTTTCAAACAGGTCGATCATCGTCCGGCCCCCCGCATGCCGCGCCCGAAATGGCGCTCGGCCCAGGCGAACAGCCCCTGGCTGCAGGCGCCGATCAGGAAGTACAGGATGCCGGCCATGAGATACAGAGCCAGGGGCGCTCGCGTGGCGGCCGAGCCCAGCACGGCGGCGCGCATCAGCTCGACCAGCCCGACCAGCGAGACCAGGGCGGTGTCCTTCAGGGCGGCCTGCCAGACGTTGTTGGCACCGGGCAGGGCGTACCAGAAGAGCTGCGGCAGGGTGATGCGTCGCAGGCACTGGCGGCGGTCCATGCCGATGGCGCGGGCGGCCTCCAGTTGGCCGGGGTCGATGGCCTTGAAGGCGCCGCGGAAGACTTCTACGCTGTAGGAGCCCGAGATCAGGGCGATGGCGAGGATGCCGATCAGCATCGGAAAGACGGTGCTCATCAGGTCGTCCCACTCCAGCCAGTCGGCCAGGTCGGCGGCGGGCTGCACGGCTCCGAAGAACAACAGGTAGATGATGAGCAGTTCGGGGACGCTGCGCACGATCAGGGTGTACAGGCTGACGAGCGCGCGCGCCGGACGGTTGGCGCCGGTCTTGGCGGCCGCGCCGGCGATGCCGATGGCCATGCCCAGGACGATGCCGCACACGCTGATGAAGACGGTCATGGCCGCGCCGCGCAGCAGCATGCCGCCCCAGCCGGCGCTCAGGATGTCGTGCAGGGTCTGAATCATGACGTAGATTGAAAACCCCAGAGCGGTGCCGGCGCGCGGCGACCGGCGGCCCTGGGGGAGTGGCGCCGGCCCGTGAGGGAACCGGCGGCGCGGTCAGGCATTACTTCTTGCAGGCGGCGTAATTGGACAGATCGACGCCGAACCACTTGGTGCTGGAGGCCTTGATGGTGCCGTCGGCGATCAGCTCGCACAGCGCCTTGTCCACCTTGGCCTTCAGTTCGGTGTTCTTCTGGTTGATGCCTGCCCCAATGCCCAGGCCCAGGATTTCCGGGTCGGCGCTGCTTTTGACCACGGCGTCGGCCAGAGCGAACTTGCCCTTGCCGGCGGTGTCCAGGAACTGGCTTTGCGGGGTGACTTCGGAGAAAGTCGCGTCCAGGCGGCCGGCCGACAGGTCCATTTGCATCTGGTCCTGGGTCTCGTAGGTCTTGAGTTTCAGGTCCGGGGCGTATTTCTGCAGGAAGGCGCCCTGGGTGGTTCCGCTTTGCACGCCGACGGTCTTGCCCGCCAGGCCTGTCATCAGGGCCTTGGGATCGGCGGCCTTCAGCAGGGCGTCGTTCTTGGGCAGGACGAAGGCCGAGTCTTCGGTGGCGTAGGGAATGCTGAAAGAGATCACCTTGGCGCGTTCCGCGGTGACGGACATGCCCGAGATCACCAGGTCGAAGCGTTCCGCCTGCAGCGCGGGGATCAGGCTGTCGAAAGCCTGGACCACGAAACGGCACTTCATGTCGAGTTTCTTGCACAGGGCATGGCCGACGTCGGCGTCGAAGCCGGTGACCTTGCCGCTGGCGTCGACCATGCTCCAGGGCGGGTAGCCGCCCTCGGTGCCGATTTTCAGCGTGGCGGCCGAAACCGTGGTGGCCAGGCCTGCAAGGCCGAGGGCGGCGCACAGCGCCGCCTGTCGTGCGATGGAAATCACCATGGACGGGATCCTAAAGAAAGGTTGGGACTGAAAAAAAGTAATAGTAGTACATCGGGCGCCACGATTCATCCGATCTGCACGACAGTCTCGGGGTAGCGCACCCGGCTGCGGCGTTGCGTGCCGAGGCTGTAGACCAGGGTCAGGGGCCCCAGGCGGCCGATGAACATCAGCAGGATCAGCACAGTCTGGCTGGGCAGGCTCAGGGTTCTGGTCAGATCGGGGCTGATGCCGGTCGTGGTGAAGGCCGACATGACCTCCATGACCACGGCGATGAAGGGCTGGTTTTCAAACAGGCTGACCAGAAAAATGCCCAGGCAGACCAGCAGGCCCGAGACCATCATCAGGGCCAGGGCCTTCTGGATGGTTTCCGGGGCGATGGCGCGATGCATCAGCACGACTTCCTTGCGCTGCAGGATGTAGGCCCGGACGACCGCCAGCAGGACGATGAAGGTGGCGAGTTTGATGCCGCTGGCGGTGGACAGCGAACCGCCGCCGATGAACATCAGGCCGGTGAGCAGAAAGCGCGAACTGTCGTATAACTGGCCGACGTCCATGCTGGTGAAGCCGGCCGTGCGCGCCGCAATGACCTGAGTCCAGGCTGCCAGGCCCTGGTTGGCGACTGGCAGCGCGCCCAGGGTGTGGGGGTTGCGTGCCTCGATCAGCCAGAACAGTGCGAAGCCGGCCAGATTCAGGATCAGCGTGCCGATCAGCATCAGCCGCGTGTAGTAGGCCAGCGAAGCCCAGCTGCGTTTTTGTTGGATGTCGGCCAGCACGCTGAAGCCCAGACCCCCGAGGATGATGCAGCCGGTGATGACGAAAGTGGTGACCGGGTCCCCGGTGAAGCCGGCCAGGCTACGGGGAAAGAGCGACATGCCTGCGTTGTTGAAAGCCGATACGGCATGGAATCCGGCCAGCAGGAAGGCATGCTCCAGACTGTCATGGCGCCACCACCACAGGGTCAGGATCAGGATGGCGGCGCCCTCGATCGCGAGGGAGAATTTCAGCACGGTCAGCGCCGTCTGGCGGATGCGGGACACGCTGGTCTGGTTGAAGGCCTCCAGCGCCAGGGCCTGGTATTTCAGGCTGACGCGCCTGCCCAGCGTCAGGGCGGCGATGATGGCGAAGGTGACGAAGCCGATGCCGCCGATCTGCACCAGGGACAACAAGACGGCCTGGCCGAAGAAACTCAGGTCCGTTGCCGGATCAATGACCATCAGGCCGGTGACAGTGACGGCGGACGTGGCGGAGAACAGCGCCTCGAATACGCCGAAGGGCTGGCGTTGCGAGATCGGCAGGGAAAGCAGCGCGGTTCCGGCCAGGATCAGAAAGAGGAAGCTGCCGGCCAGGACGGCGGGCGGGCTGGCCTGCAATTGACCGGTGTGGCGCGCCTGACGGTAGGCACGCAGCGGGTGGATGTTGATGCGGGCCATGGATGTACCGGTCAGCTCAGCTTGGGCGCGGCGGTTTTCAGATCCTGCAGCGGGCCGAACAGGATCAGCGTGTCCTTGGCGCGCACCACGAACTGGTCCGTGGGGTGCACGGTGGTCTCGCCTCTGCGCTTGACGGCCAGTGCGTGGATGGCGCCCGGGGGATTGGTGGTCAGTGCATCGCCCAGGGTGCGGCCGTCCAGTTGCGCGCTGGCTTCGATCTCGACCACGAAGTCGCCGTTGCCCAGGGAAATGTAGTCGTTGACCATGGGGTAGCTGAGTACCTGGGCGATGCGGATGCCCATTTCGTCTTCGGGGTGGATGATGCGGCTGGCGCCCAGTTTGGCCAGGATCAGGTGGTGCTCGCGCGAGGAGGCCTTGACCCACAGCACCTTCACGCCCAGCGATTTCAGATGCACGGTGCAGACCAGGCTGGCCTGCAGATCTTCGCCGATGGCGACCAGCACCACGTCGTATTCGGGCAGCCCCAGTTCGGCCAGAGCGTCGCGGTCGGTGACGTCGGCGATGGCGGCGCGGGTCAGCCTGTCGGCCATCTGGTCCACGACGCGGCCATCGGCGTCCACGCCCAGGACCGAGTGGCCCAGCCGCATCAGCTCCAGAGAGGTGGCACTGCCGAAGCGGCCCAGGCCGATGACGGCGAATTGTCCCATGATGCTCCTTCGTGTGGGTCCCGGTTGGCGTTTCCGCCATGGCCAGGGGGATGAAAATCTGGTAAAAACCCTGATGGTTTTTTGTATTAAATTGATATCTGGATGGTGCGTTGCAGCAAATTACGACAGGGAATGCGCTGAATCAGCCCCGCTTTTTCCCGCATGATATGACAAGTTTGTTCGATCCGGTCCGGCTGGGAGAAATCGAACTGCCCAACCGTATCGTGATGGCGCCCTCGGCATGCGCGAGGTCCGTGCTGCGTCGCGTGCCTGACGACGGCATGCGCGCGTACTACGCCCAGCGCGCCGACGCGGGTCTGATCCTGGCCGGCGCGGCCTCGGTGTCGCCGCTGGGCATCGGGCATCCTGATGCGCCGGGCATCTGGAATTCCGCCCAGGCCCAGGCCTGGCGGTCGGTGACGGACGCCGTGCACCGGCGCGGCGGGCGCATCGTACTGTCGCTATGGCATGCCGGCCGGGTGTCGGATCCCGAGTACCTGTCCGGCGAGATGCCCGTCGCGCCCAGCGCCATCGCCTGCGGCCGGGGACCGGCTCTGCAGACAGGGGGCTTCGTCGTGCCTCGCAGCCTGCGGCTCGACGAGATCCGGCGCGTGATCGCGGATTTCGAGCAGGCGGCCCGCCACGCCTGGCAGGCGGAGTTTGACGGGGTGGAGGTGCATGCCGGGGACGGGTACCTGATCGACCAGTTTCTGCACGACGGCTCCAACGGTCGCCAGGATGACTACGGCGGCTCTGTGTGCAAACGCAGCCGCTTCCTGCTGGAAATCGTCGACGCTTGCGCCGGCATCTTGGGGGCTGGGCGTGTCGGGGTGCATCTGTCGCCCCGTGGCGATCGCCACGACATGCGGGATTCCGATCCGATGGCGCTGTACCGCCACGTGGCCCGCGAACTGGGCAAGCGGCGCGTCGCCTTCATCTGCGTGCGTGAGCACGAGGGTCCGGATGCGCTTGCACCGGCGATCCGGGACGCTTTCAGCGGCGCGCTGGTGCTGAGCGAGGGCTATGATCCCGATTCCGCGCTGCGCGCCGTCCAGGCGGAACGCGGCGAGGCGGTCGCCTTCGGCGGGGCGTTCGTACGCCATCCCGACCTGGTCAGGCGGATCTGGGACGGTTTGCCGCTGGTGCCGGAGGCCGCCGTCGGCTGAATGCGGGTCCGGCTACAGCCGGGCGCGGACCTGGGCGGATACGGCGGCCATGTCGGCGCGGCCCGCCAGGGCCTTTTTCAACTGGCCCATGACGGCGCCCATGGCGGCGCCGCCCTGCAGACCCTGGCCGGCGGCCTGGGCGAACGCGGCTTCGATGGCGGCCGCGATCTCCTCGGGCGAGGCGCCCTGGGGCAGGAATTCCCGCAGAATGTCCAGTTCGGCGCGTTCCTGGTCGGCGCTGGCGGTGCGGCCGGCCGATTCGAAGGCTGCGATGGACTCGCGGCGTTGCTTGACCTGCTTTTCGATGATCGCCAGGATCGCCGCATCATCGGGTTCGATGCGCTCGTCCACGGCTTTCTGCTTGATGGCGGCCTGCAGCAGCCGCAGGGTGCCCAGGCGGGTGCTGTCATGCGCGCGCATGGCGGTCTTGATGGCGTCGGATATCTGGCTGGCGAGCCCGGTGCTCATGGGGATTTCCTGTGAGGCGTGAAAAGCGGCATTTTACAACCGCCAGACGTGGCGTTCGAGCGGCCGGCCGTCCGCGTCATAGCCTTGCTCGCAGAAGAAAATCCGGCCGTCGGCGGCCCTGGCCAGCACTGTCGAGCAACGGGTGCCGTAGTCCGGACTGATGATGAAGGGGCTGCTCAGCAGGCGTTCACGCTCCAGTGGGAGGCCCGTGTCCGGCAGTCGCGCATCCTCGGCCGGTGTGGTGTCGCGCAGTCGCTCCAGGATCTTGTCGGGCGCCGATGCCCAGTCCGCGGGCGGCAGATCGTCCAGCGCGGCACGCAGACGTGCGGCCTTGGGCCAGGGAGTGTCGAGCAGGTGGTTCGACAGCACGTAGCGGCCGCCGCTCAGTTGGCGGGGCGTGCGCGAGGGATCGCGGTTGCCCAGACACCAGGTCTGGCGCGCATCGCCCACGATCAGGTTGAAGCCCGCCCAGTCGTCCGCCCGGGCCGCGACCGTGGCGATCCAGGGAGCCGGGTCTTCCTCGCTCAGCAGGAAGTCGCGCACCAGCAAACCGCGCGAAGGGGCGCCGGGCGGCACGGAATGCCCGGGCTCGCGGTAGTTGGTCAAGAGGGCGAGGCGACCGTCGACGGTCGTACCCATCCAGGTGCCGCCGCCCAGCAGGTCACATCCGGCGATCAGGCGCGGCGCTTCCGGCCAGGGGCCCGCCGCCCGGGTCGGGCGCGCATGGAACTCGTCGCGATTCGCGGCGATCAACAGGGGCCATTCAGGATCCCCCAGGGACAGGTAGGCGATGCACATGAACGTGGACCAGCGGGACAGAAATCCTGAAATATGGCCTTTTTTCGAGGGCTTGGCGCAAAGGTTCAAATCGTATACTGCTTTCGCGACCGCGCTGATATCCGCTGGCGGCCGTCCCGGGGTGCGCCTTGGGGGCATCCGGATTGCGGACAATAACAAAAGGCAAACATCATGTCACGGTCATTTAGGGCCTGGACGCGCACGACCGCGTTCAAATTTTCTTTGTTCACGCTGGTGGCGATCGTCGGCATCGTCGTGTTGACTGCGTCCTTGCTGTGGATGGAGCGCGGGGCCCTGCTGCAGGAACGCCAGATCGGCGCGCGCCAGGCCGTCGAAACGGCTTACGGGGTGATCACCTATTATCAGCACCAGGCCGAGAGCGGCGTCCTGACCGAAGAGCAGGCCAAGAAGCAGGCCATGGACGCCATCCGCGGCATGCGCTACAGCGGCCAGGAATATTTCTGGATCAACGACATGACGCCACGCATGTTGATGCACCCGATCAAGCCCGAACTCGAAGGCAAGGACTTGTCGGGCATGCGCGATCCCAACGGCCTGAAGCTCTTCGTGGCTTTCGTGGACACCGTCAAGGCCAGCCCGACGCACGATGGCTACGTTTATTACATGTGGCCCAAGCCGGGCGTCGACCAGCCCGTGCAGAAGGTTTCCTACGTCAAGGCGTTCACGCCCTGGGGCTGGATCCTGGGGTCGGGCGTCTACCTGGACACGGTTGACGCCGTCGTCTGGGGGCAGGCCGGCGACTTCGCGCTGGCGGCGGCCATCCTGGCGCTGATCCTGCTGATCCTGGGCAGGGTCCTGTCGCGCCGCCTGGTGCGGCAGCTGGGGGGCGAGCCCGATGCCGTCATCCGGATCGCCGACCGCATGTCGCAAGGCGATCTGCGTGTGGACATTCCGGTGCGTCCGGGCGATGAGGCCAGCCTGATGCACGCCATGCGGCTCATGCGAGACGGCATCGCCCAGGCCGTGGCCCAGGTCCGCCAGGGAACCGAGTGGATCGGCCAGTCCGTCGGCCAGATCGTCCACGGCAACCTGGAACTGTCGGCGCGCACCGAACAGCAGGCTGCTTCGCTGCAGGAGACCGCCGCCAGCATGGAACAGATCACCAGCACAGTGGGCCATAACGCGGCCAACGCCCAGCAGGCCAACACGCTGGCGGCCACGGCTTCGGACGTCGCCTCGCGGGGCGGCCAGACCGTGTCCCGAGTGGTCGAAACCATGGGCGAGGTCAACGCTTCGACGCGCCAGATGTCGGATATCGTCGGCGTGATCGACAGCATCGCTTTTCAGACCAACATCCTGGCCCTGAACGCGGCGGTCGAGGCCGCCCGGGCGGGCGAGCAGGGCAAGGGTTTCGCGGTGGTGGCCTCCGAGGTCCGCGCGCTGGCCCAGCGGTCCTCGAACGCCGCCAAGGAAATCCGCGGCCTCATCGATTCCACCGTGCAGAGGATCCAGGCCGGCGCCGAACTGGCCGAGGGCGCCGGGCAGACCATGACCGAGGTCGTCTCCAGCGTGCGGCGTGTGGCTGACATCATGTCCGAAATCACGCTGGCAAGCCGCGAGCAGGCTTCTGGCATCGAGCAGATCAACCTGGCCATCGGCCAGATGGATCAGGTGACCCAGCAGAACGCCGCCCTGGTGGTCGAAGCGGGCTCGGCCGCCCATGCCTTGAACGACCAGATGAACGGCCTGAGCCGGGCCGTCGGGGTCTTCCAGTTGAGCGGGCCGGGCGCCGTACCCGCCTTGCCGCAGGAATGATGGATGCGCCCCGGGTTTCGCGCGGCGCCGCCGTAGCCACGCTGATCCTGGCTGCTGGCGCCGCCTGGGCTGGCGGCGGACAGGCCTGGACGCGGGACCGGGTCAGCCAGGGCCTGCAGGCGCAGGACCGGGCGGTGACGGTCTCCTATGAGCCCGGCACCCAGGATCCGGAGGTGCCGGCGTCCGCCCGCATCACCCGGGTCTATGCCTCGCGGGATTTCGACAGTTCCGCCCAGGTCGCCACCCGCTTGTGCTGGGGGTCGGAACAGGGGCCGTGCGTGCCGCTGCGGGGGCGCAGCGTCGAAACGCATGCGTTTGACGGGCGCGCGGCCCATGGACCGCTGCTGCTGGTGCATCGGGTCAAGGAGTGGGGCAACGATCACCCGCCCCTGTTCGTCCGGGGCACGGTGACGGTGTGGTTCGATGGCCAGTAACCCCATCGCGGGCGCGTCGTTGGCTGAAAATATATCGGGTTATACTAGCAAGCTTACCTAGTTTGTAGGGCGCCTTGCGCCCGGAATGGCCGCCGAGCCGGGAATCTCAGACGGAAATCATGCAAAAGAACAGCTATAGCTACGACGAACTGCTGGCGTGCGGGCGCGGCGAACTCTTCGGGCCCGGCAATGCCCAACTGCCGTTGCCGCCCATGTTGATGCTCGACCGGATCACGCATATCGATGACAAGGGCGGCGCGCACGACAAGGGCCAGATCGTGGCCGAGCTCGACATCCGTCCCGACCTGTGGTTCTTTGGCTGCCATTTCCAGGGAGATCCGGTCATGCCGGGTTGCCTGGGGCTGGACGCCATGTGGCAACTGGTGGGCTTCTTTCTGGGCTGCTGCGGCGGCCAGGGCCGGGGCCGGGCCTTGGGTGTGGGCGAAGTCAAGTTCACCGGCCAGGTCCTGCCCACCGGCAAGCTGGTACGCTATACCATCGACATGAAGCGCGTCATGATGCGCAAGCTGGTGATGGGGATCGCGGACGCCCGCATGGAAGTCGACGGCCACGAGATTTACGTCGCCCATGATCTGCGCGTGGGTCTGTTCACCCGCACGGACAATTTCTAGGAGGTTCGATCATGCGTCGTGTCGTCGTCACCGGCATGGGCATCGTGTCCAGCCTGGGCAATAACCAGTCCGAGGTCCTCGACAGTCTGCGCCAGGGGCGCTCCGGCATCAGCTTCCAGCCGGAATACGCCGAGCAGGGCTTGCGTTCTCACGTGGCGGGTTCGGTGCGTCTGGACGCGCTCGGCCTGATCGACCGCAAACTCGGTCGCTTCATGGCCAACGGCCATGCCTATGCCTGGCTGGCCATGCAGGAAGCCATCCAGGACGCCGGGCTGACGCCCGATCAAGTGTCCAATCCGCGCACCGGCCTGATCGTCGGCGCCGGGGGCGCTTCGCATTCCTCGATCAATGACGGCATCCAGACGCTGCACGAGAAAGGCGTGCGCCGCGTCGGTCCCTACATGGTCACCAAAGCCATGGCCAGCGGCGTGTCGGCCTGCCTGGCCACCGGCGCCCAGATCAAGGGCGTGAATTATTCCATCAGCTCGGCCTGCTCCACCAGTGCGCATTGCATCGGCAACGCGGTCGAGCAGATCCAGCTGGGCAAGCAGGACATCGTGTTCGCCGGAGGCGCCGAAGAAGAGCACTGGTCGCTGTCGTTCATGTTCGATGCCATGGGCGCGCTGTCCACGCGCTACAACGACACACCGGAACGCGCTTCGCGCACCTATGACGCCGACCGCGACGGCTTCGTCATTTCCGGCGGTGGCGGCATCCTTGTGGTGGAAGAATACGAGCACGCCAAGGCGCGAGGCGCCCGCATCCTGGCCGAGATCGTCGGCTACGGGGCGACCTCCGACGGCTATGACATGGTGGCGCCGTCCGGCGAGGGCGCGGCGCGCTGCATGCGCCAGGCGCTGGCGGATGTGACCACGCGCGTGGACTACATCAATACGCACGGCACCAGCACGCCGGTGGGCGATGTCAAGGAACTCGAGGCCATCCGCGAGGTCTTCGGAGACAACCAGCCCTGGATCGCCTCCACCAAATCCCTGTCTGGTCACGCGCTGGGCGCGGCCGGCGTGAACGAGGCGGTCTACACGCTGTTGATGATGCAGCATGGTTTCGTGGCCGCATCGGCCAACATCGACACGCTGGACCCGGCGGCCGAAGGCATGAACATCCTGCGCGAAACCCTGCCGCAGGCTCGCATCGAGACCGCATTGTCCAACAGCTTCGGCTTTG
>DISE01000061.1 GCA_002421865.1 Castellaniella sp. UBA6218
ACCTGCATTCGGCCACCATGGTGAAAGCGGGCGTCTTCCTGCTGGCGCGCTTCTGGCCGATCTTCTCGGGCACCGACTGGTGGACCTGGATCATCGGCGGCGCGGGCCTGTGCTCGCTGCTGCTGGGGGCGTACGCCGCCACGTTCCAGCGCGACATGAAAGGGGTGCTGGCCTATTCCACCATCAGCCACCTGGGCCTGATCACCCTGCTGCTGGGCATGAACAGCCGCCTGGCCCTGGTGGCCGCCGTTTTCCACATCATCAATCACGCCACCTTCAAGGCATCCCTGTTCATGGCGGCCGGGATCGTCGACCATGAAAGCGGCACCCGCGACCTGACGCGCCTGTCCGGCCTGCGGACCCTGATGCCGTTGACCGCGACGCTGGCCATGGTGTCGGCGGCCGCCATGGCGGGCGTGCCCCTGCTCAACGGCTTCATTTCCAAGGAAATGTTCTTTGCGGAAACCGTGTTCGTCACCGGACACTGGGCCAGCCGCTGGGGCCTGCCGATCGCCGCCGTGGTGGCCGGCGCGCTCAGCGTGGCGTATTCCCTGCGCTTCATCCTGCAAGTGTTCTTCGGCCCCCCGGCGACGGACCTCCCGCGCACACCGCACGATCCGCCCCGCATGATGCTGATTCCCTGCGCGGTGCTGGTCCTGTTCTGCCTGGCCGTGGGCATTCTGCCCGGTCTGTTTCTGCAGCCCGTCCTGACCATGGTCATGCGCGCCCTGCTGGGCAACAACGTCCCGGCCTACGATCTCCAGGTCTGGCACGGCCTGAACCTGCCCCTGCTCATGAGCCTGGCCGCCATGATCGCCGGCATCGGCTTGTACTTGGGCTTGCGCGCGCACGACCGGCGCGTGCCGGGCCAGGTGCCCCTGATCTACCGGCTGGACGGGCGACAGACCTTCGAAAACCTGCTGGAGGCCATCGACGCCGGCTCGGCCCGGCTGCTGAGCTGGCTGCAGACCCAGCGGCTGCAGCCGCAGGTGTTCCTGCTGGTGTTGGCCACCGGGGCGGTAACGCTGCTTCCCCTGCTGCCGGGCGGCTGGTGGCCGCGCGTCACCTTCACGACCCCGGCACAGTGGTCATTCGGGCTGATCTGGCTGGCGGGCGGCGCCTGCGCCCTGGCCGCCGCCTACCAGGCCAAATACCATCGCGCCGCTTCATTGATGCTGGCCGGCGCGGCCGGACTGGCCACCTGCGTCACCTTCGCCTGGCTGTCGGCCCCGGACCTGGCCCTGACCCAGCTCACGGTCGAGGTCGTCACCACCGTGCTCATCCTGCTGGGGCTGCGCTGGCTGCCGCCCCGCATCGAGGAATTCCCCGGACCCACCCCCAGGGCGACGCGCTGGCGCAGGCGGCGCGACTTCCTGGTGGCCGCGTCCGCAGGCGCCCTGATGGCGGTACTGGCCTATGTCATGATGACGCGCCCCCAGGCGCATGACAGCATCGCCGCCTATTTCGTCCAGCAGGCCTGGCCCCTGGGCGGCGGCGCCAACGTGGTCAATGTGATCCTGGTCGATTTCCGCGCTTTCGACACCTTCGGCGAAATCACCGTGCTGGGGGTCGTGGCCCTCAGCGTCTACGCGTTGCTGCGGCGTTTCCGCCCGCCCGCCGAGACCATCGCCGCGCCGCTGCGCCATCGCGGCGGCATGCCCGCCACCTTCGAAGAACCCGATCTGCAAGCGCCGCTGCCCGACGGCACGATGCGCGTGCCCGCCGTCCTGGTGCGGCTGCTGCTGCCGGTCTCCACCCTGATCTCGCTGTATTTCCTGCTGCGCGGACACAACCTGCCGGGCGGCGGTTTCATCGGCGGACTGATCATGGCCACCGGCATCATCCTGCAATACATGGTGGGCGGCATCCTGTGGGTCGAGGCCCGCCCCCTGATCCGCCCGCAAGCCTGGATCGCCCTGGGCCTGCTGGTGGCCGGCGCCGCCGCCATGGCGGTCTGGTGGGCTGGCAAGCCCCTGCTCGCTTCCCACACGCTGGATCTCGCCCTGCCCCTGGTCGGCACGCTGCACCTGTCCAGCGCGCTGCTGTTCGACGTAGGCGTGTACATGCTGGTGGTGGGTGCGACGATCCTGATGATCATCGCCCTGGCGCACCAGTCCCTGCGTTTGCACCGCAAGCTCGTCGAAGCCGCGGGCACTCCCCTGACCGAACGAGGTTCCTGATCATGGAATGGATACTGGCACTGGCGATCGGGGTGCTCGCGGGTTCGGGGGTCTGGCTGCTGCTGCGGCCACGAACCTTCCAGTTCATCATGGGCCTGGCGCTGCTGGGCTACGCGGTCAACCTGTTCATCTTCGCCATGGGAAGGCTGCGATTGGACGCCCCGCCGGTCATCGATCCGGCCTGGGCCGACCCGTCAAGCTACGCCGACCCCCTGCCCCAGGCGCTCGTGCTCACCGCCATCGTCATCGGCTTCGCCACCACGGCGCTGTTCCTGGTGGTGCTGCTGGCCTCGCGCGGGATGAGCGACACCGACCACGTGGACGGCGAGGAACACCGCCCATGAGCTTCTGGCTGCAGCATCTGCCGGTCCTGCCGGTCCTGATCCCCCTGCTCGCGAGCGCGCTGATGCTGCTCACCCGCGACAGCCAGCGCAGGCTGCGCGTGACACTGGGCGCGGCCGCGCTCGGTCTGATGGCGCTGACCGCCCTGATGCTGGTGCGCGCCACCCAGGGCATCGGCGCGCCCCGCTGGCCCGACAACATCGGCGTCTATCTGCTGGGCAACTGGCCCGCGCCCTTCGGCATCGTGCTGGTGGCCGATCGCCTGTCCGCGCTGATGCTCGGCCTGACCGCGGTCCTGGGACTATGCGCCTGGATCTACGCCACGGCCCGCTGGGACCGCGCCGGCAGCCACTTCCACCCCTTGTTCCTGCTGATCATGATGGGTCTGAACGGCGCCTTCCTGGCGGGCGATCTGTTCAATCTTTTCGTCTTCTTCGAAATCCTGCTGACCGCCTCCTATGGCCTGATGCTGCACGGCTCGGGCAAGCGCCGGGTCGGCGCCGCCCTGCACTACATCGCCGTCAACCTGATCGCGTCGTTCCTGCTGCTGGTGGCGATCGCCCTGATCTACGGCCTGACCGGCACGCTGAATCTGGCCGATCTGTCGGTGCGCGCCCTGGCCCTGAACGGCGCGGACCGGCAGCTGTTCGACAGTGCCGCCGCGATCCTGGGCGTCGCTTTCCTGATCAAGGCCGCCGCCTGGCCGCTGAACTTCTGGCTGCCGAACACCTACTCCGAAGCAAGCGCCCCGGTGGCCGCGCTCTTCGCCATCATGACCAAGGTCGGCATCTATGCCCTCCTGCGCATCGGCTCGCTGCTGCTGCCGGCGGGCGCCCCGGCGGCCTTCGGCGGCGCCTGGATGTTCCCCGCCGGGATCGCCACCCTGGCCTTCGGCACCCTGGGCATGCTGGCCAGCATACAGGCGCGGCGCATCGCCGCCTACGCCATCATCACGTCCTCCGGGACGCTGTTCGCCGCCCTGGGCATGCCCGGCGCCACCCTGACGGGGCCGGCCCTCTACTATCTGCTCAGCTCGGTCCTGGCGCTGGGCGCCCTGTTCCTGCTGCTGGAACTCACCGAACGCAGCCAATCGTTCGGCGCCGACATGCTGGCCATCACACAGGAAGCCTTCGAGAACGACGACCCCGACGCCGCCGACCTGAGCGGTCAGGCGGTAGGCGTGCCGCTGCCGGCCACCATGGCCTTCCTGGGCCTGAGTTTCTTCGCCTGCGCCCTGCTGATCATCGGCCTGCCGCCGCTGTCGGGCTTCGTGGCGAAATTCTCGCTGCTGTCGGCCGCGCTGCGCACCGCCGAATACGGCGCTCCCACCGTCAACGTCTGGCTGCTGGTCGGGGCCATGCTGATCTCCGGCGTGGCCGGGCTGATCGCCCTGGGACGCTGCGGCGTGCGCCTGTTCTGGGTGCCGGAAGACCTCCATGTTCCGGCCCTGCGGCTGAACGAGGCCATCCCCATCCTGGTGCTGCTGTCGGCCTGCGTCCTGCTGACGGCGCGGGCCGGATCGGTGATGGCCTACCTCGAGGACACCGCCTGGTACCTGGATCAGCCGGACCGCTACGTCGAGGCGGTGCTGGGCCAGGATCAGCACGACTTCCCGGCGCCGGCGCCGGGATCCGGAGGCCCGCAATGAAACGCCTGTTCCGCGCACTGCCACTGGCCTGCCTGCTGCTGATCCTCTGGCTGGTGCTGAACGACAGCCTGTCGGCGGACCATCTGATCCTGGGAACGGCGATCGCCCTGACGCTCGCCCTGCTGACGCCGATCTTGCGCCCGGTGCGCGCGCGACTGTCGCATCCGCTCACCGCCGTGCGCCTGGCCGGACACGTGGCCGCGGACATTGCCCGCTCGAACCGCGACGTCGGACGGATCATCCTGCGCGGCCGCCGGGCCGATGCACGGCACGGACTCCTGGACATTCCATTGCGCATCCGCGACCCGCACGGTCTGGCGGCGCTCGCATGCATCATCACCTTCACGCCCGGCACCGTCTGGGCAGGGCACGATCCCGGACGCAACGTGCTGACCCTGCACGTGCTGGACCTGAGCGACCCCGATGGCCTGACCCGCACGATCCAGGACCGCTACGAACGCCCCCTGATGGAGATCTTCGAATGAGCGCGACGATACTGTACTGGGCCGGCGGCTTCGCCCTGCTGTGCTTCTCCCTGGGGCTGTGCTGCGCCGCCATCCGCCTGATCCGCGGCCCCGGCGCCGAGGATCGCGTTCTGGCCCTGGACACCCTCTACATCAACGGCATGCTGATCCTGCTGGTGCTGGGCCTGCGCTTCGAAGCCGGTCTGTACTTCGATGTGGCGCTGCTGATCGCGCTGTTCGGCTTCGTCGGCTCGTCCGCCCTGGCCAAGTTCCTGCTGCGCGGCGAGGTGATCGAGCCATGACCGACCTGCCCCTGTGGGCCGCCGTGCCGGCCGCCCTGCTGCTCGTTCTGGCCGGGCTGGTGACTCTGACCGGATCCCTCGGGCTGCTGCGGCTGCGCAGCTTCCGCGAACGGATGCACGCCCCGACCATGGGCATGACGATGGGCACCTTCTGCGTCGCCCTGGCCGCCACCCTGATCGCCAGCCTGTTGCAGCATCGACCCATCGTCCATGAGTGGCTGATCTGTCTGTTCCTGTTCATGACCGCTCCGGTCACGGCCATCCTGCTGATGCAGAGCGCCCGTCGGCGCCAGCGCGGGGGCCCGGACACTCCCGACAAGGCTGAATGATCCGGTTACATCGGATCTAGGGGAAACCCGTACACTGATTCAGAACCCGTGCTTGCGGATCCGGCTCATCGCACGCGCGGCAGGCAAGCCCCTGAACCGGGCCGGGAAAAGTGTCCGGAATTCACGCTTTAGGAGAGTCCATCATGCGTCTAGAAAAGCACATGCCGCTGCGCGCCGCGCTGCTGGCCACCAGCCTGGGCTGCGCGGCCCTGTTCGCCCCCGGGGCGCAGGCCGCCGGACCGCAGGCGCAGACCCAATATCAGCAGGACGTGGCGCGCTGTCACAACACGCCGGGAATCGACGTCCAGGCCTGCCTCAAGGAAGCCGGCGCCGCAGCCCAGGCCGCCCGCCAGGACACGCTGACGCAGCCTTCGGCCCAGGCCGAGGCGCTCAACCGCAGCAAACGCTGCGACAGTCTGCCCGCCGACCAGCGCCAGGAGTGCATGAAATTGATGGATGACGCCAATGTACGCATGCAAGGCTCGGTCCAGTCGGGCGGCGTACTGCGCGAAACCACGATCACGATCCCGGCGCCTGCGGCCGGCTCCTGATCAGAGCTCCATCTGCATGCCCATTTCCACGACGCGATTGGGCGGAATCTTGTAGAACCGGGTGCTGCGGCTGGCATTGCGCGCCATGAAGGCGAACAAGTGCCGCCGCCAGCTCTGGTGCCACGGCAGCCGGCGCACCACGATCACGGTCTGGCGCGAGAGAAAATATGAAGTCTGCATGGGATCCAGGTTGAGATCCTTGACTTCCTGGCCGATCTGCTCCACGACCTGGGGCACATTGGGTTCCTGCTTGAATCCCCAGCGCGCCACGGCCTGCCAGGCGCTGCGGCTGACCCGCTCGACCTTCAGCCGCTCGTCGAAGGGCACATAAGGCACATCGGCGACCTCGATCGTCAGGAACAACGCCTGTTCGTGCAGCACCTTGTTGTGTTTCAAATTGTGCAGCAACGCGGGCGGCACCGTGCCCACGATCATGCTCATGAATACCGCCGTGCCCGGCACGCGGGTCGGCGGGTAGGCCTCCAGGGATTCCATGAAGCTGGCCAGCGGCTGCTGATCGCCCGCCAGTGTTTCATGCACGCGCTGGCGGCCCTGTTTCCAGGTCGCCATCAGCGTCAGCAGGCCGATCCCCACCACCAGCGGCAGCCAGCCGCCTTCATGCAGCTTGAGCGTGTTCGACGAGAACAGCAACACGTCGATCACCAGGAACAGGGAGATCAGTGCCAGCCAGGCCAGGCGGCGCAGGCCATGCGTGTCCCGGGGCAGCACGGCGAACGCCAGCAGCGAAGTCATCAGCATCGTGCCCGTGACGGCAAAGCCGTAGGCATGCGCCAGACGGTCGGAGGAACCGAAGGACAGCGTCAGGATCAGGACGGCCAGCAGCAGCAGCCAGTTCACCCGCGGCAGGTAGATCTGCCCCTCTTCGCGCGCGGAGGTGTGCTGGATGACCATGCGCGGCCAGTAGCCCAGTTGCACCGCCTGGCGCGTCATGGAGAATGCCCCCGAGATCACCGACTGCGAGGCGATCACCGTGGCCAGTGTGGCCAGCGCCACCAGCGGGATCAAACCCCAGTCGGGCGCCAGCAGGAAGAAGGGATTGCGGATGGCACCCGGGTCGCTGAGCAGCAGCGCGCCCTGGCCGAAATAGCACAAGGCCAGCGCCGGCAGCACCAGGGCGAACCAGGCGCGGCGGATGACCGGGGCGCCGAAATGCCCCATGTCGGCGTACAGTGCCTCGGCGCCGGTCAGCGCCAGGACCAGCGCGCCCAGCGCCAGGAAGGTTTCCCAGGGAGTGTCCCCGATGAAGCGCAAGGCCCAGACCGGGTTGATCGCTCGCAGGACTTCGGGCTGCTCGATGATCCGCCAGGCGCCCAGCCCCGCCAGCACCAGGAACCAGCACAGCATCACCGGCCCGAAGAGCTTGCCCACGGCGCCGGTGCCGCGCGACTGGAACATGAACAGGGCCAGCAGCACGACCACCGAGACCGGCACCACCCAGGCGTCCAGCCGGTGGGATACGATCCCGATGCCCTCGACGGCGGACAGGACGGAAATCGCCGGCGTGATCATGCTGTCGCCGTAGAACAGGCTGGCGCCGATCAGCCCCAGCAGCGCCAGGCGCCAGCGGGTCTTCCCGGACCGGCCGCGCAAGGCGAGCTCCATCAGGGCCAGCGTGCCGCCCTCGCCCCGGTTGTCGGCGCGCAGGATGCAGGTCACGTATTTCAGCGACACCACCAGGATGAGCATCCAGAACAGGATCGAGAGCATTCCCAGGATATGCTCGACGTCGGGCCGGGCAGCGCCCGACAGCGCGACTTTGATGGTGTACAGCGGACTGGTGCCGATGTCCCCGTAGACCACGCCCAGGGCACCGATCAGCAGGGCCGCCCGCGGTTTGTCTTTCTGCATGTTCATACCGTCCGCTTATTCGGCCCGCGTGAGGCAGGCCCCGCGCCGGGGACCGGGAAACACGAGGGAAACCCGCGTGCCGGGGAACGCGGGCCGGCTGGCGACTTTCCACCAGGCGCCATGCGCGCGCGCGATCTCGCGCACGATGGCCAGCCCCAGGCCGGAGCCGCCGCGGCCCGCATCGGCCGCGCGATAGAAGGCCTCAAAGACGCGGTCCAGGTCTTCGGCCCGGATGCCGGCGCCGTCATCCTCGACGGAAAACGAGGGCGGATTGGCCATGACGCGCAGCACGATGCGGCTCGCGCCCTGGCCGTAGCGCAAGGCATTGTCGATCAGATTGCCCAGCAGTTCCTGCAGCAGCACCGGATCGCCGTCCACCCAGACCGCGGCGTCGGGCGCCACCAGTTGCAGATCGACGGAACGGTCGTGCGCGCGTCCCAGCCATTCCGCGCCCGTCTGGCGCATCCATTCGCACAGATCCAGGCGCACGAAGCTGTCCTGAGGCCGGGCCGCGTGCTCGGCGCGCGCCAGCACCAGCAACTGCTGGCCCATGCGGATCATGTGATCCGTCACGGACTTGATGCGGCCCGCACGCACACGGATGTCCTCGGGCAGTTCCTGGCCGAGCATGAGCTCGGACTCGACCTTCAGGCCGGCCAGGGGGGTACGCAACTGGTGTGCCGCATGGCCGATGAACCGGCGCTGCGCCTGGACCGAATCATCCAGGCGCAGGAGCAGGTCGTTGAAATGCAGGACCAGCGGCGCGATCTCGGTGGGCAGACCAGCCAGATCGAGCGGCTGCAGGTCTTCGATGGAACGCTGGCGGATGTCGTCGGCCAGCCGGTTGATGGAGGCCAGCTCGAAACGGATCCCGGAAATCAGCACCCAGACGAACAGCGCCACCAGCAGACCCTGGGTCAGCATCATGACCCAGAACAGGTCACGCAACAGCCACGGCTGGGGACGGATCACGCCTGTCATGAACCAGGTGGCCAGCAGATCGATGGCCACCAGAATGAAAAAGGCCGGCAGCAGCCGGCGCACCAGACGGCGGGCGAGCGAGTCCTTGGGGATCAGGCGCTCGACCAGGCTCCGCGCCCCGGGATCAGGCCGTGGACCGGCGGTGGGTTCAGGCGGCACGTTCGACGTCGAGCAGATAGCCGAAACCGCGCACCGTCTGGATGCTGGTCCCGGTGCCATCGAGCCGCTTGCGCAAGCGATAGACATAGACTTCGACCGCGTTCTCGCTGAAATCCGCATCCCAGGCCGACAGGGAATTGACGATCTGCTGCTTGGTCACCACCCGGCCGGGGCGCGCCATCAGCATTTCCAGCACGGACAATTCGCGCACCGACAGCGCCAGGCGCTTGCCGTCCACCCGGATCTGGCGACCCACCGTGTCGAAGGACAAAGGACCGCATTCCAGGATGGTCTGGGCCTGGCCCGCATGCCGCCGGGCAAGCGCCCGCACCCGCGCGGCCAGTTCAGGCAGTTCGAAGGGTTTGGTGACGTAGTCGTCGGCGCCGGCGTCCAGCCCCGCGACGCGGTCATCCAGGCCGTCGCGTGCCGTGAGGATCAGCACCGGGACTTGGGAACCGCCTTCGCGCAGCCTGCGCAGCACTTCCAGCCCCCCCAGGCCGGGCAGGTTCAGATCCAGCAGCAGCAGATCGTAGATCTGCCCGGCGAGCGCGCCTTCGACGCGGTCGCCGGACTGCAACCAATCGACGGCATAGCCCTGACCGCCCAGAAATTCCTGCAGGGCGTGTCCGAGGGTGGCGTCGTCTTCGATGACCAGGACTCTCATGAAGGTGATTCTAGCCTGAAGCGGTCACGCCGCGTCACTATCGAAGGATCGGGGTTACATAGCTGACGACAGCTTGAACGCGCGCTCAGCCACCGGCCGCGTGCGCCGGAGCCGCCTTGTCCGCGGCGGGCGCCGCGACGGCGCCTTCGCCCCCCGGCGCGACGGCTCCCCGGGCGGCCTGTCCCGGCGTGGTGACGAAACCCAGACGCTTCATGCCGGCCTGGCGGGCCGCGCCCATGACCCGCGCCAACAGGCCGTAACGGGTGTCGACGTCGGCGCGGATGCGGATCTCGGGCTGCGGATCGGCCCCGGCCTCGCCGGCGAAACGGGCGGCCAGGTCTTCCTCCACGATCGGCTGCTCGTTCCAGAACAGCGCGCCGGAGGCGTCGATCGCCAGATCGATCACCACGGGTTTCTGCGCCACGGGCTGGGCGGTCACCTGGGGGACGTTGATGCGGATCGAATGGCTGAGCAGGGGCGCCGTGATGATGAAGATCACC
>DISE01000071.1:0-1140 GCA_002421865.1 Castellaniella sp. UBA6218
AGGCCGCCCTTGACCTTGCCGGTGATGGTGCCGTTGACCAGCTCACCGGATTCCAGTGCCTGTTCCAGTTGCAGCCAGGCCGACAGGCGCTTGGCGCGGTCGCGCGACAGAATGGTGTCGCCGTAGCCGTTTTCCAGGGAATCAATGGCGACGGAGACGAAATCGCCGCCTTGCACTTCCAGGTCGCCCTGGTCGTTCAGGAATTCTTCGAGGGGGATGTAAGCTTCGGACTTGAGGCCGGCGTTGACCACGACGAAATTGTGGTCGACGCGCACGACTTCGGCGGAGATGACCTCGCCGGAGCGCATGTTCTGATCTTTGATGCTGGCGGCAAACAGATCAGCGAAGCTTTCGCCGCCCAGGGCGGCTTCAGTGGTAAGGGTGGACATGAACGATAGATCCATACGCCCCGAGGGGCAATCATGACACGCCAGGCAAAATGCCCGGCGGAGTGAAGAAACATCCCGTCCGAAAGAGACGCCGGAATCGGCGCCCCGTCAGGCGGGCCCGTGTGCGGACCAGAGATCCAGCACTTGTCGCACCACGTCATCGATCCCCTGATGGGACGAATCCACGGTGACCGCATCCGCCGCCGCGACAAGCGGCGCATGCGCCCGGCCCCGGTCTCGCGCATCGCGCGCCCGCAGGTCTTGCAAAAGGTCGTCTAGGTTAGCAGAAAAACCCTTGTCCTTCAACTGCTTATGGCGCCGCCGCGCCCGCACTTCGACATCCGCGTCGAGAAAGATTTTCAGGGGGGCGTCGGGGAACACCACGGTGCCCATGTCGCGTCCGTCGGCCACCAGTCCCGGCGCCCGGCAAAAGTCCCGCTGTCGCGTCAGCAGCGCCTCGCGCACTGTCGGCCAGGCGGCCACGCGCGAGGCCAGATTGCCGACCTCTTCCCGCCGGATCAGACCGCCGACATCCTCGCCGTCCACGAGGATGGCATCCCCTTCGAAGCGCACGTCCAGGTGGCGCGCCAGTCTGGCCGCCTGAGCCTCGTCGGTTCCGTCGCCCCCCTCGCGCAACACCGCCAGGGCGGTCAGGCGGTAAAGCGCGCCGCTGTCCAGCGCGTGCCAGCCCAGGGCACGGGCCACCCGCTGGGCGATCGTACCCTTGCCCGAGGCCGTCGGGCCGTCGATG
>DISE01000071.1:1219-9246 GCA_002421865.1 Castellaniella sp. UBA6218
AAGCACATCGCCATGCGATGGTCGTCATAGGTGCGGATTTCGGCGGCGCGCCAGCCGCCGGCCGGCAGGGGGTGCACGGTCAGGCTGTCGGCGTCGGATTCCACGCGCGCCCCCAGGCGGGCGAGTTCGGCATGCATGGCGTCGATGCGGTCCGTTTCCTTGACCCGCCAACTGGCGATGTTGCGCAGCCGGCAGGGGCCGTCGGCGTACAAGGCCAGCACGGCGGCGGTCATGGCGGCGTCGGGAATCAGGTTGAAGTCCCGGTCGAAGGCCCTGAGCCGCTCGCCCTCGGCCACCACGCGGCCCCGCACCACCAGGGCGCCGGCCTCGCGTTCCACCCGGGCGCCCATGGCCTCGACCACTTCGGCGAAGGCCACGTCGCCCTGGATGCTGTCGCCGCCGACGCCTTCGATGCGGATCGGGCCGCCCGCGATGGCGCCCAACCCCAGGAAGTACGAGGCGGACGAGGCGTCGCCTTCGACACGGTAGCGCCCCGGGGCGCGGTAGCGCGCGTCGGCGGGGATGGTGAAGCGTTCCCAGCCCTCGCGCCGCACCCGGACGCCGAAACGTTCCATCAGGTTCAGCGTGATCAGGATGTACGGTCTGGAGATCAGCGGACCGTCCAGCTCGATGACCACATCGCGGCCGGCACGCCGGGCGGCGACCGGCGCGGCCATCAACAGCGCCGTCAGGAACTGGCTGGACACGGACCCGCGCACCCGGACAGGCCGGCTCGCATCCAGGCATCCTCCGCCGATGCGCAACGGCGGATAGCCGTCCCGATCTTCATACGCGATTTCGCAGCCCAGGCCGCGCAAGGCATCGACCAGGTCTCCGATGGGCCGTTCGTGCATGCGCGGCACGCCGGACAGCCGATACTCGCCACCCATCATCGCCAGGACGGCCGTCAGCGGCCGGAAGGCCGTGCCCGCGTTGCCCAGAAACAGGTCGGCACGTTTTTGCGGCCAGTCGGCGGCGCCGTCCAGGCTCACCCGGCCCGCGCCGGCCTCGCGCAGATCCAGGCCCAGGGCCTGCAAAGCCGCGCGCATGACCCGCGTGTCGTCGGAATCCAGCAAGCCGTCCAGCTCGGTCGTTCCTTCGGACAGCGCCGCCAGCAACAGCGCCCGGTTCGAAATGCTTTTGGAGCCTGGCAACGTCACCGTGCCGCGCGCATGCGCGGCCGGTTCCAGGCGCAGGGACGGTTCGCGCGCGTCGGCGGCGGTCGTGTTCATTACATCTGACTCCTGCCGCCCCAGAATCGGCGGGCAAGCGCCGCCTGTTCGAGCAGCGCTTCGAGCGCGGCAGGGTCGGGATCGCCTTCGAGGGTCGCCCGCATCAGCCGCAGCGCCTGGTCGAAATCGTCCAGTTCGCGCAGCACCGCCGCCCGGTTGGAAAGAAAAATGTCGCGCCAGACTTCGGCGGAGCCCGCCGCGATCCGGGTGAAGTCCCTGAACCCCGTGCCGGCCAGGTTCAGACGCGTATCGGCGTCATCGGCCCGGACGACCCCGGCCATGTAGGCGGCCGCCAGGAAATGCGGCACGTGGCTGACGGCCGCCAGCGCCCGGTCGTGGGCCTCGGGCGTCATCAGCGAAATGCGCGCGCCGCAGGCTTCCCATATCCGGATCAGGCGATGCTGCAGCAGGCCGGGAGTATCCTCGAGCGGGGTCAGCACGACCTTGCGGCCGTGATAAAGCATGGGGTCGGCCGCCTCGGGTCCGGTCATCTCCGATCCCGCGATGGGGTGGCCGGGGATGAACTGCGTGCAACGGTCGCCCAGGATCTCATGTGCCAGCGCGGCCACATCGGCCTTGGTGCTGCCGGCGTCCGTGACCAGGGTTCCGGGCCGCAGCCGCGGCGCCAGATCCCGCAGGATCGGCGCCATGGCGCCCACCGGCGTGGCCAGGAAAATCAAGTCGGCCTCGGCCGCCGCACGGTCGAGATCGGCGATCTCGTCGATCAGGCCCAGTTCGCGCGCGCGTTGCAGCGAAACTGGATTGCGGCCGACTCCCAGTACCCTGCCCGCCTGCCCCACCCGGCGCAGGGCCGCGGCGAACGAACCGCCGATCAGCCCCGTGCCGACGACGGCCAGGACCTGGACCAATGGAGATCCCGGCTCGCTCATCCTTGCAGAACGGCCTTCAAGGCTTCGAGGAGGCGGGCGTTTTCCTCGGGCAGGCCGATGCTGACCCGGAGGTGTTCGGGCAAGCCGTCGCCGGCCACGGGCCGCACGATGACGCCCCGGCGCAAGAGTTCGCCGTTCACGCGCGCGGCGTCGCCCACACGCACCAGCACGAAATTCGTGTGACTGGGCACGAAATCCAGGCCCAGGGCGGCGAAACCGTCCTGCAGTTGCACCCGGCCGGCCCGGTTCAGGGCATAGGTCCGGGCCAGGAAGTCGGTGTCGTCCAGGGCGACACGCGCGGCGACCTGGGCCAGGACATTGACGTTGAAGGGCTGGCGCACCCGGTTGAGCAAGTCCGTGAGCGCCGGCTGCGCCAGCGCATACCCGACCCGCAGCCCGGCCAGGCCATAGGCCTTGGAAAAAGTGCGAGTGACGATCAGATTGGGGAATTCGCGCACCCATTGCGTGCTGTCCGCGCGCTCTTCGGGGTCCAGATATTCGTCGTAGGCCTCGTCAAGCAGTACGGCGACGCGGTCCCCGTGCCGGGCCCGGACGGATTCCAGAAAGGCTCGCACGCGAGGGCCCGACAGATGAGTGCCGGTGGGATTGTTCGGATTGGCGATGAACACCAGCCGCGTATCGTCGGCGATGGCCGCCAGCATGGCGTCCAGATCGTGGCCGTAGTCGCGCGCCGGCACCATCAGGTGGCGGGCACCCCGGGCCTGGGTGCTGAGGCGGTAGACCACGAAGGCGTGCTGTGCATAGACGGCCGACGTGCCTTCGTCCAGCAGCGCCAGGGAAGCGAGTTCCAGCAGGTCGTTGGACCCGTTGCCCAGTGTGATCCAGTTCGCCTGCACACCGTGGCGCGCCGCGAGGACCGCCTTCAGGTCGAAGCCATTGGCGTCCGGGTAGCGGCCGTGGAGCGCACCGGCGGCCTCGGCAAGCGCGGCGCGCACGCGATCGGAGCAGCCCAGCGGATTCTCGTTGGAAGCCAGCTTGATGATGCCCTCGGGATCCAGGCCATATTCACGGGCGAGTTCCTCGATCGGTTTGCCGGCCTGGTAGGGGGCGATGGCCCGGATGTGGGCGGGCGCCGGAATGTCTGTCATGGAAACGGACCTCATTGCCGGGGATAGGATCCCAGCACCTTGAAGAAGGCGACCTGCTGACGCAGTTCGGCCAGGGCCTGGGCGACGGGCTCATCGTCCCGGTGGCCCAGCAGATCGACGTAGAAATAGTATTCCCATTGCCCGGTGCGGGCGGGCCGTGACTCCAGGCGCGTCATGGACACGCCGTGCCGCGACAGCGGCGCCAGCATGTCGTAGACCGCGCCGGCGCGGTTCGGCACCGCCAGCACCAGGCTGGTCTTGTCGCGACCGGTGGGACCGGCGTCGCGCGGTCCGACGGCCACGAAACGGGTCTGGTTCTGTGGGTCGTCCTGGATTCCGCTGGCCACGGCGCTCAGCCCCCAGGCGGCGGCGGCCGCGTCACCGGCGATCGCCGCGCAGGCGGGGTCTTCCGAGGCCATGCGCGCCGCCTGGGCGTTGCTGGCCACAGGCAGGCGTTCCAGCCCGGGATGATTGCGGCTGAGCCAGGCCTGGCACTGGGCCAGGGCCTGGGGATGACCCAGCACCCGGGTGACGCCTTCGAGCCCGCCCGTCAGTGTGAGCAGATTGTGGTGAATGCGGATGGTGCGCTCGCCCAGAACCTTCAGCGAGGAATTCAGCAGCAGGTCAAGGCTGCGGTTGACGGCGCCTTCGGTGGAGTTTTCCACCGGAACCATGCCGACGTCCGCCTGGCCGGCTTCGACGGCACGGAAGACTTCGTCGAAGGATTCGCAGCGCAGACCGTTGATGGCATGGCCGAAATGCTCGTAGGCCGCCTGCTCGGAAAACGAGCCCTGCGGCCCCAGGAAGGCGGCGGTCAGCACGCTTTCCAGGCCCCGGCAAGTGGAGATGATCTGGCGCCAGATGGCGCCGACGGCCTCTTCGGGGATCGGCCCGGGATTGTCCGACTGAAGACGCCGGATGATCAGGGCTTCGCGCTCGGGCTTGAGGATCGGACCGGCGGCGTCGAAGGCTTTCTTGACCTCGCCGACTTCCAGGGCCGCCTGGGCGCGCTGGTTGAGCAGGTCCAGGATACGCGTATCCAGCGCGTCGATCCGCTCGCGCAGGGGTTCCAGCCGCGACTGGAGGGTGTCATCCGCCATGGCGGGCCTCGAAGTCCTTGAGGAAATCGATCAGGGCCTGCACGCCTTCCATGGGCATGGCGTTGTACAGCGACGCCCGCATGCCGCCCACGGCCTTGTGGCCCTTCAGCGCCAGCAGCCCGGCGGCCTCGGACTCGGCCAGGAAGGCGGCGTTCAGCGACTCGTCGCGCAGAAAGAACGGGATGTTCATGCGCGAGCGGCACGCCGGGGCGATACGGTTTTCGTACAGGGACGAGCCATCGAGATAATCGTACAGGGCGCGCGACTTGCGTTCGCTGGCGGCGTCCATCGCCGCCACCCCGCCCTGGCGCAGCAGCCACTTGAAGACCAGCCCCGCCACGTAGATCGCATAGGTGGGCGGCGTATTGAACATGGACTGGGCGCCGGCCACGTTGGCGTACTCGAAGACCGAGGGGCAGTGCGGCAGCGCATGGCCGATCAGATCCTTGCGCACGAAGGTCAGCGTCACGCCGGCCGGGCCGGCGTTCTTCTGCGCCCCGGCGTAGACCATGCCCACCCGCGAGAAATCGATGGGCCGGGACAGGATGTTGGACGACATGTCGGCCACCAGCGGCACGTCGGGCGCCCCGAGGGCGGCCATGTCGGGCATGTCGGCCTGCTCGACCCCGCCGATGGTCTCGTTGGCGCACAGGTGCAGGTAGGCCGCGTCGCGGCGGACCCGCCATTCGGCGTGGTCGGGCAGCCAGCACCAGGGACCGTAGGAACGGCCGTCGATCACGCCGCCGGATTCAGCCGTGGCAGCGACGGCGATGTCGCCGTAGCGCGCGGCCTCGTTGAAGGACTTGCGCGCCCAGTGGCCGCTCAGCACATAGTCCGCCCGGCCCAGGCCGGCGCGGCCGATCAGGTTCAGCGGCACGATGGCATTCTGGGCCGAAGCGCCGCCCTGCATGAAGAGCACCTCGAAGTCGTCCGGCACCGACAACAGGGTGCGCAGATCGGCCTCGGCCTCGTCTCGGATGCGACTGTAGTGCTTGCCGCGATGGCTCATTTCCATGACCGAGGTACCGCTGCCGCCCCAGTCGCACATTTCAGCGGCGGCCTGCTGCAGGACTTCGAGGGGAAGGGTGGATGGACCCGCGGCGAAATTCCAGGGGCGGTTCATGCTTGATCCTCGTCTGTGGACAAACCGGCTTTGTCATCGGTCGCCGGAGCGGATCCGCCATCCGGTGAATCCACGGCGGCGCCGGGCAACTCGTCTTCCGTTTCGTCGGCGTCGCTTTCGACCACGCGGCGCACGCCGGACAGACGGCTGTCGTCGTCCACGTTGATCAGCGTGACCCCCTGGGTGGCGCGTCCCATCTCGCGGATCTCGGAGACCCGCGTGCGCACCAGCACGCCGCCGGTGGTGATGAGCATGATCTCGTCCTCGGGCTGCACCAGCACGGCGCTGACGACCTTGCCGTTGCGCGCCGAGGTCTGAATGGCGATCATGCCCTTGGTGCCGCGACCATGACGCGTGTATTCGACGATGGAAGTGCGCTTGCCGTAACCATTTTCGGTGGCCGTCAGCACGCTCTGGCTCTCGTCTTCCGCGACCAGCAGGGCGATCACGGCCTGGCCGTCCTCCAGCGACATGCCGCGCACGCCGCGCGCCGTGCGGCCCATCGGGCGCACGTCGTTCTCGTCGAACCGCACGGCCTTGCCGGCGTCGGAGAACAGCATCACGTCGTGCTGGCCGTCGGTCAGTTCGGCGCCGATCAGGAAGTCGCCCTCGTCCAGGCCGACGGCGATGATGCCTGCCTTCCGGGGATTGGAGAAGTCCGACAGCGGAGTTTTCTTGACCGTCCCGCGCGAGGTGGCCATGAAGACGTAGTGATCGTCACTGAAGGCCTTGACCGACAGCACCACCGTGATGGTCTCGCCGTCGACCAGCGGGAACATGTTGACGATGGGCCGGCCGCGCGAGTTGCGCGAACCCTGGGGCACTTCCCAGACCTTGAGCCAGTAGACACGGCCCCGGTCGGAGAAACACAGCAGATAGTCGTGCGTGTTGGCGATGAAGAGCTGGTCTATCCAGTCGTCTTCCTTGGTGGCGGTGGCCTGCTTGCCGCGGCCGCCGCGCTTTTGCGAGCGGTATTCGGACAGCGGCTGGCTCTTGATGTAGCCGCTGCGCGACAAGGTCACCACCATGTCCATGGGAGTGATGAGATCTTCCGTTTCCAGTTCCGTGGCGTTGTATTCGATTTCCGAACGGCGCCGGTCGTTGCTGGCGTTGGAGAATTCCACGCGGATCGCCTGCAGCTCGTCGCCGATGATCGCGGTGACCCGTTCCGGACGGGCCAGGATGTCCAGCAGATCGGCGATGGTGTCCATGATCTCGCGGTATTCGCCGACGATCTTGTCCTNNTCCAGCCCGGTCAGGCGCTGCAGGCGCATGTTCAGGATTTCCTGGGCCTGGACTTCCGACAGGCGGTACTGGCCGTCGGCCTGCAGGCCGAAATGCGCGTCCAGACCTTCCGGACGATAGGCCGCGCGGCCGCCCGAAGCGATGTTGGCGTCGGCGCGCTCGAGCATTTCACGCACCAGCGAGGAATCCCAGCTGCGGTCCATCAGGGCCTGGCGCGCCACCGGCGGGGTGGGCGCGGCCTTGATGATGGCGATGAAATCGTCGATGTTGGCCAAAGCCACCGCCAGGCCTTCCAGCACGTGGCCCCGCTCGCGCGCCTTGCGCAACTGGAAAATGGTACGGCGCGTGACGACTTCACGACGGTGCTGGAGGAAGTACTGCACCATCTGCTTCAGGTTCAGCAGGCGCGGCTGGCCATCGACCAGGGCCACCATGTTCATGCCGAAGGTTTCCTGCAGCTGGGTGTTCTTGTAGAGGTTGTTCAGGACGACCTCGGGAACCTCGCCACGCTTGAGTTCGATGACCAGGCGCATGCCATCCTTGTCCGATTCGTCGCGGATGTCGGAGATGCCCTCGATCTTCTTTTCGTTGACCAGTTCGGCGATGCGCTCCTGCAGGGATTTCTTGTTCACCTGATAGGGAATGGCGTCGACGATGATGGCCTGGCGGTTGCCGCGCTCCATGTCCTCGAAGTGGACCTTGGCGCGCATGACCACCCGTCCGCGTCCGGTGCGGTAGCCTTCGCGCACACCGGCCATGCCGTAGATGATGCCGCCGGTGGGAAAGTCCGGCGCGGGGATGCGTTCGATGAGCTCGTCGATGGTGCAATCGGGATTGCGCAGGCAGTACAGGCAGCCCTCGACGACCTCGGACAGGTTGTGCGGGGGAATATTGGTCGCCATGCCCACCGCGATCCCGGCGCTGCCGTTGACCAGCAGATTGGGCAGGCGCGAGGGCAGCAGCAGGGGCTCCTGCTCGCTGCCATCGTAGTTGGGGCCGAAATCCACGGTTTCCTGGTCGATGTCGGCCAGCAATTCGTGGGCGATTTTCGACAGTCGGACTTCGGTGTAACGCATGGCCGCCGCGTTGTCGCCATCGATCGAGCCGAAGTTGCCCTGCCCGTCCACCAGCGGGTAGCGCAGGGAGAAGTCCTGCGCCATGCGCACCAGCGTGTCGTAGATCGCGCTGTCGCCGTGCGGGTGGTACTTGCCCATCACCTCGCCGACCACCCGGGCGCACTTCACGTAGGGGCGGTTCCAGTGATTGTTCGACTCGTGCATCGCGAACAGCACGCGGCGATGCACCGGCTTGAGGCCGTCGCGCACGTC
>DISE01000133.1:0-24429 GCA_002421865.1 Castellaniella sp. UBA6218
GGAACACATCGCGGACGCCGTCGCCCAGGGCGGACGCATCCTGGCCGGAGGTCAGCCTCACGCGCTGGGGCATACGTTCTTCGAGCCTACGGTGCTGGCCGACGCCCTGCCCACGATGAAGCTGGCCCGCGAGGAAACCTTCGGCCCGCTGGCGCCGCTGTTCCGCTTCAGCGACGAGGCCGATGTCATCCGCATGGCGAACGATACGGAATACGGCCTGGCCGCCTATTTCTACAGCCGTGACATCGGACGGGTGTGGCGCGTGGCCGAGGCGCTCGAGTACGGCATGGTGGGCATCAACACCGGGCTGATCTCCAACGAGGCCGTGCCCTTCGGCGGGGTCAAGCAATCAGGTCTGGGCCGCGAGGGCTCCCACTACGGGCTGGATGACTATCTGGTCGTGAAGTACCTGTGCATGAGCGGTCTCTGATCCTCCAGCCGGCCAGGGTCGCGGCGTCGCTTGTCTCCGTCGCGGCCCTTTTGTTGCATCTGTATCCGCTGCGCCGCACCACAAGTTACAAAATTGGCCGATAATTTCGTTTTTGCTGGATTTCAACGAATTGAACGCCTCCCATCTGTCCGCGACGCTCGGCTGGCCCATCATCGGAATTGTTGCCTTCATGGTCGGCGGCCTCATTGTCGTGTCGGAACGCTGGCACGGTCGCCTGACGGGTGACACGGACATGCACAAGCCTCAGGCCATGCACGCGCACGCGGCGCCCCGGGTGGGGGGGCTGGCGGTGGTGGCGGGCAGCCTGGCGGGTCTGCTGGTGCTGGGCCCCAGCAACATGACCCTGACCTGGCTGTGGCCGGCGCTGTTCGTGTCGGCGCTGCCGGTGTTCGTCGCCGGGTTGCTGGAGGACATCACCAAGGACATCGGTTCCGGCAAGCGTCTGCTGGCGGCCTTCGTGTCGGCCGCCATCGCCTGGTGGCTGCTGGGCGGCGTCTCGCGCGTGGGGCTGTCGTGGGCCGACGCGATACTGTCCGCATGGCCGATCATTTCGCTGCTGTTCACGATGGTGGCGGTCGGCGGCTGCACGCACGCGCTGAACATCATCGACGGCATGAACGGCCTGGCGGGGATGATCGCCACGCTGATGGCGGTGTCGCTCGCCCTGGTCGCCTGGCAGGTCCAGGACATGCCCATCTTCCTCATCTCCACGGCCCTGGCTTCGGCCACGCTGGGTTTCCTGGTCTGGAATTTTCCTTTCGGCCGCGTCTTCCTGGGTGACGGCGGAGCGTATTTCGTCGGCTTCATGCTGGCGGAACTGGCCGTGCAGCTGGTCGTGCGCAATCCCGGTGTGTCGCCCTTCTATGCGCTGGCCGTGCTGTTCTATCCGGTCTTCGAGACCCTGTTTTCCATCTGGCGCCGCAAGTTCAAGCGCGGCGTGCCGGTCGACCAGCCCGACGCGCTGCATCTGCACCAGCTGGTGTTCCGCCGCCTGGTGCGCATCACCTTCAGCCGCGACCGCCGCCATGCGCTGCCGGCGCTGTGCAACGCCATGACCTCGCCCTATCTGTGGGTGCTGGCCCTGATCGGGCTGGTTCCCGCCACGCTCTGGTGGGACAACGCCTGGATGCTGTGTCTCAGCATGGGCGTTTTCGCCGGGGCCTACATCTGGCTGTATATCCGCCTCGTCACCTGGCGGCGGCCGCGCTGGCTGCTGCTGCCTTCCTTGGGCCGCAGCGGACGGCGAGATTAAAATTCCATCCTGTCAAATCGGCGCTGATGCCGGGGAGAACCAAATGAACATTCAGGACGTGCGCCTGGCCGTCGTCGGTCTGGGATACGTGGGCCTGCCGCTGGCGGTCGAATTCGGCAAGCACCGTGACGTGCTGGGCTTCGACATCAACACGCGGCGCATCGATGAATTGCGCGCCGGGCGCGACCATACGCTGGAAGTCGACGGTCCGGAACTTGCCCAGGCGAAGCATCTGAGCTATTCGTCCGACCCCGCCGAGCTGGCCGCCGCCAACGTGTTCATCGTCACCGTCCCCACGCCCATCGACGAGTACAAGCAGCCGGACCTGACGCCCCTGGAGCGCGCCAGCGAGACCATCGGCCGCATCCTCAAGCGCGGCGACATCGTCATCTACGAATCCACGGTCTATCCCGGCGCGACGGAAGAGGTCTGCGTGCCGGTGCTGGAACGCATTTCCGGCCTGAAGTTCAACGTCGATTTCTACGCGGGCTACAGCCCCGAACGCATCAATCCGGGTGACAAGCAGCACCGCGTCTCCACCATCCGCAAGGTCACTTCGGGCTCCACGCCCGAGGTCGCCGACCTGGTCGACGAACTGTACCGCCAGATCATCACGGCGGGCACGCACAAGGCGCCCTCGATCAAGGTCGCCGAGGCCGCCAAGGTCATCGAGAACACCCAGCGCGACGTGAATATCGCCCTGATCAACGAACTGGCCCTGATCTTCAACCGCCTCGGCATCGACACGCTGGACGTGCTCCAGGCCGCGGGCACCAAGTGGAACTTCCTGCCTTTCCGGCCGGGCCTGGTGGGCGGGCACTGCATCGGCGTCGATCCGTACTATCTGACCCACAAGGCGCAGTCCATCGGCTATCACCCGGAAATCATCCTGGCCGGCCGCCGCCTGAACGATTCCATGGGTGGCTACGTGGTGTCCCAACTGGTCAAGGCCATGACCAAGCGCCGCATCCAGGTGCAGGGCTCGCGCGTGCTGGTGATGGGCCTGACCTTCAAGGAAAACTGTCCCGATCTGCGCAATACCCGCGTGGTGGACATCGTGCGCGAACTGGGCGAATACAGCATCGACGTGGACGTCTATGATCCCTGGGTCGACGCGGCCGAGGCGCAGCACGAATACGGCCTGACGCCGGTCGCCAAGCCGGCCGTGGGCGCCTATGACGGCATCATCCTGGCGGTGGCCCACGAGCAGTTCGCCGCCATGGGGGCCGCCGCGCTGCGCGCGCTGGGCAAACCCGAACATGTGCTGTACGACCTGAAATACGTGCTCGCCGCCGGCGAGTCCGACCTGCGTCTCTGAGGCTCCGGCATGACTTCCCGCTATGAATCCGTCCGGGCCGAACTGCGGGCGCGGCCCCGCACCTGGCTGGTGACGGGCTGCGCCGGCTTCATCGGCTCCAACCTGTTGGAAACCCTGCTGGGACTGGACCAGACTGTCGTCGGCCTGGACAATTTTTCCACCGGCTACCAGAGGAATCTGGACGAGGTCGAATCCCGCGTCGGACCCGCGCAGTGGGCGCGCTTCCGCTTCATCGAGGGTGACATCCGGGACCTGGACACCTGCGGCCAGGCGGTCAAGGGCGTGCGTCACGTGCTGCACCAGGCGGCGCTGGGATCGGTGCCGCGCTCGCTGAACGATCCGATCACCACGAACGCGGTCAACGTCGGCGGCCAGCTCAACATGCTGGTGGCCGCGCGCGACGCCCAGGTCGAATCCTTCGTCTACGCGGCCTCCAGCTCCACCTACGGCGATCATCCCGGCCTGCCCAAGGTCGAGGATCTGATCGGCAAGCCGCTGTCGCCCTACGCGGTCACCAAGTACGTCAATGAGCTGTACGCCGATGTCTTCGCCCGCGCCTACGGTTTCAAGGCCGTCGGCCTGCGCTATTTCAACGTCTTCGGCCAGCGCCAGGATCCGGATGGGGCTTATGCGGCCGTGATCCCGAAGTGGGTGTCGTCCATGATCCGCGACCAGGAGGTCGTGATCAACGGCGACGGCGAGACCAGCCGCGATTTCTGCTACATCGACAACGTCGTCCAGGCCAACATACTGGCGTCCCTGGCCGGCCCCGAAGGGGTCAACCAGGTCTACAACGTCGCCTTCAACGCCCGCACCTCGCTGAACGAATTGTTCGGGCACCTGCGCGACGTCCTCGGACGCAACGGCGTGGCCTACGCGCGCGCGCCGCGTCACGCCGACTTCCGCGCGGGCGACGTGCGCCATTCCCAGGCCGATATCGCCAAGGCGCGCGGCCTGCTGGGCTACGAGCCGCAGTTCGACATCCTGCGGGGCCTGGAGGTCGCCATGCCCTGGTACGTTCAGTTCCTGAGCTGACCGTGGCGTGCGGGTCCGACGCGTGAGGGCTGGTTGACGTGATCGCGCCGCTGAAGCGCCGGCTGGCGGGCTTGCACGCCGATCACCGCCGCATCGCACTGGGGGCGGCCCGCGTGGCCTTCTTCCTGCTGATGGGCAAGGCCGTGGGCGCGGTCAAGGAAATGGCGGTGGCGTACCGCTACGGCGTCAGCGACGCCGTGGACGCCTACCAGTTCACCCTGACGATCGCCAACTGGCTGCCGGTGACGCTGGTCGGCGCCTGCTCCGTGGTGCTGATCCCGTCCCTGGTGCGCAGCCGCCAGGGCGAGTCCGCCGCGCACGGCCGGTTCCTGGGAGAACTGCAGGCCTGGACCTGGGCGCTGGGCGCCCTGGTTGCCGTGCTGCTGGGGCTGGCCTGGCCCATGGTGCTGGACGTGGCGGGCCAGGGCCTGTCGCCTGCAGTCCGTGACATGAGCCTGCTGCTGATCCTGGGTTTCGCGCCGGCCGCCTTCTTCACGCTCTGGACGGGACTGGGCGCGGCGCGCCTGCGGGCGCATGAGCGCCATATCAATACCTTGCTCGACAGCGTGCCGGCCCTGGCGATCCTGGTCTGCGTGCTGGCCGCGCCCGCCGGCGCCGGGATCCTGCCGCTGCTCTGGGGCACGCTGCTGGGCTATGTCATCCAGGCCGTGTGGCAGGACGTCCTGGCGCGTCGCGCGGACCGGGTGCCGGCGCGCCCGCGCCTGAGCCGGCGCGCGCCCCAATGGTCCAGCCTGGCCGCCGCCGCCGGGATCATGCTGGTCGGACAGCTGGCCATGAGTTTCGTCGGCCCCATCGATCAGTACACGGCGGCGCAACTGGGCGCCAACGCCAACGCGACGCTGGGTTATGCGGCGCGGCTGCTGTCGCTGATGATCGGGCTGGGCGCGGCCTCGGTCGGCCGCGCGGCCCTGCCGGTGCTGGCCGACATCCAGGCGCGGGGGGACGCGTCGCATGCCCGCGCCATGGCGCTGAAATGGTCGTTCGCCTTGCTGGGAATCGGCGCTTTCGCGGTGCTGATCGGCTGGTGGCTGGCGCCCTGGCTGGTGTCGCTGCTGTTCGAGCGCGGCGCCTTCACGGCGCAGGATACGGCCGCCGTGGCGAACGTGCTGCGCTGGGGCATGCTCCAGCTCCCGTTCTACTTCGGCGTGCTGATCCTCGTGCAGTTGCTGGCCAGCCAGAACCGCTACGGCTGGATGGCCGCCATCGCCGTCCTGAATTTCTGCCTCAAGGCCTGGATGAACACTGTGCTGGCGCCGGTCATGGGTACGGCGGGCATCATGCTGGCGACCGCCCTGATGTACGCACTGTCCTACATCTGTTACCTGGGCCTGGCCTGGCGCGCAAGCCCGCTGAAGGAATGAATCGAGTGAGTGCGGACCGGATCGACCTGATGATCGTGATCCACTCGCTGCGGGGCGGTGGCGCCGAGCGTGTGGCCGTGGATCTGGCCGCCTGCTGGGTGGGTCGCGGTTGCCGGGTGATGATCGTGACCCAGACGGATGATCGCCAGGACGCCTATCCGCTGCCCGAGGGTGTGCGGCGCCACGCCCTGGGGCTGGCGGGCGACAGCGCGGGACCTGTGGGCGCCCTCTGGGGCAACGTGCTGCGGGTCCTGGCGCTGCGCCGGCTGGTCCGGCGCCACCGCCCGTCCGTGGTGCTGGGCATGATGACCCGGGGTTCGGTGCTGGCGGTGCTGGCGGCGCGCGGACGCGCCCGCGTGATCGCCACCGAACACGCCCACCCGCCCAGCCTGCCGCTGCCGGCGTTCTGGGAACGGCTGCGCCGCTGGACCTACCCGCGCGCAGACGCGGTCGTCGCCCTGACCCGGGGGACGGCGCAATGGCTGGACGAGCATCTGCCCGGCGTGCGCGCCCAGGTCATCCCCAATGCGGTGCGCTGGCCCCTGATTGATGGCGACCCTGTGCTGGAACCGCCGCCGCTCCCGCCGGGCCGTCGCAGGCTGCTGGCCGTGGGCCGGTTGCATCCGGTCAAGGGGTTCGAGGGCCTGCTGCGGGCCTTCGCCCAGTTGGCTGCGCCGTTTCCCGATTGGGATCTGGTCATCCTGGGCGAGGGCGATCAGCGCGGGGAACTGGAAGCCTTGCGCGACGAACTGGGTCTGGCCGATCGCGTCAGCCTGCCGGGCCGGGTCGGCAACATGGCGGCATGGTACGGCGCTTCGGACCTGTATGTGCTCAGTTCCCAGGCGGAAGGCCTGTCCAACACCCTGATCGAGGCCATGGCCTGCGGTCTGCCGTGTGTGGCCACCGATTGCGACACCGGCCCCCGGGAGATCATCCGCGAGGGCCTGGACGGCGTGCTGGTCCGGCCGATCGACGATCCGGACGCCCTGGCGGCCGGGCTGGCCGGGCCGATGGCCGACGCCGGGCTGCGGGCGCGCCTGGGCGGCCGCGCTGTCGATGCGCGCGACCGCTTTGGCACCGCGCGCATCATGGCCTTGTGGGAACAGGTGTTCCAGGGCCGGAGGATCAACTGAGATGCGGCGCCTGTTTCTCGTCAGTTCCATGCACGGCGGCGGCGCCGAGCGCGTGGCCGCGACACTGGCCAACGCCTGGGCGCGGCGCGGCGACGAAGTCACCCTGGTGTGCTGCTATTCCGGGCGCGGGCGCTGCGACCATGTTCTGGATCCGGGCGTTCGCCTGCTGTGGCTGGCCGACCGGATAAGCGGCCCCGCCTGGCTGCGCCCCCTGGCCAAGCTCGCCGCCTTGCGGCGCCTGGCGCGGGAATACCGGCCCGACCGGGTGCTGTCTTTCCTGACCAACGTCAACGTGACGGCGCTGCTGGCCCTGCGCGGGCTGGGCCTGCCGATCGTCGTCGGCGAGCGCACCGATCCGGCCCACAGTGTCAACCTGGAGCCCAGCCTGCGCCGGCTGCGGCGCTGGACCTATCCCTGGGCGCGCCGCGTTGCCGTGCAGACCCGGCGCGCCGCGCACCATCTGCGGCGGGTCGCGCCGGGCGTGCGCCGCATCGCGGTGATCCCCAATCCGCTCCCTGAGGGGCTGCCCGGCATCCGGCCGCACGAGCCGGCGGGGCCCCGCCGCACGCTGGCCGCCCTGGGACGCTTCAATCCCGTCAAACAGTTCGACCGGCTGATCGAGAGCTTCGCCGCGATCGCCCCGCACTGTCCGGATTGGGACCTTTGCATCTGGGGGGACGGCGCCCAGCGGGAAGACTGCCTGCGGCGCGTCCGCGAACTGGGCCTGGAATCCCGCATCCGGCTGCCCGGCTTCAGCCGGACTCCCTGGAAAGACCTGTCCACGGCCCATGCCTTCGTCCTGAACTCCCGCGTCGAGGGTTTCCCGAACGCGCTGCTTGAGGCCATGGCCCTGGGGTTGCCCTGCGTGGCGACCGACTGTCCTTCCGGGCCGTCCGAACTGACGCAGGGTGGCGGTCTGGCCGAACTGGTGCCCCTGGACGACGAGGCTGCCCTGGGCCAAGCCCTGCTGCGGATGATGCGCGCCAGCCCCGCCGAGCGCGAGGCCCGGGGCCGGGCCGCGGCGGAATCGGTGCGGGCCCGCTACGGGCTGGACGCCGTCCTGCGGGCCTGGGATGATGCCTGGACGGACGCGGACGGCACGGTCGGCGCCGAGGACGAGGAAGATGCGCCCCGGCCGGCGCGCTGATGGCCTGGATGATGCCGATGGCCGAGGAAATTTGATGAACGGAAACGAAACGGGCGCCCCCGCCACTTCTCAATCAACCGAGGGGGCCGATCCCGTGGCGGCACGCCCGTCCCTGAGGGTCATGCATGTGATTTCGGGCCTGCTGCACGGGGGCGCCGAAACGGTGCTGTGCCGCCTGGCCACGGCCCCAGGCGGCACAGTCCGGCATACGGTGGTGTCCATGCGTGGCGAAGGTGTCATGGGCGCGCGGCTGCGCGAGGCCGGCGTCGAGGTGATCTGCCTGGACATGCAGGGCTGGGCCGGCAACGTCCGCGGCCTGTGGCGTTTGTACCGGCTGCTGCGCGAGCGACGGCCCGATGTGGTGCAGACCTGGATGTATCACGCCGACCTGATCGCCGGTCTCGTGGCGCGGCTGGCCGGCATCCGCGCCGTGGCCTGGGGCGTGCGCAATTCGGGCGTCAGCCTCGGGGAAAGCAGCCGTTCTTCCCGCATCGCGGCCTGGGCCTGCGCCCGCGTGTCGGCCTGGGTCCCGGGCGTCATCGTCGCTTGCGCCCGCAAGGCGGCCGAAGTCCACCGGGCCTGGGGCTACCGCGCCGACCGGGTGCTGGTCGTGCCCAACGGCTACGACCTGGACGTCTGGCATCCGGACGCCGCGGGCGTCGCCGAACTGCGCGCCCGCTGGGGGGTGCCCGAGGGGGCGCCGCTGCTGGGCAGCGTGGCGCGCTGGAATCCCTTGAAGGACCATGAGAACCTCCTGGCGGCGCTGGCTCTTTCCGTGCGCGCCCATCCGGACCTGCGCTGCGTGCTGATCGGGCTTGGGATGTCGCGCGACAACGCGGACCTGATCGCCCTGGCGCGGCATTACGGCCTGCTGGACCATCTCATCTTCCTGGGGCGTCGCGACGACGTGCCGGCGCTGATGCGGGCGCTGGACATCCACGTGTTGTCGAGCAAGGCCGAAGGCTTTCCCAACGTGGTGTCCGAGGCCATGGCCTCCGGCGTGGCCTGCGTGGTGACCGATGTGGGCGACGCGGCGGACATCGTGGGCGAGCACGGCTGGGTCGTGCCGCCCGAGGACGCGTCGGCCCTGGCGGGCGCCATCGACCAGGCGGTGGACGCCGTGCGCGATCCGCAATGGCCGGCGCGCCGCGACGCGGCCCGGGCCTCCGTCGAACGCCGCTACAGCCTGCGGACCATGGTGGACCGTTACGAAACCGTCTGGCGCCGGCTGGCCGCCGATTTTCCAGCGGCCGGGGCAGGGCGGGGATCCAGTCCGGCCGTTGCGGAGCCCCCGGCCCCGGCCGTGGGCTCCGCGCGGGCTCCCCGGCTGCTGTTCTTCATCACCAATCCGGCGTTCCTGGTGTCCCACCGCCTGCCGGTGGCCGTGGCGGCGCGGGACGCCGGCTATGAGGTGCATGTCGCCTCCATGGGGGGGCCGGCGGTCGCCGAACTGGAGGCCCTGGGATTCATCCATCACCGCCTGCCTCTGTCGCGCACCAGCATGCGGCCCTGGACCGAGGCCCGCAGCCTCTGGGCCATCTGGCGTCTGTTTCGCCGGGTGCGGCCGGATCTGGTGCATGCCGTCACGCTCAAATCCGTGCTCTACGGCGGCATCGCCAGCCGTCTTGCGGGGGTGCCCGCCTATGTGGCGGCGATTTCGGGGCTGGGCTATGTCTTCATCCAGGGCTCGGGCGCCCGCGGCGCGCTCAAGCGCCTGGCCCTGGTCCTGTACCGCCTCGCCCTGGGGCATGCCAACAGCCGGGTGATCTTCCAGAATGCCTCGGACCGGGACGTGCTCGTGCAAGCCGGAGCGGTGCGGCCGGGGCATGTCGTGATGGTGCGGGGCTCGGGCGTGGACCTGGATCGTTTCGCGCCGGCTCCCTGGCCGGACGGCCCGGTGACGGTCGCCATGGCCAGCCGGTTGCTGCACGACAAGGGGGTACGCGAATTCGTCGAGGCCGCGCGGCTGTCCGCATCGCGCGGCGAAACGCTCCGCTGGCGTCTGGCCGGTAGCCTGGATCCGGAGAATCCCGCATCGGTGACCGTCACCGAACTCGAGGCCTGGCGGGCCGAGGGGGTGGTCGAGTACGTGGGTGAATGCGCGGACGTCGCAGGCTTCTACGCGCAGGCGCACATCGTGACGCTGCCGTCCTATCGCGAAGGGCTGCCGAAGTCCCTGATCGAGGCGGCCGCGTGTGGCCGGCCAGTGGTGACCACGGATGTCCCCGGCTGCCGGGACGCCATCGAACCCGGGGTCAGCGGCGTGCTGGTGCCGCCCCGGGATGCACGGTCGCTGGCCGACGCGGTTGCGGCCCTGGCCGAAGACGAGGACTTGCGGACCCGCATGGGCGCCGCCGGCCGGGCGCTTGCGGAGCGCGATTTCGGCCTGGACCGGATCGTCCGGGCGCATCTGGACGTCTACAGGGATCTCGCGGAGCACTGACAACAGTAGTTGACATCGGATCAGTGTTTTCCCGATGGAACAGCCTGGGCGGCCATTTGTTCCATTGACGATACATTAGGACATCCTTAGAGTTTCCTTCATGGGAACCTCTTTGCCGCTGCCGAAGTATCACCAGATCTACCTGATCCTGCGCGAGCAGGTGCAGGAAGGCCGTTTCGACCAGGATGGCGTGCCTGGCGAGCATGCGCTTGCCGATCAGTTCAAGGTGGCCCGCATCACGATCCGCAAGGCGATGGAAATGCTGGTGGCCGATGGCCTGGTGTCGCGCCGGCCAGGCCTGGGAACCTGGCCTGTGCGGGGCAAGGCGCGGGCCGAGGGCATGGCTGCGGCCGGCAAGCCGCAAAAGGCGCATCTGACGGGGCTGCTGGAAAACATCGTCAACATGGGGCGGCGCACCTCGGTGCAGGTGCTCGACAGCGCGCTGGTCAGCGCGTCGCCTTCCGTGGCCGAGGCTTTGCGCATCGATATCGGTGCGCCTGTTTACAAAAGCCTGCGTGTGCGCAGCACCGATGCCGGCCCGCTTTCCTACATCACCACCTATGTGCCGCAGGCGGTGGCCGACTTCACCCGCGAGGATCTGGAGCGTGAGCCGATGCTGATGCTGCTGGAGTCCGCCGGCGTGGAGTTCGGCGGTGCGACACAGACCATTTCCGCGCGTCTGGCCGACGCCCAGATCGCCCATCACCTGGATGTGTCGCTGGGCTCGGCCCTGTTGTCGGTGACGCGGGTCGTGCATGACATGGAGGACCGGCCCGTGCAGCTGCTGCTGGGTTTATACCGGCCGGATCGCTATCAATATCAGTTGCAACTGTCACGCGTCGGCAGCATCGACGCCAAGGTCTGGGTCAGCGAAGAGCTAACGGCCCAATTTCATTGACTCCTTCGGAGGCTTTCCATGAGCTCGCGTCGTACTTTTCTGTGTCAATCCGCCGCCGCGGCGGCGATGCTGTCCACTCCCTGGATCGTTCGCGCCCAATCCGCAGCGCCGGTGAAAGTCGGGGTGCTTCACCCAGTGACCGGGGCGCTGGCCTATTCCGGGCAGCAATGCCGGCTGGGCGCGCTGCTGGCCATCGATGACGTCAATCAGGCCGGCGGCATCAAATCCCTGGGCGGCGCTCCCCTGGCGGCCATTCTGGGCGATGCGCAGTCCCGGCCGGAGGCCGGTTCGGCCGAAGTGGAAAAAATGAACCAGGAAGGCGTGTCTGCCATCGTGGGCGCGTACGCGTCGGCGATCTGCCTGGCGACGACGCAGACCGCCGCCAAGTACGGCCTGCCCCACGTGGTGGACGTGGGCGTGGCCGACCAGATCGTCGAACGCGGCCTGACGAATACGTTCCGTTTCGGCCCCGGCTACCGCATATGCAGCGAAAGGGCGATCACCGACCTGGCCGCCCTGAACAATGCCGCCGGCAAGCCGGCCAAGACCGTGATGATCGTCCATGAGGATTCGCTTTTCGGCACCGGCACGGCGGCCCTGCTGTCCAAATCGCTGCCGCAGCACGGATTCGAGGTGGTCGATGTGCTCAAGCATCCGAATCCCACCCGGGACTTCAACAATATCGTGCTGCGCATGAAGTCGGCGAACCCCGATATCGTGATTCCGGCGAACTATTACAACGAATACGCCTTGCTGCTGCGCGCCATGCGGCAGCAGAAGGTGCAGCCCAAGGCGATCTATTCAGTGTTGGGAGGCGCCGCCTCCAGCTACAAGTTCGTCAAGGAATTCCCGGACATCGCCAACGGCATCATCGATTGCAACCACTGGTTCAACCCCAAGGACGCGCGCGTGGCGCCGCTCAAGGCCCGCGTGGAAGGGAAGGGGGCCTACTTCAGCTACGAGGTCTTCATGACCTACACCTCGGTCTTGCTGCTGGCCGACGCCCTGGAGCGGGCCAAGTCGGCCGATCGCGCCGCGATCATCGAGGCGCTGGCTTCGAGCACGTTCAATGAGCATTTCATGCCCTATGGCCCCACCCATTTCGTCAATGGACAGAACACCGGCGCCCAGCCCCTGATGACGCAGGTGCTCGACAACGACATCAAGGTGATTTTCCCCGCCGACTACCGCCAGACCGACGCCGTCTTTCCCTTGAAGGCCTGAACGACAGCATGCTGGATTCCACCATCCTCTTCTCCTCGGTGCTCAACGGGCTCACGACCGGCGCCGTCTATGCCCTGATCGCGCTGGGCCTGACGCTGATCTACGGCGTGCTGCACATCATCAATTTCGCCCACGGGGCGGCGCTGATGGTGGCCCTGTACGCCGTATACCTGCTCAAGGACCGTCTGGGCATCGACCCCTACGCGGCCCTGCCGCTGGTGGTGGCCGGGATGTTCGCGCTCGGTTACGGACTCCAGTGGCTCGTCATCAACCGGGCGGGCAATGGCAAGGACGAGAACATCCTGCTGGTGACCCTCGGCCTGGCCATCGTTCTGGAGAACCTGGCCCTGGTCTGGTTCAAATCCGATACGCGCACCATCGACACGGCCTATGCCCTGTCGACGGTGGCGATCGGCCCGGCCATGATCGCGCTGCCGAAGGTCATCGCGTTTTGCGGCGCACTGGCGGTCGCCGCCATCCTGTTCTGGGTCATCCGCAGCACCGATCTGGGCCGCGCGATCCGGGCGGTCGCCCATGAGAAACAGGGCGCGCGGCTGATGGGCATCGACGTGGAGAAGGTCTATGCGCTGTCGTTCGGCATCGGCATGGCCTGCCTGGGGGCGGCGGCCTGCTTTCTTTTGCCGGCCTACTACGTGAACCCGCAGGTGGGCAGCGGCTTCGTGCTGATTGCCTTCACCATCGTGGTGCTGGGCGGCATGGGCAGTTTCGGCGGCGCGCTGGTCGGCGGCCTGCTGATCGGCGTAGTGGAATCCGTCGGCGGCCTGTTCCTCGGTGACTCGCTGGGGCAAATGGGGATTTTCGCGATCTTCATCGCGGTGTTGCTGTTCCGGCCCCGCGGGCTGTTCGGAGCAAAGGGCTGAACGATGCAAAAGGATCTTTACGCGATCGCATTTTTCGCCGCGGCGGTGCTGGCGCTGACCACGCTGGCCGATTCGGGCGTGTGGCTGACCTTCGTGATGATGGCGCTCTATGCCGGGCTCCTGGCGCAGGCCTGGAACATCCTGGGCGGCTACGGCGGGCAGCTGTCCTTCGGGCACGCCCTGTTCTTCGGCGTGGGCGCCTACACGCAGGCCCTGGGGCAATTGTCGCTGGCGCTCAATCCCTGGCTGGTTCTGCCGCTGGCCGTCGCCGCAGGGGCGTTGACCGGCCTGGGTGTGGGCGGCCTGACGTTCCGCTACGGACTCAAGGGGTCGTACTTCGCGCTGGTCACGCTGGCCTTCGCCGAAGTGTTCCGCATCCTGGCGGGATCGGTGTCCTTCACCGGCGGCGGGATGGGGCTCATGGTGCCGCTGCATGAAGGCCTGGCCAACATGCAGTTCGGGTCGCGCCGGGGCTATGTCTATCTGTTGCTGGGGTTCGTCGGGCTCGCGCTGCTGGTCACCGCCTGGTTGCGGCATTCCCGTTTCGGCGCCTATCTGCAGGCGGTGCGCGACAACGAGGACGCCGCCCGCGCCATCGGCGTGAACCCCCTGCGCGTCAAGCTGGGCGGGATCGCGCTGTCCGCCGCTTTCATGAGCGTCGCCGGCGCGTTCTACGTGCAAGTGTTCCAGTACATCGATCCGGGCATCGTGTTTGGCCCGGCCATTTCTGTCGAGGCGCTGGTGGGGGCCATCGTGGGCGGCCTGGGAACCCTGTGGGGGCCGTTGCTGGGCGCCCTGGTTCTGCATGTGCTGGCCGAACTGACCCGCAACCTGTTCGGGGAGCTGCCGGGCATCAGCATGGTGATCTACGGCGTGGTGCTGGTCGTCATCGTGATGTTCCTGCCGCGCGGCATCAGCGGCGTCGGCCTCTCCCTGGGGCGTCGATTCGGTTTCAAGGAGCGCGTCCGTGTCTGAAGCCCTGTTGCAAGCACGCAATCTGTCGGTTGCCTTCGGGGGCCTGAAAGCGGTTCAGGACGTGAGTCTGGATGTACCCCAGGGATCCCTCACCGCGCTGGTCGGCCCCAACGGCGCGGGCAAGACTACGTTGTTTGCCTTGCTGTCCGGGTTCCTGAAACCCGATTCCGGCTCCGTGCGTTTCTCGGGGCGGGACATTACGGGGCATGCGCCCCATGAGTCCGCCAGGCTGGGCCTGGCCCGGACTTTCCAGGTCGTGCAGCCGTTCGGCGCGCAGACGGTGCGCCAGAACATCGCAGTGGGTGCGCACCTGCGTCTGGCCGATCGCCAGGAAGCGCTGGCGTGGGCGGAGTCGGTGGCGGCCCGCGTCAATCTGGGCGCCGTGCTCGACAAGCCCGCGGCGGACCTGACGGTGGCCGGACGCAAGCGTCTGGAACTGGCCCGCGCCCTGGCGACCCGGCCGCGTCTGCTGCTGCTCGACGAGGTGCTCGCGGGGCTCAACCCGAGCGAAATAGAGGAGATGATTCCCGTGGTGAGGAATCTGGTCGATGAAGGCGTCACCGTGCTGATGATCGAGCACGTGATGCGTGCCGTGATGAGCCTGGCCGAACAGGTGTGGGTCCTTGCCCAGGGACGCCTGATCGCCTCGGGCTCCCCCGGCGAAGTGACGCGCGACCCGGTGGTGGTCGAGGCCTATCTGGGCCATGGCGCCGCGGCCCGGCTGGCCGCTCAGGGAGTGCGGGGATGAGCGCACTGCTGGAAGTCGCGGGGTTGCGTTCGGGATACGGGCCGGTGGAAGTCCTGCATGGCGTCGACCTGACGGTGAACGCGGGCGAGATCGTCGTGCTCCTTGGAAGCAATGGGGCGGGCAAATCGACGCTGAACAATACGTTGTGCGGCCTGTGCCGGCGACGGGAAGGGACAGTGCGCTTCGATGGACAGGATCTGACGGGCCGCCATTATCGCGATGTGGTGCGGGCCGGGCTGATCCAGGTGCCGGAAGGCCGGCGCGTGTTTCCCAACCTGAGCGTCCGGGAGAACCTGGAACTGGGATCGTTCGCCCGGGCGCGCGCCAGGCGTGCCGCCAACCTGGAAAAGGTGCTGGACATCTTTCCGCGGCTGCGCGAGCGCTTGATGCAACTGGCCGGCACGATGTCTGGCGGCGAGCAGCAGATGCTGGCCATCGGCCGGGGCCTGATGGCCGAACCCCGGCTGCTGATCCTGGACGAACCTTCGCTGGGCCTGTCGCCGCTGATGGTCGAAGAGCTGTTCGGCCTGATCCTGCGGCTGCATGGCGATGGCCTGTCGATCCTGCTGGTGGAGCAGAACGTGGCCCAGTCGCTGGAAATCGGCCAGCGCGCCTATGTTCTGGAGAACGGCGTGGTGCGCCATAGCGGCGCCTGCCCGGACCTGCTCGCCAGCGACGACGTGCGCCGCGCGTACCTGGGGGTGTGACGATGAACCAGCCGCAAACACTGGCGCAGAAACTGATCGCCGCCGCCTGCGGGCGGCCTGCGGTCACCGAAGGCGAGATCGTGACCTGCGCGGTGGACCTGGCGATGTTCCACGATTCCAGCGGTCCCAGGCGCCTGCGGCCCATGCTGGAAGAGCTGGGCGTTCCTTTGTGGGATCCATCCAGGATTGTCCTGGTCATCGATCACTATGTCCCGGAGTCGGATGAAGAGTCGCGCCGGATCGTCCGGATCGCCCGGGATTGGGCGGCCGAACAGCGGCTGCCCAATGTCTACGACTCCGTCGGTATTTCCCACGTGGTGGTGCCGCAGCATGGCCATATCCGTCCCGGCATGTTCTGCGTGGGCGGGGATTCGCACTCTCCCACGGGCGGCGCGTTCGGCGCGTACATGTTCGGCATCGGCAGCACGGAAATGCTGGGCGTGGCCGTCACCGGGCGGATCTGGGTCAAGGTGCCCAGGACCCTGATGATGCGCTGGAGCGGCCGCCTGTCCGCCGGCGTCACCGCCAAGGACATGATGCTGCACATGATCGGTCGCCACGGCATGAATGGCGGCCGCTATCAGGCCGTGGAGTTTTGCGGCGAGGCGGTGCGCGCCCTGTCGATGCAGGAGCGCATGACGCTCTCGAACATGAGCGCCGAGTTCGGCTCGCAGGTGGGGCTGATCGCGCCTGACGAAACCACGGTTGCCTATCTGCGCGAGGCGGGCGTGACGCAGCCGGTCGATCTTCCGCGCTGGCAGAGCGATGACGGGGCGGATGCCGAGTGGCACGAGTTCGATGCGGATACGCTGGCGCCGCAGGTGGCCGCCCCGCATAGCCCCGCCAATGCGCGCGACGTGGATCAGTACGCCGGCACGCCGGTCCAGGTGGCCTATATCGGCGCCTGCACGGGCGCCAAGCTCGAGGATCTGCGTGCGGCGGCCAGCATCCTCGCAGGCCGTCGCGTCGCCGACGGCCTGCGGCTGATCGTGGCGCCGGCCAGCCGGCAGGACCAGGAACAGGCCGAGCGGGAAGGGCTCATCCAGGCCTTGCGGGATGCGGGCGGCGAAATGTTTCCCACGGCCTGCGGCGCGTGCGCGGGCTATGGGGGCTCGATCCCGGACGGCGCCAACGTCATTTCCACCACGGCCCGGAACTTCAAGGGCCGCATGGGCTCGGAAACCGCGCAGGTGTTCCTCTCTTCCCCTTATACCGCGGCGGCCTCGGCGGTGCGCGGCCGCATCAGCGATCCTAGGGAGTTCCTGTCATGAACGATCAGGCCGGCACGCACCGCGTCTGGCGGGTGGGCGCGGACATCGATACCGACGCGCTGGCGCCCGGCGTCTACATGAAGTTCGGCATCGAAGAAATCATGCGGCATTGCCTGCAGCGGGTGCGGCCCGAGTTTGCCGCCCGGGTCCGGCCGGGCGATGTGCTGGTGGCGGGGCCGAACTTCGGCATTGGCTCGTCGCGCGAACAGGCGGCGCTTGCCCTGGTCCGCCTCGGCGTGGCCGCCGTGGTCGCCCCGTCCTTCAACGGCCTGTTTTTCCGCAATGCATTCAATGTGGGCCTGCTGCTGCTGACGTGCGCGCAGGCCGAGGTCATGGCCGAGGGCGAATGCATCCGTCTGGACCCCGCCGGCGGTCGGATCGGCCGCGTGGGCCCAGGGCCCACGGAACTGATCTGCGAGCCCGTGCCGCCGTTTCTCCTGGACATGGTGCGGGCCGGCGGGCTGCTGAATGTATTGAAACAGCGTCACACCTCTTAGGAAATCACCATGCTCGATCCCGTCACCCTGGCTGTCCTGAAAGGGCGCCTGGAACAGATTGCCGATGAAATGGACGCGACACTGTATCGCAGCGCGTTCAACCCCATCATCGCGGAGGCCCATGACGCGTGTCACGGGATGTACGACGCGCAGACCGGCGCGACCCTGATCCAGGGGAAGTCGGGGCTGCCCGTGTTCGTGGGCGCCATGGCGTTCGCCGTCAAGGCGGCGGCCGCGGCCGCCGCCGGGCGCGGCGGCATGGCCGAGGGCGACGTCTGGCTGTTCAACGATCCCTACGAGGGCGGGACGCACGCCAATGACTTCAAGCTGGTGCGCCCGGTCTTTCGCGACGGCGCATTGTTCTGCTTCCTGGCCTCGGCTGCGCACTGGCACGATGTCGGCGGCGCGGTGCCCGGCAACTACAACCCCGCCGCGACGGAGTGCTGGCAGGAGGCGGTGCAGATCCCGCCTGTGCGGATCATGCGCGCGGGCGTGCTGGATCTCGACGTGCTGGCCATCCTGAAGGCCAACACGCGCCTGCCCGACAGTCTCTGGGGCGACCTGAACGGACAGCTGGCCGCCCTGGACCTGGGCGCGCGCCGGCTGGACGGCCTGCTCGACGAGTACGGCGACGCCGTCGTGCTGGAGTCGCTGGAAACGCTGCGCGAACGCGCGCGCCGCCTGATGCGCCACCACATCGCTCAGCTTCCGGATGGGGAATACGCGTTCGAGGACATGCTGGACAACGATGGCGTGCGCAACGAACCGCTGCGCATCGCCCTGCGCCTGAAAGTCGCCGGGGACCGTTTGTCGCTGGACTTCTCGGGCACGTCGCCGGCCTGCGCCGGACCGGTGAACATTTCCCGTTCCACGGCGATCGCGGCCTGCTATGTCGCGCTGAAGCATCTGTTCCCGGATGTGCCGGCCAATGCCGGCGTGCTGGACGCGGTGGACGTGGAACTGCCGGCCGGGTCGGTGATTTCGGCGGACCGCCCGCGCCCGGTGGGGGGCTACACCGAAACCATCCTGCGGATGATCGACGTTGTGTTCTGCGCGATGGCCCAGGCGGCGCCGGAGCGTGCGATGGCGCAGGCCTACGGCACCATCAATGCCTTGTCCATCGCCGGCCATCGCACCGATGCCGGCCGCGCGGGCCAGCGCTGGGTCATGTTCAGTTTCTTCGGCGGCGGCCACGGCGGTCATTCCGACGGTGATGGACTGAGTCATGGCAATGCGCCGATTTCGACCGCGACCATTCCGCCTCTGGAAATTCTGGAAGCCGCCTACCCTGTGCGGTTCACGCAATGGGCGTTGCGGCCGGACTCGGCGGGGGACGGCCAGTATCGCGGCGGCCTGGGCGCGATCTATGAGATCGAGCTGCTTGAAGAGCAGGCCGAGGCGTTCGTGTTCGGCGAGCGCGGCCTGAGTGCTCCCAAAGGCATTGCAGGCGGCGGGCAGGCGGCGCTGAACGTATTCCGTTACCAGCAGGATGGTACGTGGCGGACGCCGCCGATGACGTCGAAGATGCTGGGCATCCTGCTGCGGCGGGGCGATCGGGTGCGTCTGGAAACGCCGGGGGGCGGTGGCTATGGGCCGCCGGAAAAGCGCACGGCGGCGGCGCGTGAACGGGATCGCCGCATGGGATACGTGAACGAGGGTTTGAAGGAGCGGTCGGCATGAATGCGGTACGAGGCCTGGTGGTAGGGGTGGATGTGGGCGGCACGTTCACGGATCTGTTCGTGCTGGATGAAGGCAGCAGCTCGGTGCAGGTCGTCAAGGTGCCGTCCACGCGTGGCGAAGAGGCGCGCGGCTTCATGGATGGCATCGCACGGATCGAGGGCGGCGTGCGGGAAATTTCCACCATCGTGCATGGCACGACGGTGGGCACCAACGCCCTGCTGGAGCGCAAGGTGGCGCGCACCGGGATCATCACATCGGCGGGGTTTCGCGATGTGCTGGAAATGCGGCGGCGTGACCGGCCCCAGACCTGGGGATTGCGCGGCGATTACCAGCCCATCGTGTCGCGCGACCTGCGCCTGGAGGTTGACGAACGCGTGCTGGCCGACGGCACGGTGCATACGCCCGTGAACCTGGATCAGGTCGACGCGGCGGCGCGCGCCTTGATGGAGCAGGGCTGCGATGCCGTCTGCGTGTTCTTCATCAATGCCTATGCCAATCCGGTCAACGAGGCACAGGCGGTCGCGCGGGTGCGTGCGATCTGGCCCAATGAGCACGTCACGGCCGCATCCGAGGTGCTGCCCGAGATCCGCGAATTCGAGCGCTGCTCGACCGCGGTGCTGAATGCCACGCTGCAGCCGGTGGTGGGCACTTACCTGAACCGGCTCGACGCCGATCTGCGGACTCATGGTTTCGGCGGCGAGTTGCTGATCGTGCAGAGCAATGGCGGCGTGATGTCGCGCGAGACGGCTTGCGCAGTGCCGGTGCGCACCGCGCTGTCGGGTCCGGCCGCCGGGGTGATCGCCTGCGCCGCCATCGCGCGCGCTGCGGGTTTTCCGGATGTGGTCACCGGCGACATGGGCGGCACATCGTTCGACGTCTCGTTGGTGGCGGCGGGCGAAGCCTCTCTGGCGGCGCAGACGTCCATCGACTTCGGCATGGTGGTGCGCGCGCCGATGATCCAGATCGAGACCATCGGCGCCGGCGGCGGCTCCATCGCCAGCGTCGATGCGGGCGGTCTGCTGCAGGTCGGCCCCGAATCGGCGGGCAGCATTCCCGGACCCGCCTGCTATGGGCGCGGCAATACCCGTCCCACGGTCACGGATGCCAATGTGTTGCTGGGCCGTATCGCCGCCGATCGGCCGCTGGGCGGCGGCCTGCTGGCCCGGATGGATGTCGCGCTTGCGCGGGCCGCGATCGAGGAGCACGTCGCCCGGCCGCTGGGGCTGGACGTCCACGCCGCCGCGGAGGCCATCCTGACGGTGACCAATGCCAAGATGGCAGGCGCCATCCGGCTGGTGTCCATTGAGCGGGGCCATGATCCGCGCAAATTCGCCTACATGCCTTTCGGCGGCGGCGGAGCCCTGCATGTGTGCGCGATGATGAGCGAGGTCGGCGCCGCTCACGGCATCGTGCCGCGTTTCCCCGGCGTGACGTCGGCGCTGGGCTGCGTCATGGCCGACATGCGCCATGACGGGGTGCAGACGCTGAACGTCTCCCTGGACGCCCTGGACGTCGAGGACTTGCTGGCCCGCATCGATGCGCTGGGTCAGGCCTGCCAGACACGGCTGGATTCCGCCCGCGTCGCCTTCGAGGGCGTGCATGAAAGCATCGAGCTGGACATGTTGTACGTCGGCCAGAGCCATACCGTCCGCGTCGAGGTCGCCCGCGCCGAACTGGACCGCGCCGGAATTGCCGCCGCTTTCGATCGGGCCTATTGCGCGGCCTTCGGCCGCAGCCTGAGCGGCATCCCGGTCCGCATCCTCAATTTGCGCTATGCGCGCATCGGCCGGCGGCCCAAGTTCGACCTGAAGCTGCTGGCGCCCCAGGCCACCCGCATGCCGGCCGCCCTGGGCACACAGGCCGTGTTCCATGCCGGGCAATGGCACGACGCGGTGCGCTACGCCCGCCTGGAACTGCCCGTGGACGCCCGCGTGGACGGCCCCGCGATTCTCGAACAGGCGGATACCACCATCTGGATCGAGCCGGGGTTTTCGGGCCGCGTGGACGCCCTGGGCAATCTGTTGATCTCGCGTGTCGAGGCATAGGGACCGGGCCATGCATTCATTCGACATCCGCGGCACGGCGCTGATCGTGATCGACCTGCAGAATGATTTTCTGGCCCCGGGGGGCGCCTATGATCGCGGCGGCGCGGTCAGCCCGCAGGCGCGCGCCCTGCCCGCAAGGGTGGCGCCGGTGGCGCGCGCCATCAAGGCGGGGGGCGGCTTCGTGGCCGCCAGCCAGTTCACCTTGTGGCCGGACGCGCAGGGCGAACCCATGATTTCGCCGCACCTGAAGCAACTGCGTCCTTTCCTTGCCAGGGGTGACTTCGCCGCCGGCTCGCCCGGACACGCCAATGTGGCGGAATTCGACGGCCTGATCGACGTGTCGGTCTGGAAGGTGGCCTATTCGGCGTTTTTCAACACGCAGCTGGACTGGGTGCTGCGCCGCGCCGGCATCGACCGCCTGATCGTCGCCGGCATCGTGACCAATGGCGGTGTCGCCAGCACGGTGCGCGATGCCCACATGCGCGACTACCATGTGACGGTGCTGTCCGACGGCTGCGCCGCGCCCGCGCCGGCCATGCACGATGCCGCGCTGGCGGACCTGAAGACCGTCGCGGATATCGCGACGTGCCGGGACGTGCTCGACGGGATGCGGCGATGAGCAAGAAACCCCTCGTTCGTCGCGGCGCGACGCCGGGTCCGGATGCGATGCGCGTGCCGGTCGCGATTGTCGGCGCCGGCGCCTGCGGACTGACTGCGGCGCTGCGGCTGGCCGACGCCGGCATCGAAACCGTCCTGATCGAACGCGACGGGACGCCCAGCGGATCGACCGCGCTGTCCTCGGGTTTCATTCCCGCCGCGGGCACTGCGGTGCAGCGTGCCCTCGGCATCGACGACGATGCGCGGCGCTTCGCGGCGGACATCCAGGCCAAGGCGCACGGCACCGCCGCGCAGCATCTGGTAGAAGCCTATACGCGCGCCATCGCGCCCGCCATGGACGATCTGGGGCGCCACGGCCTGGCATTCGAAGTGCTGGATGGTTTCCTGTATCCGGGGCATGCCGCCCGCCGCATGCACACCTTGTCCGAGCGCAGCGGCGCGGCGCTGGTCGCCGCCCTGACGCGCGCCGCCACCGAAGCGGGGGCCTATCTGCTGACGTCCGCGCGTGTGACGGAAATCCAGGTCGATTCCGGTGACCGGGTTTCGGCGGTCGTCTGCGAGCGCCCGGACGGCGCAACGGAAGTCATCGCCTGCGATGTGCTGATCCTGGCTTGCAACGGTTTCGGCGGCAATCCGGACATGGTGCGCCGATACTTGCCGGCCATGCGCGACGCCGTCTATGGCGGCCATGCGGGCAACGACGGCAGCGCCGTCGAGTGGGGCCTGCAGCTCGGAGCGCGCCTGGCCGACCTGGGCGCCTATCAGGGGCACGGGTCCTGGGCCACACCCCTGGGAGTGCTGATTTCATGGGCCGTGATGATGGGCGGCGGCGTGCAGATCAATCGGGAAGGACTGCGTTTCCATGACGAGACGCGCGGCTATTCCGAAGCGGCCGTGCAGGTGCTGGCGCAGCCCGGATCCGTCGCCTGGGATGTGTTCGATGAGCAGGCCCGGGGTCTGGTATCCGGATTCCCGGATTTCGCCCTGGCCGAGTCGAATCATGCGGTGAAGGTCTGCGCCGGCCCCGCCGAGCTTGCGGCGGTGATCGGCTGCGATACGGATGCGCTGCGCCGCACCCTGGACGGAATCGGCCCGGGGGCCGCGGACACGCATGGCCGCGCATTCGAGCGGGCCTTGCAGGCGCCGTACTACGCCGTCAAGGTCACCGGCGCGCTGTTCCATACCCAGGGCGGCCTGGATATCGATGCGCAATGCCGCGTCCTGAACGAGGCCGGGCGCCCCTTCCCGAATCTTCTGGCCGCGGGGGGCGCCGCCCGGGGAGTGTCCGGAAATGAAGTCTCGGGCTATCTGTCCGGCAACGGGCTGCTCAGCGCCGTGGCGGGCGGCTACATTGCGGCGGCGACCGCCGCCGCGCAGCTTGGACGGACGCTCGTTCAGGCGGGGGATTAGGAGCCGGAAATGAAACAGACCTTGAAAACCCGGCTGGCCGGCGGAACCGTCCTGGCGCCTGGCGTCTACGATGTCCTGTCGGCCTTGCTGGCCGAACAGGCCGGCTTCGATGCCCTGTATCTCTCGGGCGCATCGATCGCCTATACGCAGCTGGGACGCTCGGATGTCGGGCTGACCACCTATACCGAGGTCGAAAGCCTGCTGGCCCGCATCACCGACCGGGTCCGGACGCCCGTGATCGTGGATGCCGATACGGGGTTCGGCAATGCGCTCAACACGCAACGGACCGTGCGCGGTTTCGAGCGGGCGGGCGCGGCGATGATCCAGCTGGAGGACCAGACCTTCCCCAAGCGCTGCGGTCATCTGGACGGAAAAGGCGTGATCCCCGTGGCCGAGATGCTGGGCAAGCTGCATGCGGCCCTCGATGCCCGGACCGATCCGTCGACGCTGATCCTGGCGCGCACCGATGCGTTGGCGCCGGAGGGCCTGGAGGCCGCGCTGGACCGTGCCGAGGCCTATCTGGAAGCGGGCGCCGACGCGCTGTTCGTCGAGGCCTTGCGTACGCCCGAGCAGATGCGGGCGGCCTGCGGACGCCTGGCGCATCGCGTGCCGCTGCTGGCGAACATGGTCGAGGGGGGCAAGACGCCCGTGCAAGGGGTCGAGGCGCTGGCGGAGTTCGGATTCCGCATCGTCATCTTCCCCGGAGGCACGGCGCGGGCGGTGGCGCATACCCTGCAGGACTATTACGGCAGTCTGCGCCGTCGAGGCTCGACCTTGCCCTGGAAGGACAGGATGCTGGATTTCGACGGCCTGAACGCGGTGATCGGCACCCCGGAGCTGCTGGAGCAGGGGCGGCGATACGGCGGCTGAGGCGGGGTCGCGGCGGCGGGTGCTCCGTCAGAACGGCAGATCCCGCCCGGGGAGCAGTGCGGCGATGGCGGCGCGGAATTCGTCCTGGATCCGCGCCAGGGCCTCGGGCGTGTCGCCCTCGAAGCGCAGCACCACCACGGGCGTCGTGTTCGACGCGCGCGCCAGGCCGAAGCCGTCCGGGTATTCGGCACGGATGCCGTCGATCGTGACGCGGTCCGTGGCGCCGGGAAAGCGGCCCTCGGACTGAAGCCGGCGGATGAAGGCATGCGGTTCGCCTTCGGCCATGGGCAGTTTCAGTTCCGGTGTGGAGATCCCCTGGGGCAGGGCTTCCAGTTCCCGGCCCGGATCGTCGCTGCGCGACAGGATTTCCAGCAGGCGTGCGCCGGCATAGAGGCCATCGTCGAAACCGTGCCAGCGTTCCTTGAAGAAGATGTGGCCGCTCAT
>DISE01000133.1:24452-26713 GCA_002421865.1 Castellaniella sp. UBA6218
GGTGGCGGCTGCACTTGACGTCGAACAGGATGGGCGCGCCCGGCACGCGGCGCAGCACGTCGCGGGCAAACAGGATCATCTGGCGGTCGGGCCAGATGATCTGGCCGGACTTGGTGACCACGCCCAGGCGGTCCGCATCGCCGTCGAAGGCCAGGCCCAGCTCGCAGTCCGAGGCCTGGACGTGGCGGATGAGGTCCTGGAGGTTGGCCGGGTCGGCCGGGTCGGGGTGGTGGTTGGGAAAGCGCCCGTCGACGTTGCAGTACAGCTCGTCGACCTCGCAGCCCAGGGCGCGATACAGGCGGGCGGCGGCCACGCCCCCCACGCCGTTGCCGCAATCGATGGCCACGCGCATGCCGCGGGCCAGGCGGACGTGCCCGGCGATGTGGCGGACGTAGGCGTCGACGAGGTCCTGGTGGTCCTCGGCGCCGGGGGCCTCGGCCTCGGCCTGCGGCTCGCGCATGGCGGCGGCCAGCGCCTGGATGTCCTCGCCGTGCAGGGTGCGGCCGGCCATCATCAGCTTGAAGCCGTTGTAGTCCGGGGGATTGTGGCTGCCGGTGATCGCCACCCCCGAGCCGGTGCCTTGCAGATGGGCGGCGAAATAGACCAGGGGCGTGTGCACCATCCCCAGGTCGATCGTGTCGATGCCCCCGGCGCGCAGGCCGCCGCGCAGGGCCTCGGCGAGCGACGGGCTGCTCAGCCGCCCGTCGTAGCCCACCACCATCGCGGACACGCCCTCGGCGCGTGCCTGCGCCGCGAGGGCCAGGCCCAGGCGCCGGGCGAATCCGCCGTCGATCTGGCCGGGCACGGTGCCCCGGATATCGTAGGCTTTGAAGACGGCATCGGGCAGGGGAGGCAGTTCGGGCACGGTTGGGGCTCCGTCGGGTGGCGATGATGGGATTATCGCGCATGTCGCCGGCGGGCGCCCCGGGCGAGCGGGCCGGGCGGGCCGGGCGGGTCGGGCGGCGGGCGCGGACACCGGGGCTGGGGTTGGGGCCGGGGCCGGCATGCGAATGGACCCGCCGTGGGCGGCGGCATCCGCGGCGCCGTCCGGAGCATCCTTTACAATGGACCGGGATCTCCTCCAGGGGAGGAGCATGGGAATCATAGGGTCATGAGTCTTCTGGATGCCTTGCGCGCTGCCGTGGGCGGGCAGCATGTGTTGACGGACGCCGATGCGGCGCCCTATCTGTCGGATTGGCGCGACCGCTACAGCGGCCGGGCCTTGGCAGTGGTGCGGCCGGGATCGACCGACGAGGTCGCCGCCGTGCTGCGGCTGTGCGCGGCGGACGGCGCGCCCGTCGTGCCCCAGGGCGGCAACACCGGCCTGTGCGGGGGCGCCACGCCCGACCAGTCGGGGCGGGCCGTGGTCCTGTCCCTGCTGCGGCTGAACCGCATCCGCGCCATGGACCTGGACAACGACACGATGGAGGTCGAGGCCGGCTGCGTCCTCCAGGCCGTGCAGGAGGCCGCGCGCGAGGCCGGCCGCCTGTTTCCCCTCAGCCTGGCGGCCGAGGGCAGTTGCACGATCGGCGGCAATCTCGCGACGAACGCCGGCGGCACCCAGGTCCTGCGCTACGGCAATATGCGCGAGCTGACCCTCGGCCTCGAGGTCGTCACCGCGCAAGGCGAGATCTGGCACGGCCTGCGCGGGCTGCGCAAGGACAACACNNCATCGGCAGCGAAGGGACGCTGGGCGTCATCACCGCGGCGACGCTCAAGCTCCATCCCCAGCCCGTGGCGCATTGCACGGCGCTGCTCGCGCTCGGGTCCATCGAGGACGGCATCGCCATGCTGGCCGTGGCGCGGCGCGGCCTGGGCGCGGCGCTGACCGGTTTCGAGCTGATGGCGGGCGACTGCCTGCAGGACGTCGTGCGCTGCTTTCCACAGCAGCGCCTGCCCTTCGAGGGCGCCTCGGCCGGCCTGCCTTGGTACGCGCTGCTCGAGCTCTCGGACAGCGAGAGCGAGGCCCATGCGCGCGAGCGCTTCGAGGCCGTGGTCGGCGAGGCGATCGAGTCCGGTTTCGTGCGGGACGCGGTGATCGCCGAGTCCATGGCCCAGAGCAAGGCCCTGTGGCACCTGCGCGAGAGCATCCCGCTCGCCGAAAAGGAATCCGGCAAGAGCATCAAGCACGACGTCTCGATCCCGGTGTCGCGCATGGCCGCCTTCGTCCAGGACACCAATCGCGCCCTGCAACAGGCCTTCCCCGGGATCCGCCACGTGATCTTCGGCCACCTCGGCGACGGCAACCTGCACTACAACGT
>DISE01000012.1:0-781 GCA_002421865.1 Castellaniella sp. UBA6218
TGCCGCGCTGGATCGCCAGGGTGCCGCCTTGCGGATCGGGATCACCCGCCACCACGTTGCGCAGGTCGGCGACCAGGGCTGGCTCGGGCAGGTCGCGGCCCCAGTTCACGCCGCTCAGGTGGTAGCCGGCCTCGTTGGCGCCGCAGACGAAATCGCCCATGTGGGCGACCGTGCGGTCGGCGATCACGGTGATGGCCTGCGGGTCCAGCCCCACGGGGCCCAGGTAGCCTGGGGCGCAATGGAAGACAGAGTCGATCTCGGCCTCGGTCGCCAGGCGGTGACCTTCGCCGAAGCCCGGCAGCTTGCCGACCTTGATCTCGTTGGTTTCATGGTCGCCACGGATCAGCAGCAGCCAAAGACGGGCGGGGCCTTCGGCGGGGTCGGTGGCCAGCACCACGGACTTGACCGTGCGCGAAAGCGGCAGGCCTAGCTGTTCGGCCACGATCTCGCACTTGGGCGCGTCGGGCGTGGCGCGTTTTTCCATGGGTTCGCGCGCCGGTTCGCGTTCAGCCAGCAGGCAGGGCGCGTCGGCCAGTTCGATATTGGCGGCGTAGTCCGAATCCGGGTTGTAGACGATCAGATCCTCGCCCGTATCGGCGATCACCTGGAATTCGTGGCTGCGCGTGCCGCCGATCGAACCGGTGTCGGCCGCCACGGCGCGGAATGTCAGGCCCAGGCGCGTGAAGATGCGCTGATAGGCGGCGTACATGGCATCGTAGCTGGCCTGAGCGGCGGTCTCGTCGCGGTCGAAGGAATAAGCGTCCTTCATGGTGAATTCGCG
>DISE01000012.1:811-12188 GCA_002421865.1 Castellaniella sp. UBA6218
TCCTCGGAGGTCGGCTGCAGCACGAAGTCGCGCTGGTGGCGGTCCTTGATGCGCAGCAGTTCGGCGCCATATTGTTCCCATCGACCCGATTCCTGCCACAGTTCGGCGGGCTGCACGACCGGCATCAGCAGTTCGATGGCGCCGGCGCGGTTCATTTCTTCGCGCACGATGGCCTCGATCTTGCGCAGGACCTTCAGGCCCATCGGCATGTACGTATAGACGCCTCCGGCGATCTTCCGGATCATGCCCGCCCTCGTCATCAGCTGGTGGCTGACGACCTCCGCCTCGGCGGGGGCTTCCTTCAGGGTGTTCAGATGGTACTGGCTGGCGCGCATGGTAGGGATTCCGGTTGGTACGTATAATCGATGGTAATTGTATTGAATTCACAACCGAGGTGGCCCCATGTTGGATCGCGAAGGCTACCGTCCGAATGTCGGCATCATTCTCGTGAACCAGAAAAACGAGGTTTTCTGGGGCAAGCGCATCAGGGAACACGCATGGCAGTTCCCCCAGGGGGGCATCAAGCACGGGGAAACCCCCGTGCAGGCGATGTACCGCGAACTCCACGAGGAAACCGGCCTGCGCGCCGAACATGTGCGCATTCTGGGACGGACCCGGGACTGGTTGCGCTATACCGTGCCGGATCATTACGTGCGCCGCGAACTTCGCGGCCACTACAAAGGCCAGAAACAGATCTGGTTTTTGCTGCGCATGGTCGGCCGTGACAGCGACGTCAGCCTGCGGGCCACCGAAACGCCCGAATTCGACGCCTGGCGCTGGAATGCCTATTGGGTGCCGCTGGAAGCCGTCATCGAATTCAAGCGCGAGGTTTATTCCCTGGCGCTCAACGAACTGTCGGGCCTGTTGTTCCGACGGGGCCGCGAGAACCGCTATTTGCGTCACCGGGTCGGCGGGCGGCACGATGAATCCGCGGCTCGGGCGGCGGACGCGCCGGCTCCAAAAACCCCACGACCTGAACAAGTATGATTCAATCCCTTTCGTGGCGCATCGCGCCGGCACTCCAGAAGGTTTGACCGCATGCTCCAAGACCTCGATGCTTTGTCCCAGCGCATCCGCCAAGTCGCCCAGCTCGCGCGGGATCTGCAATCTGAACGCGCCGTCTTGCGGGCCAAGGTCCGGCAACTCGAGCAGGAATGTCAGTCCCTGAAAGACCAGCAACTGCGCGAGGGTCAGGAGTTCGCGCGCATGTCCGAACGGCTCGCGCGCCATGACCAGGAACTCCAGGCCGCGCGCGAGGAATCCGGGCAGCGCCGCGAGGCCCTGGAATCCGAGGTGCGCGACCACCAGATCCGCTCCGATTCCCTGCAGCGTCGACTGGTCCAGGTCGAATCCGAACGCGACCGTCTGCGCGAGGCCGCCACCGGCGCCCAGCAGCAGATCGAGCTCATCCTCGAGCGCCTGCCCGGCGCGCAGGCCTAGGGCCTGTCCACCACACCCTCACCCAGGAGCCGCGCAGCATGGAACGCGTCGATGTCGCCATCCTCGGCCGCGATTATTCGCTGGCCTGCCCCCCCGAAGAAAAAAACGCCCTGCTGGCCGCCGTGCGGCTGGTCGACCAGCGCATGCTGGCCATCAAGGGCGTCGGCAAGGTCGCCAGCAACGAACGCATCGCTGTCATGGCGGCCATCCAGATCGCCAATGAACTGCTCAGCATGCGCGCGCCCGACGGGCCCCTCGGAAATATTGCCTTGGGCGATTTCAAGGGTAAAATCGAATCCATGAACGAGGTGCTCGACGAAGTCCTGGGCACCGCCGTTTAACCTCTTATCCTCCGGATGCGCCAGGTCATCCGGTCGTTCAAGTCCCTGCCGTGTTCGTGACCTGGCCATACATTCCTTGAACCAATGCTATAGGCATAGGTTGCCGGATTGACAGATGGGAGCGCTGCCTTCACTGGACGGCCCGAAGCCTGACTGATGGCGACCACCGTGAACCCTCGGTTCCGGGATGCCGGCCTAGACGGCACAGGCGGGGCATTACCAGAAAGCTCGTCGTGAAATCGCGACGGGCTTTCGTCTTTCAGGAGTGGCACAAATGTATCGAGGCGTGCGCAATCGCAAGCAACTTCTGGCCGGCCTGTCGCTGGTCCTGGCGGCCGTGGCCATGCCAGTCCTGGCTCACGAGTCCGGATCCGAGGAGCCCCGGGCCTCACTGTCGGCGGAGGCCTCGTCCGAGATCGAGCAGGATGCGGTCGAAATCACCCTGGCGGCGGATCTGTCCGGCGCTTCCCAGTCCGAGGTTGCCGAGGCCTTGAACCAGCGCCTGGACTCGGTCATGAAACAGGCCAAGGGTCACCAGGGTATCGAAGCCCGCAGCGGGTCCTACCGGATCTGGCCGACCAATGACCGCGATGGCAAGATCGCCGAATGGCGGGGCCAGGCCGAAATCCTTCTGGAATCCCAGGATTTCCCCGCCGTCTCGAAGCTGGCGGCCAGTCTGGGCGACCGCATGCCGATCGCCGGCCTGTCGTTCTCGGTCTCGCGTGAACGGCGCGCGGCCGAGGAGCAAAAGCTTCTGGGTCAGGCCGTCGATGCATTCAAGGCCCGTGCCCAGGCGCTGACCCGGGCACTGGGCTTTGCGGGTTATCGGTTGCGCACGGTCGATCTGGGCGGGCAGGGCGCCATGCCGCCCGCGCCCATGCCTCGCATGATGAGCGCCATGGCCGCCGACAAGGTCGCCGCGCCCGTCGAGGGCGGCCGCGAACGGATCAGCGTGTCGGTTCAGGGGACGATCGTCTTGCTGCCCAAATGAACAGGGCCAGGCCGATCAGGATCATGGGCAGCGACAGCAGCTGACCCATCGACAGCCCGCCGGCCAGCAATCCCAGAAAATCGTCCGGCTCGCGGGTGAACTCCACCAGGAACCGGAACAGCCCGTAGCCCATCAGGAACACCGCGCTCACCTGGCCCGTCGGGCGGGGCTTGCGGGCGAACCACCACACCAGGGTGAACAGGGCGAAGCCTTCCAGTCCCATTTCATACAGTTGCGACGGATGGCGCGGCGTGCCATCCTGCGCGCCCGGAAAGACCATGCCCCAGGGCAGGTCCGTGGGGCGGCCCCACAATTCGCCGTTGATGAAATTGCCCAGCCGCCCGGCCGCCAGACCCAAGGGGATCAGAGGCGCGATGAAGTCCCCGATGGCCAGCAACGGCTGGCCGCGCCGGCGGGCGAAGAACAGCATGGCCAGCGTCACGCCGATCAGGCCGCCGTGGAAGGACATCCCCCCCTGCCAGACTTCGAAGATCGACAGCGGGTGTGCCAGGTAATCATCGAACTTGTAGAACAGCACGTAGCCCAGGCGCCCACCCAGCACCACGCCCAGCACGCCGTAAAAGATGATGTCCTCCAGGTCGCGCAGCGTCAGCCCGGTGGGGGAGGGGTGATGCTGGATGCGCCAGCGTCCCAGCAACCAGGCCAGGCCGAAGCCGGCCAGGTACATGAGTCCGTACCAGTGGATCGCCAGGGGGCCGATCTGCAATGCGACGGGATCGATGTGGGGGAAGGGCATGGGTGCGACCGGGAGTAAAGACACAATCATGGATAATACCGTGATCGGACACGACGAGAGGACGAGTCAGGCAATGGGGCGAGGAAAGGCGATCGGAATCGCGCTGGTGCTGGCGCTGTGCGGGACGAATGCCCGGGCCGGCGGCACGGCGGTCGACGGCATGGCGCTGGCCAGTCAACGCCAGTGCCTGGGTTGTCATCAGGTCGACACCCGCAGGGTGGGGCCGCCGTTCCGGGCCATCGCCGAACGCTTCCAGGGCCGGCCCGAGGCGGCCGGCCATCTGGCCCGCGTCATGCGCGAAGGTAGCCGCGGCCAGTGGGGGGCGATCCCCATGCCGGCCCAGACCCGCCTGTCCGACGTCGATGCGCAGCGCCTGGCGCTGTGGATCCTGTCGCTGAAAGACGCGCCTGCGGTGGATTGACCGTGGCGCCGCACGCGCGAGCAAAGGAGAACCGCATGGAAATTCAAGGGAACGCCGCATCCGGGACCGCGATCTTCGGCGGCGGCTGCTTCTGGTGCCTGGAGCCTGTGTTCCGCGGCCTGGAGGGTGTGTTGGACGTGCAGCCCGGCTATTGCGGCGGCCACGTCGACCATCCCACCTACGAGCAGGTCTGCCGCCAGAACACGGGCCACATCGAGGTCGTACAGGTGACTTTCGATCCTGCCCGGGTCGGCTATGAGACCCTGCTGGACGTCTTCTTTGGCACACATGATCCGACCACGCTCGACCGCCAGGGCAATGACGCGGGGCCCCAGTACGCCTCCGTGATCTTTTATGGAAACGAGGCGCAGCGGACCTTGGCCGAAGCCGCGCGCGCCGAGGCTCAGGCCGCCTTCGATGATCCGATCGTCACACGGATCGAAGCGGCGGGCCCTTTCTGGCCGGCCGAGGAACTGCACCGCGAATACTACCGGCGAAACCCGGAGCAGGGCTATTGCCAGTTCGTCATCGCGCCCAAACTGGCGAAATTCCGCCAGCGCTACGCGCACCTGCTGCGCTGAGGCCGCCGGGGCCTGCCAGCGCGTCCGCGCAGGGCATCGCGACGGGGCGCGGCGCCGGTCACCGTCAGGGGGGCGAGGCTTGGGGGGGCGACGCCGCCAGCCGGCGCCCCCATGCGGTGTCTGGCCGCGTCAGCGCCGCCAGGGCCGCCAGCACGCCCAGGGTCACCAGTCCGCGCAGCACCAGGATCACCCACAGATTGGCGCCCAGTGCCAGGATCAGCAGCGTGTCCTCGATCAGGGCGTGGCACAGCGACAGCCACGACAGGGCCAGCAGCCGCGTGCGCGGGCTGTAGTTCTCGCGTTCGGCGGCGTCGATGATCAGCGCGCCGCCATAGGCCAGGCCCAGCAGCACGCCGACCGTGGTCAGGGGCGCCGCGCGTTCCTCCAGGCCCGACAGGCGCAGCACGGGCGTCAGCAGCCGGGTTACGAGCCGCGTGACGCCCAGGCGCTCCAGCACATCCAGCAGCAGCACCAGGCCGACGATGACGGCCAGGACCAGTGTCAGCGATTGCAGTGTGGACAGGACCCAGGGCCAGAAATCCGGCGGCCCCTGGGTCAGCCCCGCGTCCTGGCGCATCCAGGCCAGGGAGACCGGATCCTGCAGCACGTCCAGCGCCTGGCAGGTCCAGCTGACGGCGGCGCCGTAGAAGAGGGCGACGACGATGCGCAGCGCCCCGGTGACCAGCGCGCTGGCGCCGGCGCGGCGCACGACGGATTGCTCGGTCGGGATATTGTGGGCGAACAGCATCATCGCCCCCAGGGCGCTGACCTGGGCCGTCGTCATGTGCATGCCATCGGACAGCGCAGCCATCGAAGCCATGCCGCCATAGATGTTGGTCAGCATGGTGGTGGCCCAGATGATGCCCGCCTCGGGCGGCAGCCCCAGCAGCGCCATGGCCGGCGTCAGCGCTTCGCCGGCCATGCGCACCAGGCCCAGACGGTCGGCGATATAGACGATCACCATCACCGGCAGCATGATCCGCGTGATCGTCAGGAACATGCGCGTGCTGCGCAGCCGGATGGTGTTCAGGTAATGGAGCATGCCAGGGTTCCGGGAAGGTTGCGGTGCCGGTGGACGGACCGCATTCCGGCAATTGTAGGGTGCCCCTGCGGCGCGCGTCAGGACCGCAGCACACCCCGGCGGATCTGGTCCAGCTCGATGGATTCGAACAGCGCCTTGAAGTTGCCTTCTCCGAAGCCATCGTCGCCCTTGCGCTGGATGATCTCGAAGAAGATCGGTCCGATCTGGTTCGCGGTGAATATCTGCAGCAGCAGGCCGCCGCCCGGGGCGCCGTCAAGCAGGATGCGGTTGCGGCGCAGGCGTTCCACGTCCTCGCCGTGGCCCGGTAGCCGCTTGTCCAGCAGTTCGTAGTAGGTGTCGGGGGTTCCGAGGAATTTCACCCGGCCGCTCAGTTGCTCCACCGTGTGGTGGATATCGTCCGTGGACAGCGCGATGTGCTGGATGCCTTCGCCCCGGTACTGGTCCAGGTATTCCTGGATCTGGCCGGGGGTTTCGCCGCCTTCCTCATTGATGGGGATGCGGATCAGCCCGCAGGGCGAGGTCATGGCCTTCGATTTCACCCCGGTCAGTTGGCCTTCGATGTCGAAATAGCGGATTTCGCGGAAATTGAAGATGCGCTCGTAGAATTCGGCCCATTCCTCCATGCGGCCGCGATGCACGTTGTGCGTCAGGTGGTCGATGCCCAGCAGGCCGGCGCCCGCATGGCGCAAGTCGTCCTGGGCGGTGGCGTGGTCCAGGGGCTCGAAGTCCACGTCATAGATGCCGATGTCGCCGATGCCGCCGTGGCCGTACTTGCCGCGCCAGCGGTCCACCAGATAGATCAGGGAATCGCCAATGCCCTTGATGGCCGGGATGTTGAGTTCCATCGGGCCGCTGTGCGAATCGAAGCCCCAGGCGCCGCGTTCCAGGGCCTGCCTGTAGGCGTGGGCCGCGTCATGCACGCGCAGGCCGATGGCGCAGATCGACGGACCGTGCTGGCGCGCGAAGCGCTGCGCGAACGAATCGGGTTCCGCGTTGACCAGGAAATTGATCGAGCCCTGCCGGTACAGCGTGACGTCCTTTTTGCGGTGCCTGGCGATGGGCCGGAATCCCAGGGCTTCGAACACGCGACCCAGCGCCGCGGGGTCTTGCGCCGTGTATTCCACGAATTCGAAGCCCGCGGTGCCCAGGGGGTTGTCCCAGGGGGTGAAGGATGTGTTCATGAAGACATCTCCGTCCGAGGTGTGTTTTTAGAATGCTGTGTGGAATTCTAGGGAAAAGAGTGTGGGGAAAGATTGCAAAGATGCGGTACGATTCCTTAATGTGACGCAATCATTCATCTAATAATTCGTGGTTGAGACAATATGATGCCTATCGACGACCTGGACAGGACAGATCGCCTGATCCTGACGCATCTGCAGCGCGACGGCCGGATCAGCAATCAGGATCTGGCGCAGCGGGTGGCCCTGTCTCCCAGCCCCTGCCTGCGCCGTGTCAAGCGCCTGGAGGACCAGGGCTACATCCGCCGTTACGTTGCGCTGGCGGATCCTGAAAAACTGGGTCTGGGCCTGCTGGCCTACGTTTTCGTCCGCCTGGACAAATCGCACCGCGCCGAGCACGGTGCCATGTCCGCATTCGCCCGGGACGTCCAGAGCTGGTCGGAAGTCGTCCAGTGCTATGCCATGTCGGGCGACATGGATTACCTGCTGCGGGTCCAGGTCCAGGATCTGGCGGCCTTCTCCCGTTTCGCGATGGACACGCTGATGCGGCATCCGGCCGTTGTCGATATACGCAGCAGTTTCGCGTTGCAGTCCATCAAGGAAACGACTGAACTGCCGACCTGATCCTTGGACCCGGGCGGGCGGCGGACCGGATATGGCGTGCTTTCAATAGTTGATTGCTATTGAAAAAAGAGCAATATTCAATTTTATTTATCAAAAGGACTCCGTTAGACTGTCTTCCATGAGGGGCGCGGTGCATGGGCGCCGCGATTTCCCCGACCTGGCGCCGTTCATGCGACGCCACCGCACAGGAGATGTTCATGAAGAAACTGACCACCGCCGCCGGCGCGCCCGTCACCGACAACCAGAACATCCAGACGGCGGGTCCGCGCGGTCCGGCCCTGCTCCAGGACGTCTGGCTGCTCGAAAAGCTGGCCCATTTCGACCGCGAGGTGATCCCCGAGCGGCGCATGCACGCCAAGGGCGCGGGCGCCTACGGTACCTTTACAGTCACCCACGACATCACCCGTTACACCCGCGCCGCGCTGTTCTCCGGGATCGGCAAGCGGACCCCGATGTTCGCCCGTTTTTCCACGGTCGCCGGCGAACGTGGCGCGGCCGACGCCGAGCGTGACATCCGTGGCATCGCCATGAAGTTCTACACCGAGCAAGGCAACTGGGATCTGGTCGGCAACAACACACCGGTGTTCTTTTTCCGCGATCCGCTCAAATTCCCCGACCTGAATCACGCGGTCAAGCGCGACCCGGGCACAGGCATGCGCAGTGCCCAGAACAACTGGGAATTCTGGACCGGCCTGCCCGAGGCGCTGCACCAGATCACCATCGTCATGAGCGATCGCGGCATCCCGTCCGATTACCGTCACATGCATCTGTTCGGCAGCCATACCTTCAGTCTCATCAACGCCGCCAACGAGCGATTCTGGGTGAAGTTCCATTTCAAGTCGCAGCAGGGTATCCGCAACCTGACCGACGCCCAGGCCGCCGAACTGATCGGCCGGGATCGCGAAAGCTCGCAGCGTGATCTGTATGACAGCATCGCCAAAGGCGAATTCCCGCGTTGGACGCTGTTCATCCAGGTCATGCCCGAGAAGGACGCTGGCAACTACCATCTGAACCCCTTCGATCTGACCAAGGTCTGGCCGCACGGCGACTATCCCATGATCGAGGTCGGCGTCCTGGAATTGAATCGCAACCCGGAGAACTTCTTCGCCGAAGTCGAGCAGGCCGCCTTCACCCCGGCCAACGTCGTCCCGGGCATCGGCTTTTCGCCGGACCGCATGCTGCAGGCGCGCCTGTTTTCCTATGGCGATGCCCAGCGCTACCGCCTCGGGGTGAATCATCATCAGATCCCGGTCAATGCACCGCGCTGCCCATTCCACAGCTATCACCGGGACGGCGCAATGCGGGTGGATGGCAACCACGGCGGCCTGACGGGCAATGAACCCAACCTTTCAGGCGAATGGGCCGAGCAGCCCGATTACCGCGAGCCGCCGCTCAGCCTGGAAGGCGCGGCCGACCACTGGAATCACCGCGAGGACACGGATTACTTCTCGCAACCGGGCGCGCTGTTCCGTCTGATGACGCCTGAACAGAGGCAGGCGCTGTTCGACAACACGGCCCGCGCCATCGCCGGGGTCTCCCCGGAAGTGCAGGCTCGCCACATCCATCATTGCACCCAGGCGGATCCAGCCTATGGCGCGGGGGTGGCCGCTGCCATCCAAGCCCTGCGGGTGTAAGAGGCAAGCGGCGCGGGGGCGTCGGGGGGCATTCCCGACGCCTGGCCGAGCCCGGGTGCCGCCGCATGTTCATTTGGACAGTCATCAAACGATTTGACGATTTGCAATATGTCGTTTAGTATCTCCGCATGGATCTGGATCTGGCTCTCAAAGCGCTCGACAATGCCCACCGTCGCGCCGTGCTGTCGGCGATGCGGGACCCGCGCGGGCACTTCAATCCCAGCGCCGGGATCGACCCCGTGACCGACGGAGTCTGCGTATTGCAGATTTCCGAACTCCTGGGCGTCAATCAGTCCACGGCCTCCACTTACATGTCGATCTTGCGCGACGCGGGCCTGGTCAAGGCTGCACGGGTCGGAAAATACACGCTCTACAAACGTGACGAGCAGGCCGTGGCCGCGGTGGCCTCGGCGATCATCCGGGATCTCTAGAGGCGCTGAACGATCGCCATGGGGCGGCGGTCCGCTCTCATATATCGACAAATTTCAAATCATAGATTTGTAATCATGAAAATTCCCCTCCAATACCAGATTCTCTTGCTTGCCATGACGACATTCGTCGCGGGAGCCAATGAATACATTCTGGCCGGCATCCTGGATCTGGTGGCTCCGGGGCTGGGCGCCCCGGTCGCGCTGACCGGCCAGTTGATTACGCTTTACGCCTTTGTCTATGGCATGGGCGTGCCTGTCGTGGTCGCATTGACCAGCCATATCGGAAGACGCTCGGTCGTGATCGCCGCGATGCTCATCTATGGATTCGCCAGCCTGCTCACATTGCTGGTGCACGATTTCTGGACTTTCGTCCCCCTCCGCATCCTCCAGGCACTGTCGGGCGGCACGGCCGTCGTCACCGCCCTGTCCGCGGCCGCCGCGCTGGCGGGTTCCCGGCGCCAGGGGCGGGCCATCGCGACGGTCATCATGGGGTTCACGGCGTCCCTGATCGTGGCCGTCCCGCTTGGCCGGGAGATCGCGTTGCGGTTCGGCTGGCATACAGTCTTTCCGCTGGTCGGGCTGCTGAGTCTGGCGGTGGCGCTGAGCCATTGGTTCGTCCTGCCCGCCCTGAGCCCCGCGGCCTCCATCCCGTTGCGGGCGCAGCTTGCGCTGCTCCGACGCCCCGCCGTGCTCGGGGGGCTCATGGTGACGGTGCTCTGGATGGCGGGGTATGTCATGACCTACAGTTTTCTGACGCCTTACCTGATCGATGTCCAGCATCTTCCCGGGGCTTCGATCAGTCCGGTCCTGTTGATGTTCGGGCTGGCCAGTCTCGTCGGTTCACGGCTCGGCGGCAGTCGCACGGATCGATACGGCTTCCACTCCACGCTCGTCGCGGCGAAACTCCTGCAGATGGTCTTTCTGATTGCTCTGCCGCTGGTGGCCTGGCTGTGGACTGGCTCTTTGTATGCGGTGGCTGCCGTGTTGGCGCTGTGGTCCGCGTCCGCGTGGGCGGCGGGACCCGCCCAGCAGATCAGGGCGGCGGCGCTCGTCCCGGGGGCCCGGGGCGTCCTGGTCGGCTTGAATCAGTCGAGCATGCAGATAGGCATCGCGGCGGGTACGGCGCTCGGGGGCATGTTCGCGCAGACCCTGGGGCTGGCGGCACTACCCTGGCTGTCTGTCGCCATGATTCTGGCCTCCCTGCTTTTGATGGGCTTTCGCAGACGCGCATCCACCATGGATCCTGCAATTTCATGACGGTTCGATGACATCATTTGCACGCCATTGAAAAAGCGTGCTATAGTTTCGCTTCTTCGCCGCCAGGCACCCGGGTTAACCCTAGGTCTTACGGTTTTACCGAAAGACTCAGATAGAAACCGGGGGCAGGCAGAAGCTGACGGATTTGCAGGCCTCTGGCCCGATCCGCAAGCGGGGCCGGCAGCGAGGACGGCGGCGACGCCGGGCAGTAAGGGGCTTGACATTGAAATGCTGATGTGTTTTAATTTCGGGCTCGACAACGAGGCATGAAGGCCTTGTCGGTCAAGGTGGTTGCGGGATGTTCGGTGTGATTTGAACGAAGTTCGGGTCAATCAGAAACAAACCGATAAAACAGCCCACTTGACACGGCGTAAAAAGTTCTTCATAATCTCGTTTCTCTGCTTCACGCAGAATTGCTCTTTAAAAACTTAACAGCCGATAAGTGTGGGCGCTTGATGACAAGCGGCGCTGACCGGATCGACAGGTTCTCACGAGCCGATCGAACCCCGGAGAAGCAAAGCAATACACAAGTGCTCATGCATACAGAAATGAAGAAGTAAGGTTTTAATTAACCAGACTTCGTCTTTCTTTGAGCATAGCGACGTATGAACCGACCTTTATTGGTTGAGGAAATACGATTACAGGAATTGAACTGAAGAGTTTGATCCTGGCTCAGATTG
>DISE01000012.1:12198-12332 GCA_002421865.1 Castellaniella sp. UBA6218
ACGTGCCCAGTAGCGGGGGATAACTGGCCGAAAGGTCAGCTAATACCGCATACGCCCTACGGGGGAAAGGGGGGGATCGCAAGACCTCTCACTATTGGAGCGGCCGATATCGGATTAGCTAGTTGGTGGGGTAA
>DISE01000018.1:0-74851 GCA_002421865.1 Castellaniella sp. UBA6218
GTGGTCTTGCCGCAGCCCGACGGCCCCAGCAGCGCGGTCAGGCGGCCTTCAGGGAAGGCCAGGGACACGTCGTCGAGCGCCGTGAACGCGCCGAACCGCTTGTGGATGTGGCGGACTTCGATGCTCATGGGGATTGCTCCAGTGCGATGCGGGCGGCCTGGGCACGCAAGCGCCACTCCGCCAGGGATTTCAGGGCCAGCGTCAGCAGGGCCAGCAGAGCCAGCAGCGACGCCACCGAAAAGGCGGCCGCGAAGTTGTATTCGTTGTAGAGGATTTCCACGTGCAGGGGCAGGGTGTTGGTCAGGCCGCGGATGTGGCCCGACACCACCGACACCGCGCCGAATTCGCCCATGGCGCGCGCATTGCACAGGATTACGCCGTAGAACAGCCCCCAACGGATGTTGGGCAGCGTGACATGCCAGAAGACGCGCCAGCCCGAGGCGCCCAGCACGATGGCGGCTTCTTCCTCCTCGGAGCCCTGGGACTGCATCAAGGGAATCAGTTCGCGCGCGACGAAGGGCACGGTGACGAAGACCGTGGCCAGTACGATGCCCGGCACGGCGAACAGAATCTGGATGTCGTGCGCCTGCAGCCAGGGGCCGAACCAGCCCTGGGCGCCGAACATCAGTACGTAGATCAGTCCGGCGATCACGGGGGACACGGAGAAGGGCAGGTCGATCAGGGTGACGAGCAGGTTCTTGCCCTTGAACTCGAACCGGGTGACGGCCCACGCGGCGCAGACCCCGAATACCAGGTTCAGCGGCACGGCGATCCCGGCCGCGAGCAGTGTCAGCCGGATGGCCGCCTGCGCGTCGGGCTCGACGATCGCAGCCACGCAGGCTTCCCAACCCTTGCTGAGAGCCTCGTGAAAGACCGCCGCCAAAGGAATGAAGAGGAACAGGAGGAGGAAGGCGAACGCCGTGCCCATCAGCGCCAGGCGGACGAACCGGCCTTCGGCGGCCGGCCGCGCGACGATGGCGGTCTGGTGTGGGGAATCAAAAACGATGGAGGTCATGGCTTGAGCACGCTCATTTCAGGTCTGGCCGGTCGAACGATGCCGCATCCAGGCCTGCAGCAGATTGATGGCCAGCAACAGCAGGAAAGAGATTCCCAGCATCACTGCGGCGATGGCCGTGGCGCCCGCGTAGTCGTATTGCTCCAGTTTGGTGACGATCAGCAGGGGCGCGATTTCCGAGATCATCGGCATGTTGCCGGCGATGAAGATCACCGAGCCGTACTCGCCCGCCGCGCGAGCGAAGGCGAGGGCAAAGCCCGTCAGCAGGGCCGGCAGGATCGCGGGAAAGACCACGCGGATGAAGATCTGCGCGCGCGAGGCCCCCAGGCTGCTGGCGGCCTCTTCGTATTCGGAAGCCATGTCTTCCAGCACTGGCTGGACGGTGCGGACCACGAAGGGCAGTCCGATGAAGATCAGCGCCACCACCACGCCCAGCGGTTTGAAAGCCACCTGGACGCCCAGCGACGCCAGCGGTCCCCCCAGCCAGCCGCTGGGCGCGTACAGCGCAGTCAGGGCGATCCCGGCCACGGCTGTGGGCAAGGCGAAAGGCAGGTCCACCAGGGCGTCGACCAGCCGCCGGCCGGGAAAGTCATAGCGCACCAGCACCCAGGCCACGATGCCGCCGAAGACCGAATTCACGGCCGCCGCCAGCAGCGCGGCGCCGAAACTCAGGCGATACGAGGCCAGCACCCGGGGCGCGGCGACCGTTTTCCAGAAAGCCTCTCCGCCCAGGGTCGAAGCCGTCAGGAACGCGGCCGACAGCGGCAGCAGGACCACCAGGCACAGATAGGTCAGTGTCAGACCGAGTGTCAGATTACGGCCGGGCAGGACCCGGGGCGCGGCGGAGAACCGGGGTGCAAGCGTCGTGGACATGGCCTTACTGCCGTGCGCCGGGCTGGTAGATCTGGTCGAACACGCCGCCGTCCGCGAAATGCGTCTTCTGCGCCTCGGTCCAGTTCGACGCCACATCGGCGACGGTGAACAGCGACAGTTTGGGAAACTGATGCGCGTACCTGTCGGCGACCGCCTTCAGCGTGGGTCGGTAGTGGTGCTGCGCCGCGATCTCCTGGCCCGCCTCGGAATACAGGTAGTCCAGGTAGGCACGGGCCACTTCGCGCGTGCCGCGGGTATCGACGACCTTGTCCACCACTGCCACGGGGGGCTCGGCCAGAATGCTGACCGAGGGCACAACAATGTCCACCCGGTCGCGCCCCAGTTCCTCGATGGCCAGGAAGGCCTCGTTTTCCCAGGCGAGCAGCACGTCGCCGATGCCGCGCTCCACGAAGGTCGTGGTCGCCCCCCGGGCGCCTGAATCCAGCACCGGGACCTGGCGGTAGAGTTTGCCGACGAATTCACGCGCTTTGGCTTCGTCACCGCCGGGCTGGCGCAGGGCATAGCCCCAGGCCGCCAGATAGTTCCAGCGGGCGCCGCCGGACGTCTTGGGATTGGGTGTGATGACCTGCACGCCCGGCCTGGTCAGATCGCTCCAGTCGTGGATGCCCTTGGGGTTGCCCTTGCGCACCAGGAAGACGATCGTGGAGGTGTAGGGGGCGCTGTTCAGGGGCAGTCGCCGTTGCCAATCCGCGGGGATCGAACCGCGCGCGGCGATGGCGTCGATGTCCGGCGCCAGCGCCAGGGTCACCACGTCGGCCCTCAGGCCGTCGATCACCGAGCGCGCCTGCTTGCCCGAGCCTCCATGAGATTGGCGGATCGTGACATGGTCGCCGGTCTTCTCCCGCCAGTACCGGGCGAAAGCCTGGTTGTAGGCCTGGTACAGCTCCCGCGTGGGATCGTAGGACGCGTTCAGCAGCGTGATGTCGGCGGCATGCGCGGCGCACGCCAGGCTCAGGGCGGCGGCCGCGGAAAGCAGGAATCGGAACGGCATCGGAAAAAGCCCTCGGCGTGATTGACGAGGGCTCAGGTTAAAGCGTTCCTTTTGTGGACAGAACGAATCCTTTTATCCAAGGATATGATCGCCGCGCATTAGGCGGCGCTGCTATATGCGTATGCGGACGTGATCGGAGCGGGATGCAAGCCGCGACTTGGGGGCAGGCCACCGCGGCGGGCGGCGCAGGCCGCGCACCCGGACGTCTACGACTTCGGCGGCAGGAATTTCGGACGCAGGATGCCCCGCAGACGGTCGTAGGGGATCAGCAGTTCAGGCTGACCCCAGGCGTAGGGCGCGATCTCGTAAGGCTGGTATTTGACCAGCACGCCCAGATCGGTCAGCCCCACGTTGTCGCTGGACGTGAAGGGCCACATGCGATTGAAATTGTCCCGGTTGTCCATGGCGTCGGCATGCTGGTCCAGCCAGCGGGCATGCTCGGCGCGCAGCGCCTCGTCGAAGGCCGGCCGCGCGCCAGGCGCCAGCAGATTGTCGATCGTCAGGGCTTTTTCCGACGCATTGTCCCAGTTCAGCAACTGCGACCCGCTCATGCCGTGGGCCATGCCCGTCCGGTATTGGCCGGCGTCCAGCTCGACCACAGTCAGGCGCTCGTTGCGATAGCGCGTGCGCGCCGTCAACCGGACCTCGTCGCGCGCACCGGCAGTCTTCCAGTAATAGGCTTCGAAACCGTCCAGAGTGTCGTAGGGCGCGGCGCGTTCCGTGTCGACCCAGGTCATGGCCGCCAGGGCATGATCGATCAGGACCGTCAGGCGGGGATGGCCCGGGAAGGCCAGAGAATCGACCGTCAGCGACGGGCATTCGCCCCGGCAGCCCGGCCGTTCCCGGGACCATTTCACGGGCTGCGTGAACAATCCCTCCCGGCTGGTCTGCTCATCGAGCTGTGCGGGCATCAGGCTGAGATTGTCCTTGGGTCCGCTGGCGCAACCGGCCAGCGCAAGGATCAGCGCCATCGCAGGCAGAACGGTGCGCATGAAAAATGGCGGGCGGGGCTCGAACGGCGGAGGCATCGGCATGGGCATCAATGGGCTGGAGTACGCGCGGTGTCCGGAATCGCAGGCGGGGAGAGGGGTTCCGGGCGGCCGGATCGTGGATAATAGGGCCTTTCCGTCCGGAAAGGCCACATGTTCAGAATCTACCACAACCCGCGCTGCAGCACGTCGCGCCAGGCGCTGGAGACGCTCCAGGCCACGGGTCGGCCCGTCGAAGTGATCGAATACCTCCGCAGTCCGCCGCCGCGCGAGGTACTGCGCGACCTGATCCGGTCGGCGGGCTTGACGGTGCGCGAAGCGCTGCGTCCCAAGGAACCCGTGTACGAATCCCTGGGACTGGCGGACATCTCCCTGACGGACGAGCAGTTGCTGGACGCCATCGAGCGGCATCCCGTCCTGCTGAACCGGCCCTTCGTCGTCACGGACAAGGGCGTCCGCCTGTGCCGTCCCTTCGAAAGGATTCAGGACGTCCTCTGATCCGCGCCTGACGTTCAAGTCCGGTCCCGGTGGACCGGCCCCCCCCGACATCCAGCGAGGGCCTCGTGTTCGACTTCATGTATGACTTGCCCGAATGGGCCATGTTCGCCGTCTGCGTGCTGCTGGTGGGCTGCCTGTCGGTGGCCGCCCTGATCCTGATGAGCGCACTGCGCCGGCTATGGCCTCCCGGCGCCCACAGGCCCAACATGGTCAGCACCATGCTTTCGGGCATCCTCCTCCCCACGGGCATCGTGATCGCCTTCGTGGCATCCGACATCTGGCAACAGGACGCCAAGGGGCGGACTGCCGTGGAGCAGGAAGCCATCGCCGTGGCCGACACCCTGCGCATCGTCAAATTTCTGCCGGCCGATCTGCGCGAACAGGTCACGGGCGTGCTCGATGATTACATCCGCGAAGTCATCGAGCATGAATGGCCCCTGATGGGCGATGGCCGGTCGAGCCAGATCGCCGAGGATCAACTCGAAACCCTGATGGTCATCTCGGTACGGATCGAGGCGGGAACCGACCAGATTGTCCTTCAGCGCGCGGCCGAGGCGCTTCGGCACTACACGACAGACATCGAGAACGCCCGGAATCAGCGCCTGCTGGCCTCCCACGGCCGTGTGATGCCGACGAAATGGGCCGCGGTCCTGGTGCTGCTGTTCGTCGCCGCCTGCGTGCTGAGCGAACTGCACATGAGCAACCGCCGGCCTCTGGCCTTGTCCCTGGCGCTGTTTTCGCTGGGCTTCGGCGCCACTCTTTATCTGATCGCCTCGTTCGACCGGCCCTTCACAGGCACCACGATCATCGAGCCGACCTCCCTGTCGGTGCTGCTGGTCCGGGGGTAGGGGCGGGCGGTCAGGGCTGCACCGAGGGCACGCCGGCCGGAAAGCGGCGCGTCCGATGCGTGACCGGCAGGCCGCGGCCCTTGAGCAGCATGTTCCAATAGAACCAGGGCATGAAGCTGCGCTTGAGCCACCAGTAGAAACGGCGCGGAATGCGCGGGTCGAAAGGAAAGCTGGGCGTGATCGTGCCGCCATAGGTGAATTCAGCCAGCAGGACCTTGCCACGCGATGTCGTGAGCGGGCAGGCGGCGTAGCCGTCGTAGCTCTCGACATTGCCGGCACCGCGAAGGACACTCAGCAAGTTGAGCGTCAGCACCGGGGCCTGGCTCTTGATGGCCGCGGCCGTCTTGCTGTTGGGCGTCGAGGTGCAGTCCCCCAGGCCGAACACATTCGAATAGCGCGTGTGACGCAGCGTGTGCTTGTCCACCTCCAGCCAGCCGGCGGCGTCGGCCAGCGGACTGTTGCGGATGAAATCCGGCGCGCCTTGCGGCGGCACGACGTGCAGCAGGTCGTAGGCGACTTCCTCGCGGACCTTCTCGCCGTCCACCACCGATTCGAAGACGGCGATCCTTTCCTCGCCACGCACCTGGACCAGATTCTGGCCGAAGCGTGGCTGGGCGCCATAGGATGCCATCACCTTGTCCAGCGCCTGGGCGTAGAAAGGCACACCGAATACCGCGGCGCCCGCCGTGCGAAACTGCAGGCTGTCGGCCTTCACGCCACGCCGGCGGAATTCGTCGGCCGCCAGATACAAAGCCTTTTGCGGCGCGCCGGGGCATTTCACCGCGCCGGCCGGCTGGGTGAAGATCGCCGTGCCACCCTCGAACCGGTTCACCAGTTCCCAGGTGTAAGGCGCCAGGTCGTAGCGGTAGTTGCTCGTCACGCCATTCTTGCCCAGGGCCTCGGCCAGACCGTCGATGGCATTCCAGTCGATCTGGATGCCGGCGGCCACCACCAGATAGTCGTAGGCCACGCGGCTGCCGTCGCCCAGTTCCACCTGCCGCTCGTCGGGCAGCAGGGCGGTCACGCGTTGCGCGATATGGCGCACGCCTTCGGGCAGGCAGTCGTGCAAGGGGCGGCGGGTATCCTCGGCCTTGTAGGCGCCGCCGCCCACCAGCGTCCAGGCGGGCTGGTAATCATGATGGCTGGACGGATCGATGACGGCGATGTCCAGACTGGGTTCGTGGCGCCGCAGCTGGGCGGCGACGGTGGTGCCGCCGGTGCCGGCGCCGACGATCACCACGGTGTGCTTGCGAACGGATGCGTTGCTCATGGGGGCCTCGAATGAGTCGGATGGAGCCATGGGCTGAGTGCCCGGTGGCGCGATGGAAGCATTCTAGGAGCCAGTCCTTCCGGAGAGAACGACCAATGGGCTATGTTCTTATGACCATCGTCGAAAAAGGCCGGATATCCAGAATGGGTATCGGCGACGGCGGCAGGGCGGGAGACTTTCCCAGCGACACCCGCCGGCACTTTTTCAGGGGGCCGTTTCGGTTACAGTGCAGTCGTCACCCCTGACTGTTTCCCGACCCACGATCGCATGAAATCCCTGCCAGAACACCACGACTTTGAAACTCTCACCGTCCTCGTCGAAGGCCGGGTGCAGGGCGTCGGCTTTCGCGCCGCCACCGTCCGTCAGGCGCATCAGCTCAAACTCGGCGGCTGGGCGCGCAATCTGCCCGACGGTCGGGTCGAAGTCCTGCTCCAGGGCGAACGCGCCGCGGTCGACCGCATGCTGTCCTGGCTGCTCCAGGGACCGCCCGCAGCCCGGGTGACCGGCGTATCCCATACTGAAACCCCGACGGAACGCCATTACGAGCGTTTCGAACAGATCTGATCCGGCGCGATTGAACCAAATCGCCTTTTCACACTCCAATTCGCAGCCCGCCGATTTTCGCGGGCCCGATTCCATTCCGAGGTACGCATGAAACGATTTTTCGCCTCCGGCCTGCTGGCCGCCGCCCTGGGTGTTTCCCTTGCCGTCCCCGCCGCCCAGGCGGGCGAGGCCGTCACCGTCTACCAGGACCCCAATTGCGGCTGTTGCCATGGCTGGGCCGAGCACATGCGCGCCGAAGGCTTCGACGTGCGCGAAGTGCCTTCGTCCGACATGGCGGCGGTCAAGACCCGACTGGGGGTGCCCATGGAATTGGCGTCCTGCCACACGGCGCGGCTGGAGTCGAGCGGTCAGGTCATCGAAGGCCATGTGCCCGCTTCGGTCGTGCGCAAGCTGCTGGCTTCGGGGAACACGCGCGGCGTCGCTGCGCCCGGCATGCCCCTGAATGCGCCCGGCATGGGCCCGATGGACGGCAATCTGGTCACGCTCGACTTCGACGGCCGTCCGTTCTCGCGCGACTGAAGCGTCGGCGCGCACGAGGATCACTCGGCGGGTTTGGCCCCGTCGCGGTCCCCGTGCGGCTTTTCCACCACCAGTTCGACCCGTCGATTGCGTGCGCGCCCATCCGGCGAACCATTGTCGGCGATCGGCCGCGCATCGGCGTAACCCACCGCCTTCAGGTGCCCCTTGGCGATGCCGTTGGCCTGCAGATAACGCACCACGCTGCCGGCCCGTGCGCTGGACAGTTCCCAATTGGACGGGTACCGGGCGTTGCTGCGCACCGGCACGGAATCCGTATGGCCCTCGACCGTGATGTCGTAACCGGCGTCCGACAGCACCTTGGCCATGCGCCGCAGCACCGACAGGCCTTCGCGGCTGAGATCCGCCTGGCCCGTGCCGAACAGGATCTCGCTGTTGACCCGGAAACTGATGGAGCGCTGGTTGACGATCACCTCGACATCGTGACCCAGCTCGCCCAGCGGCAGGGACGCCGCCAGGGCGGCGCCTTCGGATGGTTCGTTTGCGGCGGGCGCTGAAGAGTCGCCGGACGAAGCGGGCGGTTCCGTCTTCCCGTCCGAACGCTCGGCGGGGGAAGGGGCGGCGAACGCGCGCGCAGCGTCCTGAGCGGAATAGGGCGCAATGTCCTCCGGCGGCGGAATCCGCGGCAACGCCGCAGGCTTGCCGGCCTCTTGCTGCGCGGCGGCGGCCGTGACGGGCGCGGGCGGCGATGGCGCAGGCTCGAAATCCGGAAAGGTGCCGAACAATGGCGAGTGTGCCGGCTCGGCCGGCGACGTATCGAACGCGCGCGCGGCGTCCTCCGCGGAATAGGGAAAAGCCTCGTCGTCCGGCGCCGGAATCGATGCCAGCGCCACGGACAGGGCCGGCGCCGCATTCGGGCGGGAGGCGTGGTCCGGCACGGGCATGCGCTTGCCGATGGACCCCGAGAACGCCAGCATCACGATCATTGCGACCAGCAGCAGGGTCATCATGTCCAGGTAAGTCATGAACCAGCCTTCTTCCTGGATCGATTCCGCCGCCGTAGGCTCCAGGCTCCAGCGGTCGGACACGCCCGCCCGGTTGCGGTCCCTCCGCAAAGCCTGGCGGGCCTGCTGCAGCTCGGCTTCCATCGCCCGCATGCGCTGGGCAATGGCCTGGGCCGGATTCAAGTCGGCGGATCCGTGCCTCATGAGGGCTCAGGCTCCTTGTCCTTCATCGCGATGGCGGGTTCCTGGTCGCGGATTTCATCGCGGATATCCTCGATGAAGGCCTTCAGCGTTTCCCTCATGAGGGCCGGGCTGCGCTTCTGGCTCATCATGGCGATGCCCTGCATCAGCGTGTTCATCAGGATCAGCCGTTGTTCGGTGCGACGTTCCAGTTTGACCGCCACGGGCTTGAACACCAGATTGGCCAGCAACACGCCGTAGAAGGTCGTCATCAGCGCCAGGGCCATCTGCCGCCCGATGGCGGTGATGTCGCCGTCGCCCAACAGAAACAGCAGGTTGACCAGCCCCACCAGGGTGCCCAGCATACCGAAGGCCGGCGCGAAACCCGCCATGGCGCGAAACAATTGGGCCTCGGCGTGTTCCTTGGCTTTCATGCGGGCGACACGCCATTGGAGCAGATCCAGAATGTCCTGCTCAGGCACGTTGTCGATCACGAATTGCACACCGTTGCGCAAAAAAGGGCTGGATACCCGTTCCAGCGCCTGTTCGACGGCGTGGATGTCGCTTTGCATCCAGATGCGGGCGATCTCGACCAGATCCTCCAGATCCTTGTCGACGTCCAGGCGTTCGCGGTGCACGACGCTCCGGATCAGGCCGAAGATGCGCATGACTTCTCGCAGCGGATACGCGATGAAGGTCGCCGCGGCTGTCCCGATCAGCACAATGCCCAGGCCCGGCCAGTCGATGAACAGGCTCGGATCCTCGGCCGACAGAAACAGGACGATGGCCAGCATCACGATGCTGGCGACGATGCCGATCAGGGTGGACGGATTCATGCGCGAGGGACTGTTGGACGGAAAACAGTGGCATCTTACCGTGATCGGCGGCGGCCGCGCTTGGAGAACAGCGGTCGCTTTCCTGGTCGCTGGGCTTCAATTAATTCGCATAATGTATATTATGTAAAGTTAAAGAATGAGCAATATAGGAGCGGCCGCGAGGCATGCCGTTCATTCAAATAAAACTGTGCGTAATCGTCAATTAAATTTCAGCAGGAGGAGCTGCCTCCCCCTTTGTGCCGTTCCCTGAGTGTTTGACATCGGACGGCCTCGTTGCACGCACCGGCAAACTGTCAGAGCACCAAGGCAGTGAGCAACGTTTTGCCATACCCGCAGTCCAGCCAGCGCGATCGCATTCCAGTCGCGCGGATCGTGGAAGTCGTATCGCTGACTTACGGATACACGAGGCGTGGGCAACTATCTTGCAAGCTAAGCCTTTCAAGCGAACAGGCTTGATTTAACAAGGTCATTCCACCGTCAATTCAATAATTATTGTATTATTAAACAATGAACGAAGCTCAAACTGTTTCCGCCCTCAGCGCCTTGGCCCATGCCCAGCGCCTGCGCGTGTTCCGCTCCCTGGTCATCGCCGGTCCCGAAGGGTTGACACCCAGCGTCATGGCTGAGCAACTCGATGTGGCCCGTAGCGCGCTGTCCTTCCACCTGAAGGAATTGACCCATGCCAGTCTCATCACGGTTGAGCAGCAGGGCCGCAACCTGATTTACCGCGCCGACTTCTCGCAGATGAATGGGCTGCTCGGCTACCTGACTGAGCACTGCTGCCAGGGCGACGTCTGCGAAGTCACTACATCCCCCGATTTCTCCCGCTCCTGCACTTCCTGCTGAAAGGACTTCGCCATGAAACGCTTCCATGTCCACCTGCACGTCGATGACCTGAACCGCAGCATCGGCTTCTATTCGCAGCTGTTCGCCGCACAGCCGGCCCGCGTCGAAACCGATTATGCGAAATGGATGCTCGAAGACCCGCCGGTGAACTTCGCCATCTCCACGCGTGGCAGCAAGCCAGGTATCGACCACCTGGGCATCCAGACCGACGATGCCCAGGAACTGGCCGTGCTCAAGACCCGTGCCGAAGCGGCCGACATGACGCTGCTGGATGAGGGTGCCACGACCTGTTGCTATGCGCGCAGCGAGAAGCACTGGGTCACCGACCCGCAGGGCGTAGCCTGGGAGCATTTCCGCACGCTGGGCAATATCCCGGTCTTCAACGAAGCGCAGCACCCCGCACCCGCCTCGGCGTGCTGCTCGGGCTCCTCCCGAACACCCTGCTGCTGACGCGAAGTCACTCATGCCTCAAGCCACCACGGCCGGCCGCGTGTCAGCCATCCCCGCCATGAGCGTCTTCGAGCGATTCCTGACCGTCTGGGTGCTGCTGTGCATCGTCGCCGGCATTTCCTTGGGCCAATTCGCACCCGGCGTGTTCCAGGCCATCGGCCGTATGGAGATTGCCCAGGTTAATTTGCCCGTTGGCCTGTTGATCTGGGTCATGATCATTCCGATGCTGCTCAAGGTTGACTTCGGCGCCCTGGGCCAGGTCAGGCAGCATTGGCGTGGCATCGGCGTGACGCTGTTCGTGAACTGGGCGGTCAAGCCGTTCTCGATGGCGCTGTTGGCGTGGATCTTCATCCGTCAGGTCTTCGCGCAGTGGCTCCCCGCCGACCAGATCGACAGCTATGTTGCCGGCCTGATTTTGCTCGCCGCTGCACCCTGCACGGCGATGGTCTTTGTCTGGAGCCGACTGACCGGGGGCGATCCGGTGTTCACGCTGTCGCAGGGGGCCTTGAATGACACCATCATGGTGTTCGCCTTCGCNNTCGGCCTGCTGCTGGGCCTGTCGGCTATTACGGTACCGTGGGACACACTGCTGGTGTCCGTGGCGCTCTATATCGTCGTGCCGGTGATCCTTGCACAGTTCTGGCGCCGCGCATTGCTGCGCCGAGGCCGGGCCGCGTTCGAGGCCGCGCTGGCGCGCATCGGCCCGCTGTCCATCGCGGCGCTGCTGCTCACGCTGGTGCTGTTGTTCGCCTTTCAGGGACAGGCAATCCTGCAACAGCCGCTGGTGATCGCCATGCTGGCGGTGCCGATCCTGATCCAGGTGTTCTTCAACTCCGGGCTGGCATACTGGCTCAACCGCCGGCTGGGCGAGCGACACAACATCGCCTGCCCCTCGGCGCTAATCGGCGCGAGCAACTTCTTCGAACTGGCCGTGGCCGCCGCCATTAGCCTGTTCGGCTTCCAGTCTGGCGCTGCGCTGGCTACCGTGGTCGGTGTGCTAATTGAGATGCCCGTGATGCTGCTGGTCGTGCGCGTGGTCAACCGCTCTCGCGACTGGTACGAGTGCAACCCGAACCCCCTCACCCGATAACTAGGACATCTCGATGAGCGCCATCACGATCTATCACAACCCTGCCTGTGGCACTTCGCGCAACGTGCTCGCCATGATCCGCAACAGTGGCGAGGAACCCACGGTCATTGAGTACCTGAAGACTCCGCCCGACCGTGCCACACTGGTCAAGCTGCTGGCCGATGCCGGCCTGAGCGTACGCGACGTACTGCGCGAGAAGGGGACGCCCTATGCGGAACTCGATCTGGGCGACTCCAAATGGACGGATGACCAGTTGCTCGATTTCATCGAACAACACCCCATCCTGATGAACCGGCCCATTGTCGTCACACCGCTGGGAACGCGCCTGTGCCGCCCCTCGGAAGCCGTGCTGGACATCCTGCCGCAACCGCAGCGCGGCGCCTTCAGCAAGGAAGACGGCGAGGCGGTCGTGGATGCCAAGGGCCACAGGGTCTGATCATGTTTCCAGTGGTCACTTAGCAACTCGGATCGATGCTAGACCATGCTTAAGTACTCTGATGCTTTCGGGATGGTGATTTTATTAGAGGGCTATGCTTCGCCACGGACGGTACGACTTTTCTATCCCCTTTGCTCACGGAACGACTTGTACGGCGCGCCTTTCCCTGCATCAGCAGTTCCATCTGACGGTCTTTGGTCTGTAGCTGGTGACGCAACGTATCGATCTGCACTGCCAGCTGTGAGGACGCGCTTTCCCATCTGGTCTCGACTGCGCGCGCAGCTTGGGCGCCCGCCTCCAGTTGTGCTTTCAGCGTTTGCATTTCGGTTTCAGCTTTCATGGCACGTTGGGTTTGAACGCTGGAAGCTGCGTGGGCTTGGTTAAGTTCGTGTCGATGCTGGGTGGCAGTGATGTCAGAGGCCTTCTGCAGGCGCACCAGCTCTTCTTGCGCCCTTTTCAATGCCTGGCGATGCCCGTCGATTTCTCCCAGCCAGCGCCTCTCGTGGGCGGTATGCCGCGCCTCGGCGGCCATCAACGAGTCCTGATGGGTGGTGTGCGCCGCTTGTAGTACTTGCTGCAACGCTGCCACTTGATCCCTTGTCCCGGCCAACTGGCTGTAAGCATCCTTGAGCGCTTGGGCGTTTTCGCGCATCTGCTGCTCAATAGCCTGCAGGCGGGTTTCTGCAGCGGCGGCTTGGTCTTGGGCGGACCTGGTGGCTGCCTCCAGGTCGGACTCTCGAACGCGCAGCCGCCCTCTTTCCTGCTCAAGTGCTGCACGGTCCGCTTCAAGTGCTGCCTGAGCAGTGGCAAGTTCTTTTCGCTCCGAGGCGACCTCGGCCGTACATTCGTTCCGTGCCGCCGCCAATGCGGTCTCCCATACTTGAGACACAGCACGCGTGACGGCTTGCGGGATATCGTTCGCCCCGCCCTGCTCTGCCAGTAAACGCATGCCCAAGCCTCGAAACCAGTTCTTCAGATGGGGCCCTACGGTGTTGGGTGAACCACGCCCCAGGTGGAGGCGCACTTTCTCGATGGTCGGCTGCTCGCCAGCGTGCAGCAAGGCATCAGCCGCAGCCCACACATCCGCTTCCTTTACGCCGGTTGCCATAGCTCTATCCTCTTGCGGATTCTGCGCTTGCCGCAGTCGTGGGTTTCGGATAGATTAGGTCGGATAATTAAAAGTTATCCGACCTAATCTATAACATCTGTATTATAAAGTACATAACACATATTATAAAGAACAATTAGCAAGCTTGCTACGAGGATTCCCCATGAAAGTGACTCAGGCCGATGCTGCGAGTGGCATCGCTGAACAACGGCCTATGTTGGCGGCCGAACTGAACGAAGTATTCGCGGACAACGTATCAATCCACGCGCTGCTGCGCGAAGGCAGTGCCGCGAACACCCTCACCTCTTACCGGTCTGCCATCCAGTATTGGGCAGCCTGGCACCAGTTGCGTCTGGGAGTGCCGTTCACACTGCCCATCCCGGTCAAGACAGTGCTGCAGTTCATTGCGGATCATGTGGAGCATGCGAGTGGTGAGGGCCTAGCCCACGATTTGCCGGTCTCGGTCGATGCTGCCCTTGTTGCGGCCCGTGTCAAGCGGCGACCTGGCCCTTTCAAGCTGGCCACGGTGCGCCACAGGCTCGCAGTGCTCTCGGAAGCGCACGAAACCAAAGGTTTGCCGAATCCCTGTCGAAGCCGTGCCGTACAGCTCGTCATGGAACGCACCCGCAGCGCCTACGCCAAACGCGGAGGGTGCTCTGTACACAAAGATGCACTGACCAAGGAACCGCTGGAAAAACTGCTCGCGACTTGTGATGATTCCCTCATTGGCCTGCGAGACCGTGCTCTACTCCTTTTTGCCTGGGCAAGCGGTGGGCGCAGGCGCTCCGAGGTCGTGCGCGCTACCGTGGAGAACACCCATCGGGTACCCGAAGGCTTTCTCTTTATGATGGGTGTATCGAAGACCAATCAGCAAGGCGCCGCCCGCGCAGATCAGAATAAGCCTGTAGTGGGTCGCGCGGCGCTGGCGTTAGAGGCATGGCTTGCGGCCTCGCAGATTAAGTCAGGGTCTATTTTCAGGCGTGTGCGCCGAGGCGGCGTTATCGGCGGAACACTGGGCGCGGAAGCTGTACGCAGAATCGTACTGGCACGCGCCACGAAAGCCGGCGTAGAGGGCGATTACACTGCCCACAGCTTGAGATCGGGTTTCGTCACTGAGGCGGGGCGCCAGGGCCTGCCGTTGGGTGACATCATGGGCATGACAGGTCACGCGAGTGTGGCAAGTGTCATTGGCTATCACCGTGCGGGAACTTCGCTTTCCTCAAAAGTCGCACGCCTGTTAGATTGAGGCATAGTGGTCTAGCAAGGCATTTATCCCCGCCGCGCGTCAGGAGTTCGCCTTTCTATCTGGCGCAGTGCGGCTACCGTGGTGGGGTATTGACCGAGGTGCCCATCTTGTTGCTGGTGGTGCGTGCGGTCAACCGCACACGTGGCTGGTACGCTTCTAACGCCGAGGCGTTCACACAAGAGACTACCTCATGAGGGCCAAGATTCGACTTGACCTTCTCACCGGGTCAAGGTCTATCATTGGTGCTTGTCAAGCTGTACCTGATGTTGTCTCATCAACAAGGCGTCACACCGAAGCACTCCAATGGGATCGGCCCACCATCTGAAACGCGCGCTCATCGCCGTCATTGCCACGTTCAGCCTGCTGTTCATGCAGTTGGCTGCGGCGGCCTATGTGTGTGCAGGCGTCGCGGGAACTACAAGGTCGGCACCGATCGCCATGGATATGGCGCCCTGCAGCACTGACACTCCGTCGAGCTGCGAACACCTGGATGCAACACACACGGCACTCTGCGCTGCGCAGACCTACGCCAGCAACGAAGCCACGTCGGAGCTGCGGGTTTCCAAGCTCCTTGCGAGCGTGCCAGGCGCCTGGTTCACGACATTTCCCACTGCGCCGGACAACGATGCGTCTCGCCAGCTTCCTCCACACTCATCCCCGGGCCTGACTCGGGTAATCTCCCCCTCCCTATCGATACGCAACTGCTGCTACCGGATTTGATCCATAGCCGCACGCTTGCCCGTTGCCAGTGAACCTCGCAGATCCCCGCTAGGCGGGCTACACGGTATCACGAAGGCAAACTAGCACACCGATCGTGAACACGCCTCACGGGCAACCGTGATGCTGGGCGGTTCTTGATCTATGCCTGATTCGATACACGGAGCAACCATCATGAAAACTTCCGCGATAAACGGCATGTCCTGCCGCTTGCAAGCCTCCCCCCTTGGTCGCCAAGTGAAGCATCACCGCTTCTGGATCGGCTTGGCGGCAGGTGCCGTCGTCGTGTGGGCCTCGTCCGGCAGCCTGGACACACTGGCTGTGACAGGTGCTGGAGCCGTACTGCTTTCTGTACTCCCTTGCGCCCTCATGATGGGGGTGTGCATGAAAATGATGCACCGCAGAGATGACAGCAGTTGCAGTACCACGGACAAAGCGGTGGAGCCGCCCCTTTCAGCCGCATCTCCAGTACCCACCGATAAGCCCGTAATTTCGCTACTGCCTGCGGCGGTATACGACCGAGCAGCTCTCTCCAAGAAACCATCGGTGGCAAACGCGCCCGTACCTCCAGCAGATGTCCAAGGGTGACCCCAATGAAAGGATCTAGACACTTCGGCCGCCGGGATTTTCTCGGTGCGACCAGCCTTGCGGCTGCATCATTGATGACGGGATTGCCGCTGGCGCAAGCCTGGGCCAAGAGTTCGCACAGCGGCGCCGATGGTACCTTCGAGCCTGATCTCGCCCTGGAGCTCACCGCATGCGCCCAAAACCTGGCGCTGCGATCAGGCCCTGCCACGGCCGCCTGGTCCTACGACGCCAAGGTACTCAAGGGTGATGCAGCCAGTGTCCGCGCACACCCCGACAGTACCCTGGGCCCCACGCTCCATATGCGCCGAGGGCAGAAAGTACGCATCGATTTCGTGAACGAGCTGGATCAACCCAGCATCGTCAATTGGCATGGCCTGCACGTACCCGCCGACATGATGGGGCTGCCGCGCTACGAAGTCGCGCCCGGCAGGCGCTATCGCTATGAATTTCAGGTGAACGATCGCGCGGGTACTTATTGGTACCACGCCATGGCGGCGGGACACACACCCGAACAAGTGTATTTTGGCCTGGCCGGGCTGCTCATCGTGAGCGACGACGAAGAGGCCGCCCTGCCGCTGCCTCGAGGAGAATACGACCTCCCCATCGTCCTTCAGGATCGTTCGTGGGGACAGGACAACCAGTTGCACTACCTGCCGGGCACAGGCCCCGCGGCATCCCGCAAGCCGCAGGCCGGCAATGGCTCAACCGGCGAGGGTGGCATGATGGGCGGCCGCGAAATGACGGGCGGCATGATGTCCGGCAACATGGGCAGCATGATGACGCGCATGATGGGTTTCTTCGGCGATTCAATTTTCGTCAACGGCCGTCCGACGCAACCGCTGGAACTCGCCACTCACGCCTATCGCCTGCACGTGCTGAATGCCTCGAACGCTCGCACCTACAAGCTGGCCTGGAAGGACGGCCGACCGCTCACTGTCATTGCCACCGACGGCGGCCTGTTGCGTGAGCCCGCCCACAAGCCCTACGTCATGCTCACACCGGGGCAGCGCGTCGAGCTCTGGGCGGATTTCAGCGGGGACGCGGTGGACAGCGATCTCACCCTCATGAGTGAATCGTTCAACAGCATGATGAACATGGGCGACATGATGAGCGGCAGCGGCCTGATGGGAATGATGGGCGGCATGATGGGGGGCGGCAACAGGATGGGCGCGCCTTCCCTCCCCGACGGCGCCGCCTTTCCCATCCTGACGGTTCGCATCGCACACAAGGTGGAAAACACACTCAAGCTTCCGGCGCACCTGTCGAACCTTGAGCGCCTGCGCGTGCAGGACGCCGCCAATCCGCACAACCCCAGATCCTTTCACGTCACCATGGGCCATATGCAGTGGGGGTTCAACGGCCACAGCTTCAAGATGGGCGCGGTCGCGCCCGACGAAGTCGTACGGCTGGGGACGACCGAGGTCTGGGAATTCATCAACAGCCCCATGATGGCACATGCCATCCACCTGCACGGGCTGCAGTTCCAGGTGCTGGAGCGCTCCGGCAGCTCGCGTAGCGCAGATGTCACCGGCGGCTATGCGGACGAAGGCTGGCTCGACACCATGCTCGTCATGCCCGGGGAGCGGGTGAAGATCATCATGCGCTTTGCCGACTTCACCGGCCTGTATGCCTACCAGTGCCACATGCTGGAGCATGCCGCTGCAGGTCTCATGCGCGACTACGAGGTGCGAGCCTCCCACGCTTCCGCCTGAGGGCCAGCCGCATGAATTCGCTACTGTTTATACAAGCCTTGCTGGCCGCAGGTGCGGGGCTGCTGCTCAACCTCACACCGTGCGTGCTGCCCGCCGTGCCGCTCAAGGTGCGCGCGGTGCTGCGCGAAGCGGGCGAGCGCCAGGCCGTGCGTCTTGCCTCTGCAGCGCTTTTTACTGCCGGGTCGGTCCTGTTCTTTGGCGGCCTGGGGCTGGCGACGGCCCTGCTGCAATGGCGCTGGGGCGTGCTCTTCCAGTCACAAACGCTCCTGATCGCGCTGAGCGCCCTGCTCGCTGCCCTGGCTGTGCTGAACTTCTCGGGCCGCAGCCTGCCTCTACCCAACGCGCTGGTGACGCTGCGCGGCCGACGCCTGTTTGAACCCTTTTTCTCGGGACTCGTGAGTGCGCTGCTCTCCACGCCGTGCACCGGGCCGCTGCTGGGCGGCGTGCTGGTCTTCGCGGTGACGCAGCCGCTGGCAAACATCCTCGTCATCTTTGTGTCGATCGGCCTGGGTCTTGCCGCACCTTATATCGTCCTCATCCTGCGCCCGAGCCTGCTCAAGCGCCTGCCACGCGCCGGGGCCTGGACGACAGTCGTCCAGCAAAGCTTTGGGTGGCTGCTGCTCGCAGCCGCGCTCTTTTACGCACAAAGTGTGCTACCCACTGCCTGGGGTACGCCCCTATGGATTGCCCTTCTGGTTGCCGTGCTCGGCTGGGCAGTCGCCACGCTCTGGCGGGCAACCGAGCGTAGCGCCCGCACGGCGGCTCTCTTCGTGGGTGCCACTGCGGCGGCGCTCGGCTACCTCGGGTCGGGGCTCAGCCAATCCGCCGAAACCACCATTGCCTGGCAACCGCTGCATGCGGCCGACGTGGCAGCCTTGCCGGCGCTTGGTCGCTCGGCGCTGGTGGAATTCACGGCTGACTGGTGCATCAACTGCAAGGTGCTGGAGAAGACAGCATATGAGGATAAAGCCGTCGTCGCGGCCCTGAAACGCACTGGCGCCGTTGCGCTGCGGGTCGATCTTACGCGCCCGAACCCGGTCCTTGAACACCTGCTCGCCCTGCACGGGGGAGTGGGCCTGCCCTTTGCCATCGTGCTCGATCACAAGGGACGCGAAGTGCAGACGCTTTCCGGCCTGTTTACCAGCGCGACCCTCGTGCAGGCACTGAACAAGACCTTGAACCAGGAGAACTCACCATGAATCACCCATTTCGGTACGGATTAGGGGCCCTCGCCACCGTCGTGATCGTCGCGGGCGCCGCGCTTCTGATTGCGGACAAGCTCCAGGCTCCCGCTGATGCCCCCGCGGGCGGCACAGCCGCCTACACAGAATTCGCCAATTCCGCCAATCACGTCAAAGCGTCGCTCACGAGAACCGGACAGGATGGGGCGATCACGCTGCACATCGGCCGCGACTGGCATGTCAACGCCAACCCGGCATCCCTGGACAATCTGATTCCATCTGCCGTGCTTATCGAGCACGAGGGCAAGGAGCGATCCGTGCAAGCCGATTACCCGGCGGGCATGAGCAGCGGCATCAAGATCGGCACGACCGACATCCGGGTCTACGAAGACGGTACCCGCATCCCCGTGCATCAGCTCAAGATCGATGCGGGCGAACGCCTCGTCGTACGGGTTCAGGCCTGCAACGACCAGGGGATCTGCCTTGCACCTGCGACGATCCCCGTGACTGAGGATCAAACCTGACCACGGCACCTGCACAACACCCTGAAAGCAAGAACCCTACGGGACGGCAATAGGGGTCATGTTCCGCGAATCACGCCTTCCAACCGCTGTCCAAATCACTTCAAAAGGAGCATTCCATCATGCACACAATCAAGAAACTGGCATTGGGCGTAGCCCTCGGCTTGCCGCTCTCGGTCTTCGCGGCCGGCATTCCAGTCAAGATGTACAAGAACCCCAACTGCGGTTGCTGCGACCGCTGGGCGGCCTACATGGAAGCCAACGGTTTCACGGTAGAGACGATCAATACGCCTGATCTTGCCTCCATCAAGGCGCAGTATCACGTCCCCACAAACCTTGCGGGCTGTCATACAGCATTGATCGAGGGTCATGTAGTGGAGGGCCTTGTGCCCGCTAAGTATGTGAAGCAAATGCTCGCAGAGCATATTGCGGGCCAGGGGCTATCGCTTCCCGGCATGCCAGTAGGTGCACCGGGCATGCCTGGTGAACAGGCAGGGCCGCTCACCGTCTACACATTAGGGCCCGGTGCCGCGTCCAAGGCGTACGCAAGCTTCTGAACGCCGTATCAGGAAAGCGACCTGCAGCTCGGTAGCAGCGTCATCGCCGTTGCTGCTGTTCGGTCACTTCCTTTTGCATGCGCAGGGCGTCCGACGGCCAAGTGCTCTTGATATAGGCGAGCACCTCTACGATCTGCTCATCGCTCAGGGTGCTGCCAAACGCCGGCATGTCACTCTGATAACCCGGGGGCGCCGTGCGGCCCGGCACCAGGCCGTTTTTCACTAGGTCGAAGAGCACCGCATCGGGATGGTGCCAGGTGTGGCCCGAACGATCGTGCGGCGGCGCAGGCAGTCGGCCGTTTGCCAGGCGCTCGCGCCAGTTGGGCTGGCCCTGCAGCTGCGCGCCATGGCAGGCTGCACAGGTGTTTGCGTAAATCACCTTGCCCCGCACGACCAGATCTTGATTTGCAGGGTCAATGAAGGTTGCGCCGGGTGGGCGATTTGCCCAGTACAGCAGGACAGCACCAGCAACCGCTACAACCCCTACAGCCGTAATGGTCCACTTTTTATGAATTCGAAGAAACGTCATGGCTGGATCTGAGGCAGGCCCTGTTCAGTTGATGTGATCGCGCCCAGGAAGGTCACTGCTTTGTCGCAGGTTCCTGAACCTTGTCTGCATACTTGATGAGAATATCTCCCATCGCACGCATCATTTCACCGTGCATCTTCATAGCGGTCTTGCGATCCAGACCTGAACCCATCGCCATCGGGCAGCCTTCCATCATGTTCATCATTCCGCCGCCCATGGCACCACCACCCATCATCCCCATCATGCCGCCCTGCATGCGCCCGCCTTCCCGTATGCCCGCGTGCGAGGCACCTTCACCGCCCTGTCCACTACTATGCATGCCCATCATGCCGCCACCCATCGCACCGGACGACGCCGCATTCCCCATTATGGAAGAGCTTTGGCCCGAGCCACCGTCCTGTTGCATCATGCCAGAACCCTCAGAACCGCTCTGGGTGGCAGTGGCCGCAATGCTGGGTGCACCAACACCAATAGCCAGCGCGGCAAAGGATGCCGCAAGAATCGTTTTCGCATTCATAGCTCGCTCCTAAACGTCAAACAGACAGGCCTGGATAGGCTGTCACTTCTTGAAGAGATACTTCACCAGTGCAGCAATGGCAAGCACCAGGACGGCCGCAATAAGCAGCCAAAAGACGGCCATGAGCCACATCATCCCGCCCATCATCGAGCCACCCATCATTTGGGCCTGTGCGACGGCGGGCACCAGCGCTCCGGTAGCGACGGCAACCCACAGAGGCAACAGCGCAGACACGCCTTTGGACTTCCTCATGAGCAACACCTTCCTTCTTGGATAGACGGGCACGGCACCGATCCGTACGAGCAGAATACACAGCAGTCACCCGATTTTGGTTTCAGCAACGTCTTGCATTGCCCACACTCATAAAAGAACTGACAGGTATCCACCGGCATGGTCTCCTGCTGCATATGACCGCAGTGGGGGCAGGTAACGACAGATTCAAAGATGATCGGAACTTCCATGGCTATTCAACGGGGAGAATCCACTCATGAGGCGCTTGCCATCGGCAACCGAAATCTCAGCACCGATGTGCAATCTCGATGGCAACACTCGCAGCCTAAACCTTGACACAACGAGAAGGTCAACTCACCTTCACCTTGCCCACCATCCCGGCTTCCATATGGCCAGGAACCAGGCATGCAAAGTCCACCGTACCGGGTTTGTCGAACGTCCACACCAGCCCGCCGATCTTGCCAGCTGCGAGCGTAATCATGTTGGGTTCGGCGTGCTTCATCCCCGACATTTTTTGCATCTCTGCTGCATGCACCTTCAGATCAGCCACGGTGCCAATCACCATTTCGTGCGGGATCTGCCCAGTGTTCTTCACAAAGAAGCGGATGGTTTCGCCCGCTTTCACCGGGATTTCGCTGGGCGTGAACCGCATGGAATCATCCATCGTAATTTCGACGGTGCGGGTGACCTTTGCAGGATCACCGGGGCGGCCGATAGCGGAAGATGTGGCCGACATGGTGGACATGTCATGTCCTGGCATACCGTGAGCGGGCGCTTCATGCCCGCCCGAGTGCCCACCGGCTGCCCAGGCAAAGGCCGGTAGGACGCTAAGCGCCAGGATGGCCAAGGGTTTCTTCATCATGAAAATTTCTCCTGAAAATTTGGTTAAATGGGCGGCCAACAGTGGCCGTCAATAAAATGATTAGTGGACAGAATCAAAAGCGGAGGCTGACACCTGCCACAAAACGGGTCTCTTGCTTCGGTTCGCCTGCAGCGCGTGCGTAGTCTGCAGTTTTGCCAAAATTGCTGGCCCACTCCACACCAATGTAGGGTGTGACCTGGCGCGTGATTTCATACTTGAGGCGCAGACCAGCCGTGCCATTCGAAAGCCCACTGCCGATTCCCCGGCGTTCGTCGTCTTTGCCGTAAAGATTGATCTCGATGCTGGGCTGCAGGTAGAGCCGCTGCGTGAGCAGGACGTCATACTCCGTCTTGAGCCAAAGCGCTGTGCGCCCATTGGGGCCCACGAACGCAGTCGCATCGACATCGAACCAGTACGGGGCAAGGCCTTTGAGGCCCAAGGCAAGCCATTGACGGTTGGGCATGCCTGCGCCGTGATCGAACCGCAGGCCCAGTTCCGCATCCCAGAACGTGGAGACCGCATGGCGCCAGAGCAATTGCGTTCTGGAATCACGCAGCTTGCCGCTGGCCACCTCGCCTTCGGCTTTGAGGGCCGCCCGGTTGTAGGTGCCGCCAACCCAGGCTTCGCCATCGTAGCTACCCCACTCTTGCCCGCGTGCCCTGACGTACTCCAGGCGATCGATGTAGACAGACCCGAAATTGTGCTCATCTGACATCCGAAGTGCTTGTGAGGGCGGCAAGGCATACTTGCCAGCGTTACGCACATAGCCCTCGGAATACGCATTTGGGTCTCGCGCGTCGGCGGGTGCCGAGCCGCCTTGCATCTGCATGGAGCCATGATCCATACCCGCCATATCCATGGCGCCTTGCCCCGCGTCTTGCTTAGCTGCAGGTCCGGTATCGGGCGACACAGCAGAAGCTGCGGGGCTCGGTGTCGCCATATTGTGGCCCGCATGCTCAGAATGTGCCTGAGCGCTGGCTAGCGAGGGAACCGCTACAGCTGCAGTCACCACCGCTGCAAGCAGGGTCATCTTCAATGCGGAAAGGCTTTTCATGGCGGCAGCATCCTGGATAGTGTGGGCGATTTTCATGCGACGACCACCTCACGGAACATGCCGGAATCCATGTGCAGCATCAGGTGGCAGTGCCACGCCCAGCGGCCAAGGGCATCGGCAGTCACCAGAAAGCTGATCCGCTGAGCCGGTTGTACGGGAATCGTATGGCGCCTGGCCTGAAACTGGCCATCGGGCGCTTCAAGCTCGCTCCACATGCCGTGCAGGTGCATAGGGTGCGTCATCATCGTGTCGTTCTGCAGAATGACCCTGACCCGTTCGCCGTAGCGGAAATGTACCGGCGTCGATCGCCCGTACTCGACCCCGTCGAACGACCAGGCATAACGCTCCATGTTGCCGGTCAGGTGAAGTTCCACCTCGCGTTCCGCACCGCGCGAGTCCATGGCGCCATCGACCGTATGCAGGTCGGCGAGCGTCAGTACGCGCCGCCCGTTGTTGCGCAGCCCGATGCCGGGATCGTCCAGATTGGTGCGCGGCATGTCCACACGCATGTCGGTGCTTGCGCCATATTCCGTCTTCGCGTGGCGCACCTTGCTGCTGGCAGGCGCGGAGGCCATCGCTCCGTGATTCATGCCTGCCATACCCGCCATCCCTGAATGATCCATGCTCGACATCGCGCCATGATTCATGCCTGCCATACCGCTGTGATCCATCCCGGCCATAGCGGGGCCTGAGCTGCCACCCGAAGCCTTATCCATGGCGCCGTGGTCCATGCCGGCCATGCTGCCGCCCCCCATGGCGCCCATCATGTCGGCCATGGTGAGCCATTCGACGGGGTCCAGTGCAGGAACCACAGCGGTCAGCCCCTCACGGGTGGCCAGCGTGCCGCGCGTATAGCCTGTGCGATCCATGGCCTGGGCAAAAACGGTATAGGCATCGTCCTTGGGCTGCACCATGACGTCGTAGGTCTCGCCGGGCCCAAAACGAAACTCGTCGACGGTGACTGGCTCCACATTCACGCCATCCGCCTGGACGATAGTCAAGGGCAGTCCGGGGATGCGCACGTCGTAAAAGGTATTGGCTGCGCCGTTGATGAAACGCAGCCGGACTCGTTCTCCGGGTTTGAAAAGCCCTGTCCAGTTGCCGGCGGGTGTCACGCCATTCATCAGGTAGGTCAGCACATCCGCCGACAGATCCGCCAGATCGGTCGGATTCATGCGCATCTCGCTCCACATCTTGCGCTTGTCCACGGCGGCCTTCAGCCCCAGGCGAGAAACGTCCTGGAAAAAGTCCACAGCAGTCGGCTGATTGTGGTTGTAGTAGTCCCCCCGCATCTTGAGCTTTTCGAGAACCCGCATCGGGTTCTCGTCGGTCCAATCGGAGAGCTGAATGACGTGCTCGCGGTCGAATCGCCTCGAGTCCGGCTGGGCGGGGTCGATGATGATCGCGCCGTAGACCCCAGTGGCCTCCTGCATGCCGGAGTGGGAGTGGTACCAATAGGTGCCGCTTTGCTGCACCTTGAAGCGATAAGTAAAAGTCTGCCCGGGAGCGATCCCCGCAAAGCTCAACCCTGGCACCCCATCCATCTGGAAAGGCAAGATGATGCCGTGCCAGTGGATGGAAGTCGGCTCGGCGAGGCGATTCTTCACGCGGAGGGTGATGGTGTCCCCTTCTCGCCAGCGCAGGGTGGGCGCGGGAAGCGAACCATTCACGGTCGTGGCCATGCGTGGGGTGCCGGTGAAATTCACTGGCGATTCGCCGATTTCAAGATTGAATTCCGTGCCGCGCAAGACCGCGGCTGAGCCCGTGTGGGTGCCCGCAGCCGCAGCAGCTGCTCGTGCGTAGGGCGACAGGCCCAGCAGGACGCCGCCTGCGGCAAGCCCCTGGACAAAGCGGCGGCGCGATAAGGCTGGAACGGAAATAATGGAGGCGGCAGGTCGTTTCACGAATGTGATTCCTGTTCATGCGAAGGTAGAAGCCGATACTCTACGCAGGCGCGCCTGTCAGGCCGATGACGCCATCATTACAAATCTGTCATCTGAACGTCATGTTGGCGTCATCCCCTCGCCACTAAAATCGGAAAATGGTTGCGTTGCACTCCTCTCACTTTTAGCTGCAACATGAACACAAAGGGGCGGACCCATGAAATTGCTCCTGGTCGAAGACGAGGCCAAGACGGGCGAATACGTACGGCAGGGGCTCGCCGAGTCGGGCTTCCTCGTGGATCTCGTGCGCACGGGGCTGGACGGCCACCATCTGGCGCTCACTGGTTCCTACGACCTGATCATCTTGGACGTGATGCTGCCCGATGTGGACGGCTGGCATATCGTGCGGGCGCTGCGCGAGGCCCGGTCATCGGTACCCGTTCTGTTTCTGACCGCGAGAGACAGCGTGGACGATCGCGTCAAGGGGCTGGAACTGGGCGCAGACGATTACCTAGTCAAGCCCTTTGCCTTCTCCGAGCTCTTGGCGCGCGTGCGCACCCTGCTGCGGCGCGGCAACGCGGCAAGCCTGCAGGATCAGCTGCAAGTCGCCGACCTGGTTCTAGACATTGCACGCCGCCGCGTCCAGCGCCAGGACCAGCGCATCAGCCTGACCAACAAGGAATTCGCACTGCTGGAGCTGCTGGTGCGCCGTCAGGGTGAGGTGCTGCCGCGATCGCTCATCGCATCGCAGGTCTGGGACATGAATTTCGACAGCGACACCAATGTCATCGACGTCGCGATCCGGCGCCTGCGGGCGAAGATCGATGACGCTTTCGAGCCCAAACTCATCCATACCATCCGGGGTATGGGATACATGCTTGATGCTGGCGCACCGGACTGATCCATGAACCGGCGTCCCGCTTCTCTTGCAGTACGGCTGACGGTCTCCATCGGGGTGGCCATCACTGCCGTGCTGCTGGTGTTCGGCTGGACGGTTGAGCGATCCATCAGCAACCACTTCGTCCAGCAGGATGTGGATGAGCTTGATGCGGTCGTTCGCACGCTGCGACATACCCTGGCCGCGATTCCGCCGGGTATCCCGCCAAAGGCGCTGCGCGAGCGCCTGGCCGAGGCAGTATCTGGCCACCACAATGCTCAGTTTCAAATTTCCACATCGGATGGAGAGGTAATTTATGCCACTTCCGGTCCCAGCCTGAGCCAGCTCGCAAAAGGCGTCCGGCCAGTCAAGACGGTCACCACCGACAATGTCAGCGTCTGGCGGACAAACGGCGAGACCTTGCGTGCGGCCGTGGTGCAGGCGCCTTCCGCTGTCGGGCCGGGCGCAGAGCCAGTCACAATTGCTGTCGCAACGGGGATCGACTTCCACCTACATTACCTGCAGCGCTTCCACACCAATCTCTGGATACTCACTGCAATCGCCTGCCTGATTGCAATCTTTGCCACATGGCTTGCGGTATTCCAGGGGCACGCACCCATCCGGCGCATCAGCCGCGACATCCGGACAATCAGGACAGACCAACTACACGTCCGGCTGGATCTGCAAACGGTGCCAGCGGAGCTGACAGAACTGGTGTCGGCGTTCAACGACATGATCGGGAGGCTGGAGGCACTCTTCCAGCGCTTGTCGGATTTTTCTGGCGACATCGCCCACGAGTTGCGCACGCCCATTACAAACCTGAAGACCCAGACTGAAGTCGCCCTTTCGCAGCCACGCGACATCGAACAATACCGTGAGATCCTGTACTCGAACCTGGAAGAGTACGACCGCATGGCAAAGATGGTGAGCGACATGCTGTTCCTCGCCCAGGCCGACAACCAGCTGCTCAAACCCGAATTCGCCACAGTCGATCTGAATGCGGAGATTCAGGATCTCTTTGACTACTTCAGTGCGTGGGCCGAGGAACGCGAAGTCGGTCTGCACCTCACCGGAAGCCCCGTGTGCGTTCAAGGAGACCGGCTGATGATTCGCCGCGCACTGAGCAACCTGCTCTCCAACGCCATTCGATACACACCGCCGGGGCATCGCGTCACAGCCAATCTGGCAACGAACGACCACCAAGTCAGCGTGCAAATTCGCAACTCAGGCCCAGTCATTCCCGAGGAGCACTTGTCTCGCATCTTTGACCGGTTCTACCGATTGGACGCCTCGCGGCAGCGCAGCGGTGAAGGCGCCGGTCTGGGGCTTGCAATCGCGAAATCCATCATCGAAGCGCACGGTGGAAGGATCGGCGCCCAATCGACCACTGGTGCGACCACATTCGAACTTTCGCTTCCACTCGTGCCCTGCGGTGATTCGCAATCGCCGGGCGGATTCATTCATCAGTTCAATCATTTCGAGCCCGACCGGCCAGAAACGTGAGCTGCCTGGCGCGAATGGATAAAGATCAGCCTGCCGCGCCTATTTTCGGAGGAAATTCTGATGATTCAAAGCGACTTCTCACAACGCCACACTGCGTTTCGCAAATTGCACGAAAGCGGCTGCTTTATCCTGCCCAATCCCTGGGACCCGGGCTCGGCGCGCTGGCTCACGCAAGCAGGATTCAAAGCACTCGCCACCACCAGCGCAGGGTATGCCTTTTCGCGCGGGGCGCCGGATCGCAAGATCGGCGTTGATGAAGTGCTGCGCCATTGCAGCGAGCTGGTACAAGCGACCCATCTGCCCGTGAACGTGGATTTCGAAGACGGCTATGCGAGCACTATCGACGAACTGCAGGGCAACATCCAGCGATGTGTCCGTACGGGCATATCCGCATTGTCCATTGAAGATTCCGTGCAGGATGCGCAGGGCACCCGGCTCTACGACTTCGACACTGCGGTTGCGCGCATGCAGGCAGCGCGCGAAGCCATCGACGCGATCGATCCGAACGTCATGCTGGTGGGGCGCGCCGAATGCTTCCTGGTCGGCCAGCCGGACATCGACGAAACGATCAAGCGCCTGGCGGCGTACGCAGAGGCGGGCGCCGATTGTCTCTACGCGCCAGGCCTCTCTACCAAAGACCAGATCAATGCCGTCGTCCGTGCGGTCGCGCCCAAGCCGGTAAACGTCATGATGGACCCGGCCGCCAAGCTCGGGTTCAAGACACTGGCCGACATCGGAGTACGCCGAATCAGCACCGCCAGTACGCTGGCACTTGCCGCATGGACCGGATTTGCCAAGGCTGTTGACCGACTCAAGAACCAGGAAATTGATGGATTTGGCAACACGATCGATTATTTTCAACTCTGCAAGCGGTTTGAAGAGACAGATCGGTAAGCCATACACAGCAATAGCGAGGTCAGCATGAAGGTACGCATCACCCAGGTCATCGCCATCGGAAGCATGGCTCTGTTGTTGTTCTCGGGGGATGCTCTCTCCGCAACCTCGCCATCCTTTGCCATCCAGTTTCCCGCGCAGGGGGCTATCGTCAACAGCCCCGTCATCCTCCAGATTGAAGTCCAGGGCGCCAAAATCGGACAGCCCATCGAAGGGCTGGATCACCTGCACCTGTCAGTCGATGGGGGCTCAGAAATTGCAATCTATCAAAATGGTCTGCTCCGCCTGCCCCTCGCCCCGGGCAAGCACACCGTCTTCGTGGAACTCGCAGGCCCAACGCATGAAGGGCTGCTACCCCCGAAGAGCGTGGCCTTCACGGTGCGATAACTTGTCGAACACAGAACCGGAACGCATTCAACGCCACAACCGTGCCGTGCGGCTCGCGCACGGTGCGAACGCCGTTGCCATGATCGTCCTGATTGCAACCGGCCTCGCCCTGGGAGACGATATTTCGCCCGTTCTGGTGGCCGCGCTGGGTGGTCACGCGGTGGCGAATGAAATGCACAGGCTGGGAGGGATGGCTTTTGCGGTCGCCCTTCTGTTGGCGGCAGGCCTGTTCCATTCACCCACGCGCGGCCTCGTGCGCGATCTCGTGTACTTTCGTCAGGAAGAACGCCGCTGGCCCCAGGCCTTCTTGAAATGCATCTTGTCACCCGCCCACGGGCACACCGCATTCCACAACGGCCGCTTCGACCCGGCGCAACGCCTGATCCTCTTGCTGCTCTTGTGTTCCACGGCGCTGGTCGCAGCGACGGGCGTTTATCTTTATATCTTGCCCGCTGCACCCCAGTGGGTGTTTCTGGTCGCCATCCGGATTCACATCTACGGCGCCTGGATAGCGATCATCGCACTCTGTCTACATGCATTTGCAGGGCTGGGCGTTCTTCACACACACTGCGGCCTGCTCGGTGCAATGTTCGGCGACGGCACGGTGCCTATCCAGACAGCCCGCACGCTCTGGCCGGGCTGGACGCAAAATAAGCTGCACGACCTCGAAGGGGATTCACATGGACCACCATCACACACACCGTCATGATCCGCATCCAGATCACCATGAAGGCGGGGACGTGGGCGAACCCGTGAATCTCCCCTCGGGCACGATCTACACCTGCCCCATGCACCCGGAGGTTCAGCAGGACCATCCCGGCCATTGCCCGAAGTGCGGCATGGCGCTCGAACCCGTCATCCCCCTGGATACCGAAAACAATAGTGAGCTTGTGGCGTTCCGGCGGCGCTTCTGGTGGACGCTGCCACTGACGATCCTCATCACCGTGCTGGCCATGTTCGGCCACCGGCTCGCGTGGTTCGACATGGCCACCCAGAGCTGGATCGAACTCGTGCTGTCGCTGCCCGTGGTGTTCTGGGCGGGCCGGACATTTTTCGAACGTGGCTGGCATTCGATCATGCACGGCAGCCCCAACATGTGGACGCTCATTAGTCTCGGCACGGGCGCCGCCTTCGTCTACAGCGTGGTCGCTACGCTCGCGCCCGATGTGTTCCCACAGTCCTTCGTCTCCATGGGGCGCGTCGCCGTGTACTTCGAGGCGGCCGTTGTCATCATTTCCCTTACCCTGCTGGGGCAGATGCTGGAGTTAAAGGCGCGCTCGCAGACCTCCGCCGCCATCAAGGCCCTGCTGGGCCTCGCCCCCAAGACCGCGCGGCGCATCAACGCCGATGGCAGCGAAGAGGACGTGCCGCTCAACCACGTGCATGTGGGCGACCTGCTGCGCGTGCGCCCGGGCGAAAAAGTGCCCGTGGATGGCGTTGTCACCGAAGGACAAAGCGCCATCGATGAATCCATGCTGACCGGTGAGCCCCTGCCCGTCACCAAGCGCGTGGGTGATGCACTCATCGGTGCCACGCTCAACACCAGTGGTGCACTGGTAATGCGCTCCGAGAAAGTGGGTGCAGCCACCATGCTCTCACAGATCGTGCAGATGGTCGCTTCTGCGCAGCGATCCAAGGCGCCGATGCAGCGCATGGCCGATGTCGTGGCCGGCAAATTCGTGCTCACCGTGGTGGCAATCGCCCTGGCCACCCTGCTCGCCTGGGGGGTCTTCGGGCCTGAGCCGCGATGGGTATTCGGGCTCATCAACGGTGTAGCGGTACTCATCATCGCCTGCCCGTGTGCGCTGGGGCTCGCGACGCCCATGTCCGTCATGGTGGCCACCGGGCGCGCAGCAACACAGGGCGTACTGTTTCGCGATGCGGGCGCCATTGAAAAGATGCGTGAGGTGGACACCCTCATCGTGGACAAGACCGGCACCCTCACGGAGGGCAAGTCCGCCTTCGATACGGTCATCCCGGCACCCGGTTTCACGTCCGACGAGGTACTGCGCCTCGCAGCCAGCCTGGATCAGGGCAGTGAGCACCCGTTGGCCGACGCCATCGTGACGGCCGCGCGGACTCAGGGTCTACAGCTTTCGGCGGCGGAAGGTTTCGAATCCGGCAGCGGCATTGGGGTGCGCGGCGTAGTCAGCGGCAAACGGCTGGCGTTGGGCAACACCGCCCTGATGGAGCAGGAGAACACCGACGTCACGGCGTTGCGAAAAGAGGCCGAGCGGCTCCGCAGCGAAGGCGCGAGCATTATGTACTTGGCAGTGGATGATCATGCTGCCGGCATTCTGGCGGTCACCGACCCCATCAAACCCAGTACGCACGAAGCCATCGAAGCCCTGCACCAAAGAGGCCTGCGCATCGTCATGGCAACAGGCGACGGCCTGACCACAGCCCAGTCCGTTGCCGGCAAGCTGGGGATCGATGAGGTACACGGTGAAGTCAAGCCGGCAGACAAGCTGGCTTTGGTGGAGAAGCTGCAGCGGGAAGGCCACGTCGTTGCCATGGCGGGCGATGGCATCAATGACGCACCAGCGCTTGCGCGGGCCGATGTGGGCATCGCCATGGGAACCGGCACAGATGTTGCCATGAACAGTGGCCAGATCACTCTCATCAAGGGCGACCTGCGAGGTATCTTGGCCGCACGCCAGATCTCCTCAGACACCGTGCACAACATGCGGCAGAACCTGCTGTTTGCCTTCGTATACAACGGGATCGGTGTGCCGATTGCCGCAGGCGTGCTCTACCCGATCACGGGCTGGCTGCTCTCGCCCATGATTGCGGCACTTGCCATGAGCTTGAGTTCGGCCTCAGTCATCTTCAATGCCCTGCGACTGAGAAGCGCAAGATAGCCTGTTCCGCATGCGCACGACAGCTCGTGAGCGTTATATCATCATGCCCAAGGGGAAGAAAGGCCTGACACCGTTCACAAGAGCGCAGATCAGGACTCCCACCGACAAGATCAGGCATAAATGACAAGTCCAACAAACGAGTCACGCCAAGTTACCCGCACGCGAGGAACCCCAGCCGAAGTCTTCAATGCTTTCCTGAAATTAGGCCTGAGCTCTTTTGGCGGCCCGATTGCGCATCTGGGCTACTTCCGATCGGAATTCGTCGAGCGCCGCCGATGGCTGGACGACCACAGTTATTCTGACTTGGTCGCTCTATGCCAGTTTCTCCCGGGGCCTGCCAGCAGCCAAGTCGGCATGGTGCTCGGACTGGGGCGCGCCGGGTGGTTTGGAATGCTGGCGGCCTGGGTGGGCTTCACGTTGCCATCGGCCATTGCACTAATCCTGTTTGCTCTCGGTATCACTCAATATCAAGGTTTGGCCCAATCCGGCTGGGTGCATGGGCTCAAGGTCGTCGCCGTAGCCATCGTGGCGCAAGCCGTCTGGGGCATGGCAAAGTCGCTGTGTCCGGACCGCCCGCGCGCTGCTTTGGCTATCCTGGCGGCACTGCTGACACTGATCCTGCCGTCAGCAACAGGACAGGTCGCCGCCATCACCGTAGCGGGATTGTTCGGGTGGTGGAGTCTAAAGCTTCCCCGTCCGGCTGGTAACCAGTCGCATAGCTACCCAATCTCGCACAAGATTGGAGCCGCCGCACTGGTTCTGTTCATCGCACTGCTCATCGGCTTGCCTTTATGGGCGGCGGCCACCGGCTCTTCCACAGTGAGCTTGCTGGAAGGAGTCTATCGCGCAGGTGCGTTGGTCTTCGGTGGTGGCCATGTGGTGCTACCGCTCTTGCAGACCACCGTGGTGCCTGGTGGCACCGTCGATAACGCCGATTTTCTTGCGGGCTATGGGGCGGCGCAAGCCGTGCCAGGCCCATTATTCACATTCGCAGCCTACCTGGGTGCGGTGGCTCACGGGCCACTGCACGGCTGGGTTGGCGGCCTGATTCTACTTGGAACCATTTTCCTACCCGCGTTCCTCATGCTCGTCGGCGCACTGCCGTTTTGGGAAAATCTGCGCCATCGCACAGGCATCCAGACGGCGATGGCCGGTATTAATGCAGGCGTGGTCGGCATCCTATTGTCTGCCCTTTATGATCCCGTATGGACCAGCGCCATTCATGGGCGGATGGATTTCGGCTTAGCGTTGGCAGCGTTCGGATTACTGGTCTACGGACGCGTTCCCCCTGTACTCGTCGTCATAGTCACTGCGGCAGGCAGTCAATTTCTGGCGATCTGAGCTTACTCGGGTGCCCGCCCCCGCCATGCTGAAGATCAACCTTAAGGAACATAACCATGGACAGCCGTAAGCACTGGGACCACATCTATGCCACCCGCTCCGTGCGAGACGTGAGCTGGTATCAACCACATGCTGACCAATCGCTGGCACTGATCAAACGCATCACCTCCGGACGGCCAAGCCGTGTGATTGATGTGGGCGCAGGGGCCTCTACGCTGGTCGATGACCTGCTGGCACAACGCCATTTCGAGGTCACCGTGCTGGATCTGTCCGATACAGCATTAGAAGCCGCACGTCAACGATTGGGTGCCCAGTCAGCACAGGTGCAATGGCTGGTTAGTGATATCACGGAAGCGACCCTTCCAGCCGATACCTACGATATCTGGCACGATCGAGCTGTCTTTCACTTCCTCACCGAGCCGGCGCAACGAACGGCCTACGTGGCACAAGTACGCCACGCGCTGCGGCCAGGAGGACACGTCATCGTCGCAGCCTTCGGCCCCGACGGCCCCCTCCAGTGCAGTGGCTTGCCGGTGATGCGTTATAGCCCTGACGCACTGCACAGCGAGTTCGGAGATGCTTTCGAACTCGTAGAACACGCAACTGAAGCTCACCACACACCAGGCGGCACGATTCAACAGTTCGTGTACTGCCACTGCATCATGCACTGAGATTGCCCGAACGAACAAGATCGAGTTAAAAAAGCTCTATGCGAACCCGGAAGAACACCGCTCTGATCGGTTAACGTGGATGGCAGGGCAACGCGTGTTGTCGCGACCTGATCACGGGAGATTTCATGATTGGTATAGCCGTAAATCCATCCAGATCTGCGGCGGCTGCACTCGGCGCGGCATTGCTCTTTGGCGCAAGTACGCCCTTTGCCAAGCAACTCGTAGGCGACATGCCGCCCGTGCTGCTTGCGGGTCTGCTGTATCTAGGAAGCGGGGTTGGCTTGGGAGTGTTTCGCTCCCTCAGGGAGCGCACCATTGGGATACCGCACCTGAGCGGCCGCGAATGGGTCTGGCTGCTCGGGGCCATCGTCAGTGGCGGTATTCTGGGTCCGGTGCTTCTGATGGTGGGCTTGAGCCATACTTCGGCTTCTCAGGCTTCACTGCTCCTGAACCTGGAGGCCGTGCTCACAGCTGTCCTAGCCTGGGTGGTGTTTCGTGAACACGCGAATCAGCGGATCGTCATCGGCATGGCTCTCATCGTGGTGGGCGGCGTTCTTCTGACGCTCCCGCAAAATGGAACCCTCGCCTCCACTGGCGGCATGTCCGGCAATCTCGCCGTCGCTGCGGCCTGCCTGTGCTGGGCGCTGGACAACAACCTGACTCGCAAAGTGTCTGCAACGGACGCAGTATTCCTAGCCAGCACGAAAGGCCTGGTCGCAGGCATCACTAACACGGGAATTGCGCTGGCGCTGGGCTATTCCCTGCCAACGTGGTCGTTGACCGTTGAGTCCATGGCGATCGGCCTCGCCGGTTACGGTGTGAGCCTCGTGCTCTTCGTGGTGGCGCTGCGCGGGCTAGGTTCGGCGCGAACGGGCGCCTATTTCTCGACGGCCCCTTTCATGGGAGCCGCCATCGCCATCCTGGCCTACGGCGAATCGACCTCGGCCGCATTCTGGGCCGCTGCTGGCATGATGGTGGCGGGCGTCTGGCTTCATCTTACCGAGNNTACCGAGCGTCACGACCACTCGCATACGCACGAGCCGCTGCTGCACAGCCACTCTCATGTACACGACGAACATCACCAGCATCAACACGATTTCCTGTGGAATGGCACCGAGCCCCACACTCACCCGCACCAGCACGAGGCCATCACACACAGCCACCCGCATTACCCGGACATTCATCATCAGCACCGACATAGCCCGTAAGTCGGCCATGCTGCGTTTCAGCTTGATTGAGCTCAGATGCGTAATGCCGGAATTGCTCCTGAGAGCGTGACAATACCCAAGATCAGGAAAATAACGGCTGCAACCGAATGCACCGGCTGTTGGTATCCAGTGGCCAGCTTGCTGCCCACGAATACCACGAGCACGTCAACAACCAGCATGCCTACAATGGTGCCGATGACGACCAGTAGGGACTGTGCATAGCGCACTACCGTCGCCACGGTGGTGATCTGTATCTTGTCACCCATTTTGGCTAGCGCGACAACTCCGGGGGCGACGAGGAGCGGTTCCATTGAGGCATTCAGGTCGGCTAACGGTTCGCTGAGGTCAGGGATTAAACGATGTCAAACCGCCTCGCTCAGAAAAAAGCTGACACTCCCGGCCACCTCATTATTCGGATCTATGGTCCCCACTGAAGCAGGGTCAATCCAGCCGCCGTGTTACGGACCCCCACACATCCGGTTGTAATATCTTGACCGTAGGGGGGGGCGCCGCCATCGATAGCTTCGAGCCAAGTATAAATTCTACGAACCGCCATATTAATTTCACATTCCGCCGCGTCACTCAGTAGCCTCGTAAGTGGGGATTCTTCATTCCAATTGCAGCAAGGCCAAACCTGCGGCGCAACCGCAAGGCGACCATTTGGCAAGAGGACGGCATTAGGTGTGTAGCCAATCAATCCGGCATCACTTAAAAGACCTGTCTCATCAATAAAATGAAATTCTGTGCGCCACGCTTGACGAGTAGACTGCGTCCGCTCAGGGCATCCCCAGCCGCGTTCCAGTTCCTCGGAAGCAAATTCATATGGGCACTTACATCCCCAATGCGGCCAATCGAGCGGATTAACCTTTACCCAATGACTACTCCACCCGGCCTCCTGCAAACCCCACCCACAGCGGCATCTCGCGCACGCTTCTTGAAGTTCCGCTTGGACTGTGCGGAGTCTTGTGACGAAGGCGCATGGTTGATCCGAGTGCGCACATACGCTTTTATATAAGCGAAATAATGTCCTCAGTGAAGCGTACTGCGACGTTCTCGTAAGCTCATCCTTTACGCTCTCAGAATAGCGGAAGGTAACCAAATTCCAGGTGCTTCCATTAGAACCAAAGAGATGCTCTAATGGGGTCGGCACGGCCTCCAAGCTTCGCAAACGCGACATGAAATGCTTATATGACCTTTCCTCGGGCTCAGTCCACTCATGGCCCAACGACAGGTAGCCCGTCATCTGCTGCTGTGCAGCAGCGTTCACATTTACTATCCAATCCGATAGCAATCGAAGGTGTGGATTATCTGGGAACTTCGCGGCGATGAGATCACCCTCCCCCCAACGGGGCCAAGATCGGCAATGGCTTAACATCAAGTCGGTTACGGTATCCACCGTACTGGTGACAATTGAAGAGCTTGATATTCCTCTTCTGCAAAACCTATGCTCAAGTTTATGGAGGTGGAATGGGCAACGCTCTAGCCATGGCAGATCATGTAGATAGCTATGATATCCAAGCTGAGCGCACTGCGAACAATAGCGAAAATTGTATTGCCGGTATAACGATTGCAACCTGTGGTTCCCCAAACCGTCATGAACCCCAATCAAAGTGTGGAATATTGATCGAACCGTCCGTGCGTCCTCATTAAGGGTCACTGATATATGCTGAATTTTCATGTCCTCAAGATGATCTTCCTCTCCAACCCTGAATCCAAAGAAACTTTCAAATCTTTTTATGCTGATTTCGTTAAGTCTGCAGAATCTCGCAGCGAAAGAATAGATGGATTCATATGGGCGTAGTGCGCCAGGCCACCAGTTGAGCGTGGTTATATAGTTCTGTCCGTGCCGTACTGAACGTATGCGCGTTTTTGATTTATATGAATCACTATAGGCGTTAGGAAGCGATTTCCTCACAGTGGTCCTCCGCGCCTTCTTAGCCTAGGTGTGCGATTGCTCGCATATGCCCTTGGAAGCCAGTTCTTGCGATGATCTGGTTCCATGATTCATAGCTTGTGACGTTATCCCACTCCTCTCCGTCGGCGAGGTGCCAGAGAGCCTCTTCTACGGACAATGCCACGTGTTTCATGGGAACCTCCACCTCCTTCTCATCGCGCTCAAATCGGCGCCTTATATCGACAGGCAGGAGATCTTCAAGTGCTCGCCATAGCGTGTCAGTACAGTCCGCAAGACGCTTCTTCATCGAGAAAAATTCCGGTGAGAAATGCTGTAGATAGGATGCCCCTGAGCCATCAGGCCATTCCGACTCCCTGTCGTAGCCATCCAACACGAACCGTAATTCGTCTCGGCCCCGAATACCGTGAAATTTTGAATGCAATACGAAAAACCGGGCTGCGATGTGTGCGTTTCCAGACTTGGCTAGATAGTCATGCTGATATCCGATCTGTTGTGTCCCAATCGAAAACACACTCAATCGGAAACCGTCATAATCCAAGACATTTTGTAATCCGAGCAACCACTGCCATTCGCGTAAGGTCATGTCCTGAGCTTCGTCGATAAGCAGCACGACGTAATTGCTCTGCGCCGACTTGGCCAAAGTGACCATGCGAGAGCGGAACAGGTCCCTCAGCCCTCCCCTAGTCCTGATTCGCTGCGGCTCATTCGTAAATAGGAAATTGGACGCTAGCAGGAGATCTCTCCAAAACTCGGTTTCACTCACATGCATATCTGGGCGGCGCACCCAGACGACGAGCGGAACCGAAAACCCAAACCGCTCCTCAAGGGCTGTTCTGACAAACCACTTGATTCCACGAGATTTCCCAAAACGCGACGGGCCGTAAACATATCCACCTGATTCCATCCGATTCATCCAGTCTCCTATCGTTTCAATCATTTCGCTGATAGGTGGCGTAAAAACGGCATACTCCTGCGTAGCTATGGGATGTTCTGCCGAAACATGCGATGGCTGTATTAGGCGCATTTCAGTAGATCACTTGTTGGCGGCCTTTCTAGGGGCAGGAAGGCGACGTTTCAGGCTGGAAGAACCAGAGTGCGAAGAAGCGCCTTTACGATGGCGGCTATGAGCGTTGCTGACTGGCACCTCAGCTGGTAGTCGTTCGTTGGCGACATGAAGCATGGACTGTTCAGTTACAGCTTCGGCGACATCAACAAGTATTCTCCGTGCCTCAAGATAAGCCGGATGCACAGGTAGTTTTTTATCGGTTTGCTGCTCGCTGTAGTTGACAAAGGCTTCCACTGCGTCATGCCCCGCAGCCACCTGAAGTTTCCCCTGGGAGATGTAGGAAGCGATAGCGGTACGCACCTCCAGACTGTGGGGAAGCTTATTCCAAGGAGCACTCACTCGCAGCAACCCCAACGACTGCCCGCCTAGAGTGGATGCACGGACGATGCGTGAGTCATCTTCGATGTGGTTGATCACCCAGATTTTTTGTCCGACCAGGTCATGGCGCTGTGCCAGAACGTCGTTCGTGTACCTGCCGTGAGCAAAGTTAATAAACGGCCGTCTACCCTGCTGAAAACCGCCCCGCACGATACACTGCTTCCTAAAGCTGACAATGTCCGCCACGGTAGTGGGATCGGCGTACCGCAGTGGTTGATCAAGCTGCCGCACGCGGAATCTGAGGTATTCAAGGGGCGAGCGGCTCCCAAGGCTGCTGTGTGGTGTAGCGTTATAGTTGGCAATGAGTACGGTGAGCAGTTCTCGTGCATACTCGATCTGAAATTGACTGGTGAGAGCGATTTCTTCCGGGTTGCGACCGCGTTTATCGCTTGGCTTTCCTCCGGTGGTATTGGATATCTTCTGGAAGCCACGAGTGCCCAACGTCCGAAAAAATGTCTCTATAAAAGGCCGATCATCCTTGCTTCTTCGCGCTGAAAAGCTATTTTTTGGCTGGATCAGTTCAGATCCGACTGCGTCAGCTAGAACTCTGATGACGGGCTTGCAGGTTTCGGCCAACGCGCCATCGACACTGGTTTGATCCCAGCACACCCCAACGAAGTCCTCGGAATCACCCGATGGCAGGTTAGCCCCTGATAAGTAGGCATGTTCGCCAAACGAAATGGGCGGCCTCTTCCATCGTGTCAGTGCAGTTTTTATTGCCCGCAGCACATCAGTTTTTGAGACTTCCTTGCGCATACTGAAGTGATACCCCAGTACACAGCGAGAGATTACTTCGAGAATCACGATCACCCAGAGACGGTGGACGATCTTCTGCACGTACCCACCTGTCGGCTGCGGGAGCAGCACACTGAAGCGGCCATCAAGTTTGTGCGCATCCATTTCAACACGTTCGAACACACGCTGAACCGGACGATCGACACCATCACCTGATAGTAATTTTTTCTTGGCTTCTGAGCCGCCGGTGACGAGCGCGGCGGCCTCAGGCTCTTCTCGCAGTACTCGCGCTATGTGGGTGCAGATCGACGAGTAGCCAAGCCGCTTCGTATTAAACGGCCACTTGTTGTCTCGTTCGTAGCCAAGCTGTCGTAGCTGATCCAAGAACCATCGCCAGTGGTCGTACTTGTTGCGTTTTATCTCTGAAATGCGGCGTATGGTCCCGGCCGAGAGAATTCGTTTACGGAATTTTTCGCGCAAGCCGGGGTGTTCGTTCAGGGTGGCATTAAGGGCGCCAACTGCGCCATATCCGAACTTATCGACAATAATCTCAGTTTTGCGCTGATAGTCGCTTATCCGCTGCCATGGAACCAGAGCTCGCCATCCCCAAACCTCCCCATCTTGATGAATCAATAGGCAGCGGGTTTTCAAAAGCCTGACGACTTCTGAGAGCCCAACCCCTGTCGCAGACCTTATCTCGCTTTCACCGGCACCCCGAAGATATAGCGTTAGGGCCTTCTTCCGTGCGAAGTAGGCGTCCCTAACACGCCCCTCCGGCAGAGCTCCTTCATCTAGACTTTTCCAACTGGCGGTACCGAGGGTCTCTTCGTTGTGTACGCGGTTGCACCTTCCCATCTTCCCCTCACAGGTCAAATACGGCGGGTGAAGTAACTAGCGGCGAAGATTACACAGTTTTACCAGAAAAATTGGAATCTGTAGAGGACCATTTGCGGGGCTTCGGTTGGCCCGTGGTGCTCACATGGGCTCGGGAAGGATACCAACGTCAAGGCGCATCAGGATGTGTGTAGCGATTGAAATGATCGGCCACAAGGGCTGTCTAGAGAGAAACGGTACCGTTCAGGACGCGTGGCTTTACAGAGCTTGTGTCCGCCACCTCGCTAGATCGGCAGCCTGTGCGGTACCTACTCTTCGTCGAGCCGGTCATCTTCGGTCAGCGTGGCCAGTGTGATGGCTCTGCCACACGCTCAGACAAGGTGGTGTCTGAGAAAGTAGCATCCGGGCAGGCCCGGAGCTACTGAGTAGCACTACAACCTATGGACGTCGGTGAGAATTGTACAGTTTTACTTGGATTGTCAAGAGTTGCACAGTTTTATTTGCATTAACTTCAAATAAAACCCTGTGGTTCATTTTTATGATGCGTTATTAATCAATGGATTACGGAACATTCAAGCGGCTGAGTTTTATTTGTACGCACGCATGCAGTCCCTCGACTGCCATCACTTCGCGTCAATCCGGCCGGTGCGCGACTGTCTCGGACCAGGGGAAACAGGCATTGGCATTGCACAATCGCCCGATCAGATCGGTTTCGCAGGGGCAGTTCCTCCAGAGGGTGCTGCCCAGCAAGGCGCCAAGCATGGTATTCCCGTCCGATACCGGGTTCATGCTCATGATCCGCTGCGCGAGCAGCCCCGCCAGCGTCATGTTGCCGTAGCCGATCGCCTGCAGGACCAGATGCGTCCATAAGGCCCCGGACTCCGTGGATAGGTTTCCAGCCCCGCGGGCCAGGCCTCCGCGCGTGCTCACGACCCTCATGGCATTGTCGAATTCACACAGAAACCGCATGCGACGGGCATCGAGCAAAGGGCTGGTCCGCAAGCCGCAGGCGTACCCCGTCAGAAAGCACCGCCAGGACGATGCGGGTTCCTGCCCCGTCGCGACAAGAGGCAACGCGGCGACCATGGCCCCGAAAATGTCGATCTCGCGCGTGCTCGAGATCAGCATGGGCAAATGCGTTTCGACCGGATGCCGGGCGTGCTGATCCGGGCCGGTCTGTGCCAGTCCCGCATCGCTTCCGGCCAGCAGCCATGATGCTGGCCCGGCCACGCGGCGGCGGGCCTCGATGAGTCGCCCCGCCACGGTCTGCCAGGCCAGCAGCGCTTCTGTCTCGCGCAGATCCAGCGTCCATCCACGCGATGGCTCCCGGAAGCCTGGAGGCATGGCGACGGTCTTGGCCGGATTCATGTCTGCCGTCCGTCATGCTCGGCATGGCTGATGATCACCTTCAGCGCATGTTCCTGAGCCGCATTGCCGAACACCTCGTAGGCCTTCATGATTTCTTTGAAGTCGAAGCGGTGTGTGATCAGTTGTTCCGGGGCCAGCGTTTTCGATTTGACGGTTTTGAGCAGCATGGGCGTGGTATTCGTGTTGACCAGGCCGGTGGTCAGGGTGATGTTCTGGCTCCAGAGCTTCTGGAGCGACAGATCGACGCTTTTCCCATGCACGCCAATGTTCGCGATATGCCCGCCGGGCCGGACGATGCGCTGACAGATGTCAAAAGTCTGCTGCAGGCCGACGGCTTCGATCGCGACATCGACGCCATCCCGTGTCTGGGCAAGAATCAGGTCCACGGCATCGCCCTCCCCGGTGTTCACGAGGTGCGTCGCGCCAAACCGTCTGGCCAGTTCGAGACGCGCCGGATCGGTATCCGCCACGATAATTTTGCCCGGGGAATAAAACCGCGCCGTCAGCAGTGTCGCCATGCCGATCGGTCCTGCGCCGATGATGGCGACCACGTCCCCCGGCTTGACCGCGCCATAGAGCACGCCGATTTCAAAGCCGGTTGGAAAGATATCGCTGAGCATCACCAGCGCCTCTTCGTCCACCCCTTCCGGCACGTGATACAGGCTATTGTCCGCATGCGGGATGCGTACATACTCCGCCTGGGTTCCGTCGATCAGGTGCCCCAGCACCCAGCCGCCATCCTCGCAATGGGCATACATCTGTTTCTTGCAGTACTCGCACTTCCCGCAGGACGTGATGCACGAGATCAGGACGCGATCATGTTTTTTGAAGGCGCGGACGCCGCTTCCGGCTTCTTCGATGATGCCGACCCCCTCGTGGCCCAGAACCCTGCCGCTGGAGACCGTGGGCACATCGCCCTTCAGAATATGCAGATCCGTGCCGCAGATCGTGGTGCTCGTGATTTTCACGATCACATCGGTGGGCTGGCGCAGGCTTGGGGCCGGTACCGTTTTCCAGGCGATTTGCCCCGGGCCAAGATAGACAAGTGCCTTCATGGTGGATCGACGAGCCATAGGAAACTCCATTGCTTGCGACGGGCCGCATACCCATGCGGCGATATGTTCCAGAATATTCCGCCTCTGTCCCGCGATGTTGACGCCGGTCAAGCAATCACGGGACTCATGGCTTCAGCCTCTTCGCCACGCCCTTCCCCACCGTCCAGTCATGTCCCCGGGCAAGCCTCGAACGATAGAAAAGCGTTTTCACCCATTGCGCCAGAGCCAGATACATCGCCACCAGAAAACCCAGGGCAAGGAAATAAGGCCAGGGCAAGGCCACGAAACCGAAGAGACCGGCCAGAGGTGAAAACACCAGCGCAACGGCGAACGCCAGAAGGCTGGCCGCCACCGCCCACAGCGCCGGGTGCGGGTGGCTGAAAAATGGATTTCCGCGTGTGCGGATGATGAAGATGACGAGGATCTGTGTGGCCAGGGACTCGATGAACCAACTGGTCTGGAAAAGCGCTTCGCCCGCCTCAAGCACCTTCAGCAGCAGATAAAAGGTCACGAAATCGAATAATGAACTGACCGGCCCCAGGATCAGCATGAAATTGCGCAGCAGCGTGACGTCCCAGTGCTGGGGCAGCTTGACATCCGCCTCGTCCACCCCATCCAGCGGCAATACCGTTTCGGACAGGTCGTAGAGCACATTGTTCAGCAGCACCTGTGTCGGCAGCATGGGCAGAAAGGGCAGGAACAGCACAGCGCCCGCCATGCTGAGCATGTTGCCGAAATTCGAGCTCGTGCCCACCATGATGTATTTGCGGATGTTCGCGAAAGTCCGCCGCCCTTCACGAACCCCCTCTTCCAGCATCCCCAGATCATGTCTGAGCATGATCATGTCCGCCGAATCCTTGGCGACATCGACCGCCGTATCCACCGAAATGCCCACGTCCGCGCTGTGCAGCGCCGGCGCGTCGTTGATGCCGTCCCCCACGAACCCGACGGCGTGCCCTCGCCTGCGCAAGGCAAGGACCAGACGGTTCTTCTGGATGGGGCTGATGCGGCAGAACAGATTGGCGGATTCCGCCCGCACGGACAAGGCGTGATCGTCCAGCAAGGCGATCTCATGCCCCATCAGTACGCCCGTCACCGGAACGCCCAGGGCGTCGCAAAGATGCCGTGCAACGAGATCGCTGTCGCCGGTCAGGATCTTCACGGCGATGCCTTGTCCTGTCAGATGGGCGATCGCCTCCCCGGCGTCTTTTTTGGGCGGATCGAGAAAAGCGGCGTAACCGGCGAAGATCAGATCGTTTTCATCTTCGAGCCTTGCATGCGTGGCGCCGGCCTGCGCCTTTTTCCAGGCGATGCCCAGCACCCGGTAGCCATTCGCGCAGAGACCGCGCAAGGTTTCCTGCGCCAGCGCCCGGGATTGCGCCGTCCATGGCATGGCCTGGGCGTTCATGTCCTCATACTGATCGCAGTGCCCCAGCACATCCTCGGGGGCGCCCTTGACGATCAGAAAGCTTTCATCCTGATGGCGAAGCAGGACGGACAGACGCCGGCGCTCGAAATCGAACGGAACCTCGTCGACTTTGATCCAGGCACTGATATCCACGTGCGCGTCGGCGAGGATCGCGTCCTCCAGGGGCGTATGTACTCCGGTTTCGAAACGGCTGTTGAGATAGGCCCATTCCAGCACATGCTCATTGTTGCGGCCGGCGATGTCCACATGGCTGGACAGACTGATCTTCGCTTCGGTGAGCGTGCCGGTCTTGTCCGTGCACAGGATGTCCATGGCGCCCAGGTCCTGCATGGCGGACAGCCGCTTGACGATGACACCCTGCTTCGAAAGCCGGATCGCGCCGCGCGACAAGGTCACGGTGACGATCATGGGCAACAGTTCCGGGGTCAGCCCGACCGCCAGCGCCAGAGAAAAAAGAGACGACTCCAGCCAGGGGCGCTTCATCAGGCCATTGGCCAGGAGCACGAACAAGACCAGCAAGAATGTGACGCGCAGAATCAGATAGCCGAACTGGCGCAGGCCCATGTCGAAGGCCGTCGGCGGCCGGCGGCCGGCAATGACGCCGCCCACCAGTCCGAGCTGGGTACTTTTACCCGTCTTGACGATGAGCATGGTGCCCGTTCCCGAGATGACGCTCGAGCCCATGAACACGGCATTCGTGGCGTGATCCAGGGCATCGTCGGCGGGCACGGCATGCGGATGTTTTTCGACCGGAAAAGACTCCCCGGTCAATGCGGCCTGCTGGACGAACAGGTCCGTGGCTTCAATCATCAGTCCATCGGCGGGCACCAGGCTGCCCGCCGACAGCCGGATCATGTCGCCGGGCACCAGGTTCTCCACGGGGATTTCCCGATACGCCCCGTCGCGTTGCGCCATCGTTTTGAGCGCAACCATTTGTCTCAGATTCTCGGCGGCCCGCTCGGCCTTGTGTTCCTGCAGATAGTCGAATATCACGCTCAGCAGAACCATGAAGGCGATGATGCCCGCGCTCATGGTCTCACCGACCGCCGCGGATACGGCGCCTGCAACCAACAGCAGCAAAACCAGCGGATTGCGCAAGCGGCTGAGGATTTCGAGGCATGGCCGATGGCGGCCGGACGTTTCGAATCGATTGGGGCCGAACATCCGCAGTCGTCGTCGGGCCTGCGCGCTGCTCAGACCGCCCAAAGACGCATGCAGGCTCGACAACACGGCGTCCGACCGCCACCAGCAAGCATCCGGATGGCCGGCGGGTCCGGGCGGATTCGTTTGCGTATTTTCATTCGGCATGGGGGCCCGCCAGCGGCGTCAGGCTATCGGCTCGTCGCCAGTGCGAGATAAATGTCGACAATGCCCTCATGAGGCTTGGCGGCCTCAAAGCCGAACTTTTTGGCCAAGGCGAGCATGCGGGCGTTCTCGCCCAGAACCGTGCCCGCCATCCCGGCCGTCCCCAGGTCCCGGCAATAACGGATGCCCTTGGACAGCAACGCCGATCCCAGTCCCTTGGACTGCCAGGCCGTGCCGACGGCAATCCCCATCTCCGCACATTGGTTGTCCGGATCGGTCGCCAGCCGCATCACAGCCAGGATTTCCTCCTCACCCGCTTCGTTGCGATCCGCAATGATCAGCGTCATCTCACGGTCATAGTCGATCTGGGTGACCCGCGAGAGTTCTGACAGCGGCAGCTGGCGCATGGCGCAGAAAAACCGGTTCCGGACGTCTTCCGGGCTGAGAGTTTGCAGGAAAAGCTGATAGGCCTGCGCGTCGGAGGGAAGAATGGGACGCAGCAGCATGCTTTTTCCCCCCGCCTTTTCCAGGCGGCACACTTCTTCGAGCTCTTTTGGATAGGGCCGAATGGCGAGACGGCCGGACCCGGGCAATCTGGCGGGCGAAACCCTGATGCGCGCATCGAGCGCCAGGGCGCCATGCTCATCCAGCAACAAAGGGTTGATGTCCAGTTCGACGATTTCAGGGCAATCGATGACCAGTTGGGACAGTTTGACCAGCGTGAGATACAGGCCGGGCAGATCGGCGGCGGGATGGTCGCGATAGCCTCGCAGCAGCCTGGAGATGCGCGTGCCGGCCACCAGACTTTCCGCGAGCGCCAGGTTCAAGGGCGGCAGGCTCACGGCACGGTCGTTGATGACTTGCGTGGCGACACCGCCATGACCGAACATCAGGATCGGGCCGAAAGTGTCATCCTCGGCCATGCCCAGAATCAGCTCATGCGCGCCGGGCCGCTGGATCATGCGCTGCACGGTGAAACCCTGAAGCCGGGCGTCCGGATGCGTGTGGCCGATGTGCCCGATCATGTGCCGCGCCGCAGCCCTGACGCGATCCGCGGACTCCAGGCCAAGGGCCACGCCGCCCACGTCGGATTTGTGCGTGATGTCCGGGGAGAGAATCTTCAGCACAACGGGAAAGCCGATTTTCTCCGCATGTGCCACTGCGGTTTCCACCGTCGATGCGACGTGGGTCTCCACCACGGGAATGCCATAGGCCGACAGCACCGCTTTGGCCTGGGACTCGTCCAGCATGCGCCCATGATGGAGCGCATCCTGGATGATGTTCCGGGCCCGGCCCGCATCGACGGAGAAATCCTGGGGCACCGAAGGCGGCGTCTGCAGCAGAAGCGCCTGGTTTCTCCGATAGGCGAGCAAATGCAGGAAAGCTTTGACCGCCTCTTCGGGCGTCTGGTAGGTGGGGATGCCCGCCTGGGTGAAGACTTGCCTGGCCGCCAGAACGCCTTGCCCGCCCAGCCAGCAGCCAAACAGATTGCGCGACGACGACGACGCCAGCGGCGCACATTCGCGGGCCACTGCCTCGCTTTTTACGATGGCGGTCGGCGCATGGATCAACAATACGGGATCAACCCCTCCATCGTTCAGCACGGTCGATAGCGCCTTGCCATAGCGCTCGGCCGATGCGTCTCCGGTGATGTCGATCGGGTTGGCCCTGGACCAGGTGGCGGGCAGAAAGGCGTCGAGCCGGTTTCTGGTTTCGTCGGGCAGGACGGACAGGCTTTCCCCGGCGAGGCTCAGGGCATCGGCCGCCATGATGCCGGGCCCCCACCCATTGGTCAGGATGATCAGTTGTTCGCCTCGCAGGGGCCTGGCGCGAGACAGGGTTTCAATGGCACTGAACAGATCCTGGGTCGTTTCCACCCGCAGCATGCCAGCCCGCCGGATTGCCGCGTCGAAGATCGCATCCGATCCGGCCATCACCCCCGTATATGACGCGGCCGCCACAGCGCCGGCCGACGACCGTCCCGCCTTGACGACGATGACCGGTTTGTTGCGGGCGGCCGCACGCGCGGCTGACATGAATTTGCGGGCGGACCGGATGGATTCGATATAGAGCAGAATGCTGCGCGTGTCCGGCTCGCTGGCCAGGTAGTCCAGGATGTCGCCGAAGTCGACGTCAGCGCTGTTGCCGAGCGAAACGAATGTCGAGAAACCGATGCCGCTTCCTGCCGCCCAATCCAGAATGGCCGTCGTCAGCGCGCCAGACTGCGACACGAAGGCGATTTTTCCGGGCAGCGCCGCCGCTTCGGCGAAACTGGCGTTCAAACCCAGGCCGGGGACGATCAAACCGATGCAATTCGGCCCCAGTATCCTGAGCAAATGCGGTTTTGCCGCATCCAGCATGGCCTGCTGCAGGCTGATGCCCTGCCCCGCCGCCTCCGCTTCGAGCCCCTCCGTCAGGACGACTGCGGCTTTGGTGCCCAGACGACCGAGCCGCCCCACCAGATCCGGGATGGTGGGCGCCGGTGTGCATATTACGGCCAGGTCCGGGACGGTCGGCAGTGCCGACAGATCATGGAAAGCCGGCAAGCCTGCGACATGCGCATACTTGGGGTTGACTGGCAGGATGGCTCCTCTGAAGCCACCGCGCATCAGGTTGAGCATGACCGTCGCCCCCACGCTCTGGGGGCGATCCGTGGCGCCAATCACCGCGACGGAGCGGGGACGGAACAGATGATGCAGATTGCGGATGCTCATGCCACTAGGTTTTCCACTGAAGGTATATCCGGGCTTGCGAAACCGTGCTTTCAGCGTACAGGGCGGGATTGCCGCCATCTTGAGAAAGGTCAACAATGGACAAAGTCCGGGAACGCGCTCAAGTCGTCTCCATCGCCCTCATCACTTTGGCGGCGACCTCGCCGGGCGGCGCATCCGCATCGACCCGGACCCAGGGCACGGGGCCGCTTCGCGCCGCCATCTGAGCGCGCACGACCTCGGCCGTCGCATCGGAAGCGTCTCCACGCCGTGCATCCACCCGGGCCAGCAGGGTTTGTGCTCGGGCATGAAGCCAGATGCCCGTAAACGGGACGCAGGCCTCCCGGGCCACGCGCTCGATACGCTCGCGACAGGCCATTCTTTCGAATACTGCGTCCGCCACCACGGCATGCCGGCTGTCAAGAACGGCCCGGGCGTCCCGCGCCAGGACCGCGTAGACACGCTCGGACACGGCCGGACGATACGCCTGCGAGGACAAGCGGGCCTCGGCCTGCACGCCATGGAGGCGTTTGCGGATACGGTCGCTTTCCAGCACCCGCGCGCCCGGCGCCGGGCCGACCTGGTCCGCGATCGCCGCCGCCACCGTCGACTTGCCCGTGCCGCTCAGGCCCCCGATGGCCACCAGGCGTCCCGGGACAGGAGCGAGCAAACGCATCGCCAGGACGGCATATGCCTGCGCCTCGGACACGAGCGCGGCGCGGCACGCCCCGGTCGCCCGGCTGGCCTGCTCGGCGGTGACATGAGCCCGGATGCCGGCCCGCATCGCCATGAAAAAAGGCATGAGCGGCAGGCCTTCGACTTCATCGCGTTCATCCAGATAGCGATTGAAGACCAGATTGGCTCCGGCCCGCAGGCCGTGGCGCCACAAGTCCATCACCAGAAAAGCGAGGTCATACAGCACATCGATCGTGGCCATTGCCTCATCGAACTCAAGACAGTCGAAAAGAACGGGTTTGCCGTCGATCAGGCAGATGTTGCGCAGATGCAGATCGCCATGACACCTGCGTACCTTGCCGGCCTGTTCACGCGCATCGAGCAGCGCTTCGTGGTCATGAAAAGCGGCGCGCAATCCGGCGGACAAGGCGGCTGCCTGGCCGGCCGGAAGGAAATGCGCCACATCGAGCGCCCGTTCGTTGCCATCGAGCACGGTTGCAATACCAGCGGCGCCGCCCCGCCGATGAGCGACGTCGGCATGGTCGTGGGTGCGCGCCACCACGCGCGCCAGTTCGGTCAGCACGGCGGAATCCAGCCGGCCCTGCGCTGCTCTCTCTTCGAACACGTCGCCTTGATCGAAACGGTTCATTTCGACCACGGCATCGACCAGTTCACCCTGGCCATCGAAAGCCAGACGCCCGTCCGCCTCCCGGGTAATGCGCCGCACGCCTGTATAAAGCATCGGCGCGGTGCGAAGGTTCAAACGCACCTCGTCGTGACAGGCAGCCAGCCTGCGCGCGGCGGTGGAAAAGTCCACATAAGGCAAATGGACGGCCCGCTTGAGTTTGAATGCGCGCCGCCCGGCAAGGAATACGTTGGAGATGTGGGTGCCGGTCGTCGCGACAATCGTGGTATCCGGCATGCCGTAGCTTGTCGGGTTCTCCAGAAATTCCAGCACCTCGGTCTGATCCTCGATGCGCATGTCTGCCTCTTGCGAATCATGCTCTGCGGCACGGGTTACCAGCGGCCCCACGGACTGGAATCAGGATAGCGGGGCATCGCATCCGTATCTTGCGTTAAGTCAAGTTGCGGAACCTCTAGAGGCATAGACTGGGGTTCGACATCGGGATCACTGGCCAACAGGAGGCTGTCATGCTCGGGCGTATCGCACTTGATCTGACCAAGGACGTCACCCAGACGAGCCGTGTGCAGGTGGCCATCCAGCTGGCCATGCGTCATAAGGCGGAGGTGATCGGCATTTGCACCGATCCGCCCATGCCTGGATATTTTTACGATGAAGCCGGCATCGTGCAGCAGGTATTGGCCAAACTGCAAGAACAGTTCGCGCGCGAAAAGAGCGAGATCAAGGCGTATTTCTTGCAGCAACTCGAAAGCGCGGGGGTGAAGGGTCAATGCCGGATGCCCCAGGGACCCGCCGAAGAGGCCCTCGCCGTGCATGCCCGTTCCTGCGATCTGCTGATCATGAGCCAGACGGACATGGCGCAGTCGAACTGGTCCATACCGCCCAGCCTGGTCGATTCCGTGATCACCACGGCCGGCAGGCCCGTCCTGGTGGTCCCGTACGTCGACGACGCCCGCCAGCCCCTGGGGCAGCACGTGCTGCTCTGCTGGGACTACGGACGCCGGGCTGCCCGGGCATTGGCGGACGCCGCTCCACTGTTGCGCACCGCTTCGAAACTCACCATCCTCACGGTCGATCCCCAGCCGGACATGCTGCAGGCGCTGGACATCCGGCCCGAAGACATGCCTGCCTACTGCGCGGCGCACGGCTACCCGGTGCCCAAGGCCGTGCATGCGACGAGCGAAGGGGTCGGCATCGGCAACGTCATCCTGAATGTGGCGGCCGACAGCGGTTGCGACATGATCGTCATGGGGCTTTACAACCGCAGCCGCGTGCGCGAGTGGATCCTGGGCGGCACATCGAAGACATTGCTCCAGACCATGACCGTTCCGATCCTGTTCGCGCACTAGGGCTTCATCATCATGCGCGAGGCCGACTGCGGCAAGGCGGGGCCGAAGGCCTCCAAGGCCTTGTCCAGCGATTGGGGCGCATATTGGCGCCAGGGGATGTCGGCCACATTCAGACGTCTGTCGACGTTGGCGACCGACCAGCGGTCGCCCTGTCCGAGTCCGGATACTTCATCCCAGGCCACCGGCACCGAAATGCCCAGGCCGGGCCGCGCCCGCGCCGACCAGGCCGCCACAGTGGTTGCACCCAAGCCATTGCGCAGGTAATCAGCAAATACCCTGCCGACCCGGTGCCTGTCGCCTCTCCTCGCGACGAACACCCCGGGCGCCGTCCATGCGAGGCGCCGGGCCATCCCGCGAGACAGAATGCTCACGACATCCAGACCATACTGGTCGATCAGCGGCACAATGATGTGCAGCCCCCGGCCGCCACTGGTTTTCAGCCAGGACTTCAAGCCGAATTCCGCCAGGAAAGCACGGACCATGTCCGCCGCCAGACAGACCTGCGCCCACCGGACGCCCTGCCCCGGATCCAGGTCGAGCACCATCCGATCGGGCCTGCCGATGGCCGGTTTCGACGCGTTCCATGTATGAAATTCCACCACGTTCATCTGCACGCAGGCCATGATGCCTTCCAGCGTGGCGACCTCCATCAAAGGCGGATGGCCTGGATACAGATGCTGCGGCAACGGATTGACGCCCGGCATGGCGTGACCGCCCGGATGCCGCTGGAAGAAAGTGCCGCCCGCGATGCCCGCCGGCGCCCGCACGAAGGCCACAGGCCGGCCGCGCAGATGTTTCAACAGCAGCGGCGCCACCTTCGCATAGTAGCGGGCCAGGTCCAGCTTGCGCAGGCCCGAATGAGGATCGATGATCCGCTCCGGATGGGTCAGCCGGGCAAGACAGCTCGCGACCAGGGCCAGGTCCCGCGCATCATCCGCCATACTGGATCTGGGGGCTATGCTCGGACAAGACCATGCCGGGCCGCTGGCCGGTGCCCGAGTCATGCGCTTCGTCATGCACATGGGTGTCGCGCATCTTGATCAGCAACCAGGGCGGATGCTTCTCGTGCCTGGGTGTCTGCATGCGGATCAACGCCCAGCGGCCACGCATTTTGCCGCCTTTCAACGTGAATGTCAGATGCCCGTTCCGGTACCCTGCAAGAGGATCGCCCTCCGGAATCCAGACCCCTTCATCCCAGATGATCACGCGGCCCGCGCCGTAGCGGTCCCGCGGAATCGTGCCTTCGAAACGGCTATAGGAAAGCGCGTGATCCTCCGTCTCTATCGCCATGCGCCTGACCGCAGGGTCCATGCTGGGCCCCTTTGGCACCACCCAGCTCTTCAGTGCGCCCCCCAGCTCCAGGCGGAAGTCATAGTGCAGATGGCTCGCCCAATGTTTCTGGACCACGAAAACGCGCTCATGGAAAGGTCTTGTCTGCATGGTCGGATCCTGATCAGCCTGTTGCGGCATGCGGCCGTCGCCCTTTGCCCGCTGCGAAAAGTATGCGCGGCCGGTCCCCCTTCTTCTTGATGGTGGTCAACAAAAAGGACGCCGGCGCGCCGCACACTGCCGTCAGGTCCGGAACAACGATCAAGGAGAAAAGTCATGGACAAGCGTATTGCCCTGGTGACGGGTGGCATGGGCGGTCTGGGACAGGCCATCAGCACGCGCCTGTATTCGGGAAACTGCGCGGTGGCGGTGACGGCCTCCCCCGCCAACAGGCACGCGGCAAGCTGGGTCGCGCAGATGAAGGCCTGCGGCATGGACTTCCATGTATTTCCCGTGGATGTTACCGACTACGATTCGTGCCGGGACTGTGTCAAACGGGTGCATGACTCACTGGGGGGCATCGACGTGCTGGTCAACAATGCCGGCGTCACACGCGACGCCAGTCTGCGCAAGATGCGCAAGGACGACTGGCAGGCGGTCATGCGGGCGGATCTCGATTCTTTGTTCAACATGACCCAGCCCGTCCTCGACAACATGATCGCGCGCGGATGGGGAAGGATCATCAACATTTCATCCGTGAACGGGCAAAAGGGCCAGGCCGGCCAGACCAACTATGCGGCGGCGAAGGCCGGTGTGCATGGGTTCACGATGTCGCTGGCCCAGGAAATGGCGCGTCATGGCATTACGGTGAATACCGTATCTCCGGGGTACATGGATACGCGCATGGTCACGGCGCTGCCAGCTTCCATCATCAACGAGAAGATATTGCCCCAGATTCCCCTGGGGCGTCTGGGAAAACCCGAAGAGGTTGCCGCGCTGGTCGGATTTCTGGCATCGGATGAGGCCGCCTACATCGTTGGTGCGGACTTTGCGGTCAATGGCGGCATGCACATGCAATGAATGCCCGCCAGGATCCCTGAGGGCCAGCCGACCGCGTCGCGCGGGCGCGGCCGGGCGGCCCCTGGCTCGCCCGGCCGCCGGTCGGTCACGACAGCGGATCACAAGGATTGCATCAGCCTGGACGACAGCGAGCCGATCGCGCTCACGATCAGCGCGATGCCCACGATCACCGAACTCCATGTAAAGACGGACAGCGCGGCGAACCCGAGCGCCCAGGGCGCGACGATGATCCACAGCCCCAGCAGCGCCTCCAGCCACGCCGTCCATTCTTCGAAGGACATGATGGCGAAAATGGCCGCGACGACGATCGCCAGGCCCGCCGCATAGTGGCTCCATGCGGCGCCGACCATCAGCGCGGGACTCTTCAGAAGATAAGGAATGAGCCAGGGCGTGGCGATGATATAGACGCCCAGCACCAGTGCCAATATCGGCTGCCATCGTTCTTTGTACATGATCCACCTCTCAGTGAAAAACCGCATGCGTCATTTCGCATAAAAATGATCTTCAGGAAACAGATCCACGGAAACTGCTTATTCAGGATAGAAAGAGCGTTCATGGATTATGTTGACTTCAGTCAACGGTCTGCGAAGCAGGGAAATCTTGCTCAAGGAACGAGAACGGCCGCGCCTTCGACCCGCCCGGCCCGCAGATCCTCCAGGGCACGGTTGGCTTCTCTCAGGGCGTAGCGGGTCGTTTTCGGCTCGATACCGATCCTGCCTGCGATATCCAGAAACTCCCGGCCATCGCGGCGCGTGAGATTGGCCACAGAGACCAGCTCTCTTTCTCCCCAAAGCAGGCTGTATGGCATCGAGGGGATGTCCGTCATGTGGATGCCGCCGCACACCACCCGGCCACCTTTGCGCACAGCCTTGAGCGCAGCCGGCACGAGCGCTCCGACGGGCGCGAAGAGGATGGCGCCGTCAAGCGGGGCGGGCGGCATGGCGTCCGAAGCGCCGGCCCAGGCCGCGCCCAATGATTGCGCCAAGGCCTGGCTTTGGCTGTCCCCAAGGCGGGTGAAGGCATGAAACGCTCTGCCTTCCCAGCGCAGCACCTGCGCCAAAAGATGCGCGGCCGCGCCAAAGCCGTACAGGCCGACGAGCCGGGCCGGGCCCAATGCGCGCAGGCAGCGCCAGCCAATCATGCCGGCGCACATCAAGGGCGCCAGCTTCACGGGGTCCGCATCCCCTGGCAACGGGAATGTATATGCATGCTCCGCAATCACATGACTGGCGAAACCGCCATCCAGGGTATGGCCCGTGAAAGCGGCCGAATCGCACAGGTTCTCGCGGCCGCTGCGGCAATAGAGGCAGCGGCCGCACGTATGCGCCAGCCAGGCGATGCCGACCCGTGCGCCTGGAGCGATGCCGGCGACGCCTTCTCCAGCCGCCTCGACGATGCCGACAATCTCGTGCCCCGGGATGACGGGCGTCTTTTGATCCGGCAACTCTCCGTCGACGACATGCAGGTCTGTGCGGCACACGGCGCAGGCTTCGACCCGCACACGCACCTGGCCAGGGCCGGGAGAGGGAATATCCCGCTGTTCATGACGCAGCGCCTGTCCGGCCTGGTGCAGGACCATTGCCTCCATGCGATGCGGCGTCGATGGCATGAGTCCTTCTCCGGTCCGGTTTATCGCCGGCCGCCCCGCTGCTCGTAGTTCTGCTGGCAGGCCGCACAGCGCAGTGCGATCGGCAAAGCGAACAGGCGCGCCTGGGAAATGGCACGGCCGCAATCCCGGCATGCGCCATAACTGCCGTTCGCGATCCGTTGCAGCGCCGCATCGGCCGCGCGCGCCGTCGCCTGGTCAAGCGTCATCTCAGCCTGGTCGATTTCATCCTCGCGCCTGGCTTCCGCGCGCTCGGCCGGGTCCCTAACTTCGCCATCATTTTCCTCGAATGGTCGCAAATCGCGGGTTTCGACCATCCGGACCTCGCTCAAGGCATTGTCTCGCAGCTGGATCAGCTTGCTTTCCAGGGTTTTCAGAACGGACGCGGACAACGGCTTCATCTTGATTCTCCCGCTCAGGCTCCGGATACGGCACGGCGATCCCGTGCGACATCGTGTCATCCTAGCGGCAATAGGCCATGCTTCATTGATGCGCGTCAATGTCCGGAACAGGCCGGAGCCCGACCCGATGGATGGACGGATGGTTGATGAACGTCAAGAAATCCCCCCGCATGAAATGCATACTGAAAATATGTGCATCCATGATCAGGCAAGGAGATCGCCATGGAACAAAATGACACGTCGACGTCGTTTTACAAAGCCGGAGCAGGCATCATGCTCGACGCCTGCAAAACTTATTTCACCTGCATGGAGCACGTGCGTGAAGTGCAGCGCCGCACGGACGCCGAATTCGCCGATGCCACCACGCGCTTCGCGGGGAAACTGGAAAACATCGAAAACATGGCGCAATGCTCTGTCTGGCAGCAACAGGCCTATGCGGAGCAGATCGGCCGCTGGAATCAGTATGTGCTTGAACTGATCCAGGCGGTCCTGGAAGGACAGACCATCACGCAGACCGCGACCCGCAATGGCCTGGATCACATCCAGAAGGCCTACATGATGCTGGCCACGCACCTGCCCGCCATGCCCTACAACCCGCTGGCCGGGGTTGACCTGGCGGCGCCCGCGAGCCGCAAGCCCAATTCGCAGCGCGCCAGCGCGCATTGAAAAGATCATCATGATCGCCCTTCCCTGCGCACTGCTGCCTCAGGCATTGAAGACGTACGTGCCGGGGGCGGCGCATAAAACGTGCGCCGCGGGTACGGCCTGGACCGGAACGCGCACGCTCGAATGTGCCGCCAGCCACGCCTCCCATTCGGGCCACCACGAGCCGGAGCGGATCGGCGTGCGCGCCATCCAGGATTCAGGGGAATGATAGAGTTGGCCCCGTTTGCGCTGAGCGAGACGGAACTGTGCATGCGCCTGCCCTGGCGGCGCGACGATACCCACATTGTGGCCACCGGACGCCAGGACGAATGAAAGGTCCTGGCCACAAAGCCGATGAAGCTTGTATACGGATCGCCAGGGCGAAATGTGATCGCGTTCCGTCGCAACCACGAATGCCGGCACATGCAGGTCGGACAGGGACACTGGCGCGCCGCGCCAGCAATATCGGCCTTCGGCCAGATCATTTCCATGATACAGATAGCGCAGCGTTTCACTGTGCAGACGATAAGGCAGTCGTGTCGTATCCGCGTTCCAGGCCATCATGTCGCTCACGCGCTGCGCATAGCCCAGCAGATATTCGCGCACCAGCCGCGACCAGATCAGGTCCCGGGCATTGAGCAGTTGAAACACGCCGGCCAGTTGCACGCCATCCAGATAACCTTGTTGCCACATCAGGCCATCCAGAAATGCGACGGCGCTCGTCCCCATGAACAGACCCAGTTCGCCCGGCTCGCTGAAATCCGTCTGGGCGGCCAGCAAAGTCATGGTCTGCAGTCGCACGTCCCGGCGCGGCTCGCGGGCCAGTGCGGCGGCGCACAGGGCCAGCAGCGTGCCTCCCAGACAGTAGCCCACCGCATGCACACGCCGGCATCCCGCGTCACGCGCGGCTTCGGACAGCGCCCGCAGCGCTCCATGCTCCAGGTAATCGTCCAGGCCTGTATCGCGCGCTTCCGCGGCGGGATTTCTCCAGGACATCGCAAACACCGTATGTCCGCAGCGCACGAGGTAGCGGATCAGTGAATTGTGCGCTGACAGGTCCAGTATGTAATATTTCAGCAGCCAGGAAGGCACGATGACCACCGGTTCGCGCCATGCCTCGTCGGTGGCGGGCGCATAGCGGATCAACTCGAACAGCTCATTGCGAAACACGACCTGGCCCGGGGTCGCGGCGATCTCTTTCCCTACCCGGTAGGCGGACAGCGCCTGAGGCGACGTGCCTGGCGCATCCCCCGCCAGCAAGTCCTTCCAGTCGGCCAGCATGCGCAAGCCGCCGCGCACGAAATTCATGCCCGCCGATTCCCGGGCGGCGGCCAGCACCTCGGGATTGGTCCACCACAAATTGCTGGGCGAAGCCGTGTCCAGCAACTGGCGTGTGATGAAGTTCTGGACATGCAGGTGATGCGGCTGCACGCCATCGACGTTGCGGGTGGCCTGGTCCCAGAACGCCTGCGCCTTCAGGAACTGGTCCCGCCACTGCCTGTACGGCTGAGCCTCCCAGCCCGGATGCTTGAAACGCCGGTCCGCTCTGGCAAGATCGGCCGCCCCGTCCTGGTCCTGGCCTGGAATCAGCAATTGCCAGAGCGCCAAAGCCTTGCCTGGGCTGCACGCCATGTGGGCCGCCCAGTCCAGATGCGCGAAAGCCATGCCGAATGGCGACAAGCCGCCGGACAGTTTGGCCACGGTTGCGAAAGCCACCCGGTCAATACGCTCCCAGGGGCTGTCCATATGGGGCGGCGCGCAGTGTGCTGGCGCCGCTGCCTCGTAGGATGCATCGTTCACCGTCGCCTCATGAGGGAAACGAAAATGGAAAGAAAACGGCGCTGGCCGCCCATGGCATTGTTTGAATGCCTTTTTTTGATCCTAATGAAGTGATTCCCCGCGATCTTGAGTTATCTCAAGAAAAAATCGTTCCGGCGTGGCCGTGGCGAGTCCCATTGCATCGACGCGAGTTTTCACGCCGGTCTGGCCGAGGGTGGCCCATCGGTCGCGATCGTTGATGGAAATCAAATCAGGCTTTCGTCGGAAGATCACTATGAATGCACGGCGAGCCATTGCCGACCTCGAGACATCAGGAGATTCCCATGCGCAATCCAATGCCATACTCCCTTTCCGCTTCCACGGATACTTTGCCCGACATGTTTCATGCCTTTCTCAGGCCCATCCGCCAGCGTGCGGAGGATGGGGCCGCCGGCATGGGAATGGGCGTCGACCTTACCGAATCCGATGACGAGTTCGTCCTGAAGGCCGAGATCCCCGGTGTCTCGAAAGAAGACATCTCGGTGGAAGTCGATGACAACATGGTCACGATCCGGGCCAACAAGGAGCAAAACAAAGAAGACAAGGATGAGGGCCGTGTCATCCGCCAAGAACGGTTCTGGGGCCAGATCGAGCGAACAATCGCCTTGTCGCAATCGATCAATGAGCCGGAAGTCAGGGCCACGTATCAAAACGGCCTGCTGACATTGTCCCTGCCGAAAAAAGCGGATCGTGAGCACCGGAAAATACCGATCGAATGATCTTCCGGTCCTCTTGGCCCCCTGTGTTTCCGATGACCAGGGGAGTTTCGATGTTTCGGAGTAATCCCATGCTTGCGCGTGAACTGATGACGCCTTCTCCGCTTCGCATTGGCACTGGAACCCTCGTGTCGGAGATTATCCGCCTCATGCTGAGCAAGAACGTCGGGGCCATCATGGTGACCGCCTGCGATGGTTCGCTGGTCGGCATGGTCAGCGAAGGCGATCTCATCCGGCGAAAAGGCGGCGCCAGCCAGCAAAGGCTGATCGATTGGCTTGAACTGCTGACCGAAGACGAGCCGATCAATCTCGAGTTTCTGCATAATCTCCAATTGGGCGAGACAACGGCGGCGAGTGTCATGACGAGCCCGGTCATTACGCGGAATGAACAGACGGACCTCCGGGAAATCGTGGATGTGATGCTGAAACACGGGATCAAACGGGTGCCCATCACGCGCAAAGGAAAAATCGTCGGCATAATCAACCGCCGCGATTTTCTGCGCGCACTCATCGCACAGGAAGTCCGAACGGATTGAAAATCCCGTCCGCGTGACGACGCCCCTGGATTTTTCATCCAGAACCGGTCCAGGGGCGTAGAATTTTCGTTTGTGTTTTCAGACTGCGATGATGGTCCCGCAGACTTGATTGTTCCAATCCAGAGGCTCGCCGGAATGATGCCATGACGCGTCCACTCACTCTGCCTCCGCTGATCGACATCATTCAATCCACGCCTGAGCCGGTCATTACAGTCGATGGGGCGCATCGCATCGTCATCTTCAATCCGGCGGCCGAGAAGGCCTTTCTCTATACCGCCGAGCAAGTCACGGGACGGGACCTGGGCATTCTGGTTCCGGCGCGCTTCCGCAAGGCCCACGCGCGGCACATTGCGCGGTTCAGGAATGCGGGTGCGTCCAAACGCGGCGCAAGGCTGGGCGTCCCGCTCTGGGGCCTGAAAGCCAACGGCGAAGAATTCCCCATCGAAGCATCGATCTCGCGCATCGGCACGCCATCGGGCGTCTACCTGTCGGTTTTCCTGCGCGACATGACGGAACGGCAACAGATCGAGCAGGCTTTGCGCGCCTCGCGCGACGAGCTCACGCGTTTGTCCAATGCCTTGCTGCGGGAACGGGAGCAGGAAAAAAGGCACATCGCGCGGGAGTTGCACGACGACATCGGCCAATGCCTGACCGCCCTTTCGATGGAACTGTCCCAGCTCGAAACGGCCGTGCATCCGCTGACCGTCGCCGGATCCGGCCACATGGACGCAATGCGTCATTTGATCAAAAACGCCTTCACCTCGCTGCGTCGCATCGCGTCCGATCTGCGGCCCATCATGCTGGACGATCTGGGCCTGCCCGCCGCAGTGGAATGGTTGACGGCTGACTTCATTTCCCGCTACGGCATGGATGTGAAAACCCGCATCGACATCGGGCAGCAAGAGTTTTCCACGGTGATGGGCACCGTGCTGTTTCGCGTGGCCCAGGAAGCGCTCACGAACATTGTCAAGCATGCGCGCGCGACGCACATTGCGCTTGACCTCTATTGCTCTGGGACACACTGTTTTCTGGTCGTCCAGGACAACGGGATTGGCTCGACCCCCGAACATCTGGCCAAGGCATTGCCCAAACGCCTGGGCCTGCTGGGTATGCGCGAACGCGTGCGTCTCTTGAACGGCACCGTATCGATTCATACCCGTCCCAATGGCGGGCTGCGACTGGAGGTGTGCGTGCCTCTGGAGCAGCCTCCGCTGCCTTCTTAGGAAGAAGCTCATGATTTCGATTTTGCTCGCGGATGACCACACCTTGCTGCGCGAAGGACTGAAACGCCTGCTTCATCAAACCAGCGACATCCTGGTGGAGGGCGAGGCGGGGAACGGCCAGGAAGTGCTGGCCCTTCTGGCCCGACGGCACTGGAGCGTGCTGGTGCTCGACATGTCGATGCCCGGACGGGACGGCATCGATTTGATCCGCCAGATCAAGGCGGAATACCCCGGCATCCCCATTCTGGTGCTGACCATGCATGGAGAGCAGCAATACGTGACTCGGGCGATCAAGGCGGGCGCGGCGGGCTACTTGACCAAGGACGGCGCGGCGGAGGAACTGGTCCAGGCGGTGCGCAAGGTGGCGATGGGCGGGCGATTCCTGAGCCAGGCGCTGGCCGAAAGCATTGCCTTCGATGGGCATGGCGACGGAGGCGACTCCCCTCACCTGCTGCTGTCGGATCGCGAATTCACGGTCTTCCAGCTGCTTGCGGAAGGACAGAACAATGCGGAAATCGCCCGGCGCCTGTTCATCAGCGTCAAGACCGTCAGCACCTACAAGACCCGCCTGTTCCTCAAGATGCATATGCGCAACCAGACGGACCTGGTCCGCTATGCGATCAGCCATCATCTTCTCAATGAGCCTGGCCCGCTGGATTCGTATCCGTCGCCGCCCAAAACCGGCAACTAGCCGATTTTCAACTCGTGAACGTAGGAAGATTCCTACGCCCGTAGTCCATTTCTTTAAAAACTATCTGAATACGCCGATAGCGTGAGCCGCCCGCCCCCGGCAATATGTGCCTTGCCTAGTTTTATTCGAAACCCGGCACCCCATAAAAATCACGCGAGGCACGCAATGAATACCGCTTACCTGTCGGCCGAGCACTGCGATGCGCAGGACTATGGCTCTTTTATTAATTTTCCCTTACCAAGCTCCCCTCCGCCGATCACATGCAAAATGGCGGCCGCGGGCGCATGTTCGGTTCCTGAATTATGCCGCCATGCCAGACATTCCGACCGCCAGCCTTTCATGACAGTGGCCATCAATCGCCGCGCCGTGCGGCGCGGGCAGGCGCTCTATCGTGCTGGCGACCCTCTGGTCAATCTGTACCAGCTCTATGCCGGATCAATGAAACTGCGCATCACAAACGCTGCCGGCACAGAGCAGATCGCGTCGTTTCCCATGGCAGGCTCCCTGCTGGGCTGGACGGCATAGAAACCGGACATCACATGTGCGATGCCGTCGCCCTGGAAGACTCCCTGGTTTGTGTGCTGCCTTTTTCCGATTTGCTGGCCTGTTCCAGGACCGATACGGAGGCCGCACTGCAGTTGAACCGGGCGATCGCGCATGAAACGAGCCATTACAGGCATTTGCTGATGGTGATGGCCAGCATGAGCAGTGAAGAGCGCATCGCCAATTTCATCCTGACCATGTCGGAGCGCATGGCTTCCAATGGCTATTCGCCACACGAGTTCGTGCTGAAGATGACGCGCGAAGACATCGCCAGCCACTTGGGCATGAAAATCGAAACCGTCAGCCGCGCGCTCAGCCATCTTCAATTGGCGCATATCGTGGACGTGAGCAGGCGGCGCCTTTACATCCGCGATCCGAAGGCTTTGAGCCAGCTGGGTTCCAGCCGGTGACCGCCATCCCAGAATCCACCACCCCTGAATCATGGCATCCGTGTTCCTCGGCATCGACGGCGCATTGTTGACCATCGTCAATATCCCGCCGGACCGGCGTCGCACAATGACTCATCGGCATGACGACCGATAAAGCGACATCAATTCGATGAGTTTCGGAGATTCTCATGAAAGACACGACATTGCGGGATATGGTGGAAAGCGCGCTCGATTATGAGCCGAGTATTGATGCGGCGAATATCGGCGTCGCCGTCGACAACGGGGTGGTGACGCTGACCGGGCATGTGGCCACCTATGCTCAGAAACTCACGGCGGAACGCGTGGTTCGAGGCGTGAGCGGTGTCCGGGGCATCGCGCAGGAAATCGAGGTCCGCGACAGTTTGGGCAAACACATCGCGGACGACGAGATCGCCAGCCGCGCCCTCAGGATCATCGCTTGGGACGTGACGATCCCCAGCGACAAGATCCAGGTGAAGGTCCAGAAGGGATGGGTCACCCTGTCCGGCAAGGTGGATTGGTATTTCCAACGATCAGCCGCCGAACACGCGGTCCGCAAACTTTCCGGCGTGCTCGGCGTCACCAATCAGATCATCGTCGCGCCGGTGATCGTGGCAAGCGACGTCAAGCGCCGGATCGAGGATGCCCTCAAGCGCAGCGCCGAAGTCGAGGCCAGCGGCGTGACCGTGTCCGTCAAGGACAGCAAAGTGACGCTGGACGGCAAAGTCCGCAGCTGGAGAGAACGGAAGTCGATCGAGCAAGCGGCCTGGGCGGCGCCCGGGGTGGCCAGCGTAGAGGATCGCCTGGTGCTGGAATAGCGCCGGCCGCGCCTGCTCACCCGACCCGCCATGCCAGCGCCGCCAAGGCTGCGATCAGCACCGGCAGGGTCAGCATCAGCCCGATCCGGCAATACTGCCCCCAGCCGATGCGGATGTCCCGGCCGCGCAGCACGTGCAGCCACAGCAGCGTGGCCAGGCTGCCGATCGGCGTCATCTTGGGTCCCAGGTCGCAGCCGATCACGTGCGCGTAGATCATCGCCTCGCGCACGACGCCGTGCGCCTGGGACGCTTCGATCGACAGAGCGCCGATCAGGACGGTGGGCAGGTTGTTCATCAGGGACGACAGGACCGCACTCAAAAGACCCGTCCCCAGCGTCGCGGTCCAAAGCCCTTGCCCGGCCAGCCAATCCAGCGCCCGCGTCAGGAATGCCGTCAAGCCCGCGTGCCGCAGACCGTAGACCACCAGATACATGCCCAGGGCGAACACGATGATCTGCCAAGGTGCGCCGCGCACCCGGCGCAATACCGGGATGCGGCCGCCCCGGGCGGCCACGCCGGCCAGGGCCAGGGCGCCAGCCGCCGCCGTCGCGCTGACGGGAATGCCCCGGGGTTCAAGCACGAAGAACCCCAGCAACAACCAGGCCAGCACGCCCCACCCTGCCATGAATGTCGGCCGGTCGAGGACGACCGAGGCCGGCGACGGCAGCCGTTGCGCATCGTAACGGCGCGGAATGGCGCGGCGGAACACCAGTCCCAAGACCGCCAGGGACGCCAGGATGGCAACAAGATCGACCGGCGCCATGACGGCCGCATAGCGGGCGAAGCCGATGCCGAAATAATCCGCCGTGACGATGTTCACCAGGTTGGACACTACCAGCGGCAGGCTGGCGGTGTCGGCGATGAAGCCCGCCGCCATGACGAAGGCCAGTGTCGCCTGAGGGGAAAAGCGCAGCGCCGCCAACATGGCGGCGACGATCGGGGTCAGGATCAGCGCCGCGCCGTCATTGTTGAACAACGCGCTGACGCCGGCGCCCAGCAGGATCATCAGGACGAACAGCCGGCCGCCCCGGCCGCCGCCCCAGCGGGCCACGTGCAGGGCGGCCCACTCGAAAAAGCCGGCGGCCTCCAGCAGCAGGCTGATGATGACGACGGCAACGAAAGTGCCGGTGGCGTTCCAGACGATGCCCCAGACCACCGGGATGTCCTCCAGCCGGATGACGCCGGTCAGCAGCGCGAGTCCTGCGCCCAGGCTGGCGCTCCAGCCGATGCCCAGGCCGCGGGGTTGCCAGATGACCAGCCCCAGCGTCAGGATGAACAGGCACAGGGCGAGCATCGAAGGCCGTCCTACATCCAGCCGGCCGCGTTCGCCAGCGCCGCGCCGCCTATGATCGCGAAGAGCGCGGCGGCGACACCGTGCACCAGACGGGCCGGCAGGCGGTCGGCGGCGCGGGCGCCGAAATACACGGCGGGCACATTGGCCAGCATCATGCCCAGCGTGCTGCCGCCCACGACCGCCACGAGATTCTCGTAGCGCGCGGCCAGGGCCACGGTGGCGATCTGGGTCTTGTCCCCCATCTCCGCCAGGAAGAACAGCGTGATCGTGGCCGTCAGCACGCCCAGGCCGCGCATTGGACGGGGCGCTTCGTCAAGCCTGTCGGGAATCAGCAGCCAGCCTGCCATGAGCAGAAAGGAAATCCCCAGCGCCCATTGCAGGGTATCGGGATCGAGCAGCCGGGCGACCAATTGGCCGGCCAGGCCGGCCAAGGCATGATTGGCCAGCGTGGCGATCAGCACGCCCAGACAGATCAGGCCGGGCCGGTGATAGCGGGCGGCCAGCATCATGGCCAGCAACTGGGTCTTGTCGCCGATTTCACCCAGAGCGACCACACCGGTGGAAACGAGGAAGGCATCCATGGAAAATAACGTCCGGGGCTGGCGCGACTACGTGCCCGCCGGCCCCTTGCGGCGGGAAACGCAGTCAGCGGTCTTGCCAGGTCACGATGATGCGGACCGCATGCGCCATGGCCGAACGGCCAAGTGTGTTGACGCATGCACCTTGAAGCGCCGTCCTGGACGGACGGGCTGCGGGCAGGCTACTCCCCGATGACGGGTGGCGCGAATTATACCCGCATCAGGCGATGCGGACAGCTTTGGCGTATGATGATCTTCTACCCGTTTCCCGCTTCATTCCCATATCATCATGCCCTCAGGTACCCGAATCGTCGAATTCGACCGCCCGGACATGGCCGTCGGCACCCATACGGTGGCCGAGGCCTGGGCCCGGGTGAATCCCCCACTGTCCCCCGAGGAACGCGAATTCCAGAAGGACCGCATCCGGCGTCTGCTGAAATCCCGCAACGCCGCCCTGGTCGCACACTACTATGTGGACGCCGACATCCAGGATCTGGCCGAGGAAACCGGCGGCTGCGTCTCCGATTCGCTGGAAATGGCGCGTTTCGGCCGTGATCACGCCGCCGACACCCTGGTGGTCTCGGGCGTGCGCTTCATGGGCGAGACGGCCAAGATCCTCTCGCCCGAAAAGCGCATCCTGATGCCCGATCTGGACGCCACCTGTTCGCTGGACCTGGGCTGCGATCCGGTGGCCTTCGCCGAATTCCGGGCACAGCATCCCGATCGCACGGTCGTGGTGTACGCCAACACCAGCGCCGCCGTGAAGGCCCAGGCCGACTGGATGGTGACCTCCTCCATCGGGCTGGATATCGTCGCGGAACTGCATCGCAAGGGCCAGAAAATCCTCTGGGCGCCGGACCGTCACCTGGGATCCTACATCCAGCGTGAGACCGGCGCGGACATGGTGCTGTGGCAAGGCTCCTGCACCGTACACGACGAATTCAAAGGCATCGAGCTCGACCTGATGCGCAAAGAGCATCCAGGCGCCCTCGTGCTGGTGCACCCCGAATCGCCCGCCTCGGTCGTGGCCCAGGCCGATGTGGTGGGGTCGACCTCGAGGCTGCTGGCGGCCGTGACCGAATCGCCGGCCACGACCTTCATCGTCGCCACCGACCAGGGCCTGTTGCACAAGATGCGCCTGGCGGCCCCCGGCAAGACCTTCATTGCCGCGCCGACGGCCGGCGAATCGGCCACCTGCAAGAGTTGCGCCCATTGCCCCTGGATGGCCATGAATTCCCTCAAGGGCGTGGCCGACGCACTGGAATTCGGCACCAACGAAGTCCATCTGGATCCTGCGCTGGGGCGCCAGGCCAAGGTCTGCATCGACCGCATGCTGGACTTCGCCGCCGCGCGCCGCCGCGACCATCGTCCCGGCCCCGACCTGGCACAGGAGCAAGCCCTGTTTTCGGGAATCGGTCCGGCATGAGCACGTCCACGCCCCCTTCCGCCCTGCGCAACCCCCACGCCCCCTTCTCCCCCGCCTTGCGATCATCCCTCGAAGCCAACGTCGATCGCGCCTTGGCCGAGGACGTCGGTCCGGGCGACCTCACAGGTCTGCTGATCCCCGAGGACCAAGTCGAGGCTGCCCGCGTCATCGTGCGCGAGCCCGCCGTGCTGTGCGGCGCACCCTGGTTCGAGGCGGTGATGCACCGGGTGGACGAACGCATTCTGCTCGACTGGGCCTACGCCGAGGGCGATCTGATGGAAGCGGATTCCGTGGTCTGCCGCCTGCATGGCCCGGCGCGCGCCCTGTTGACCGCGGAGCGCACCGCGCTGAACTTCCTGCAACTGCTCTCCGGCGTGGCAACGGCGACCCGCCGCTATGTGGACCTGACGGCCGGGACGCGCGCCGCCATCCTGGATACCCGCAAGACGCTGCCTGGCCTGCGCCTGGCCGAGAAATACGCCGTGCGCGTGGGCGGCGGCCAGAACCAGCGCCTGGCCCTGTACGATGGCATCCTGATCAAGGAAAACCACATCATGGCTGCGGGTGGCATCGCCGCCGCGCTGCGGGTCGCGCGTGACGTCTCGGGAGGCGCCCCGATCCAGATCGAGGTCGAATCGCTGGACGAGTTGCGTCAGGCGCTGGACGCCGGGGCCGTCTCCGTGCTGCTCGACAACTTCAGCCTGGAGGACCTGGCCGCGGCGGTCGCCCTGAACGCCGGCCGTGCCCTGCTGGAGGCCTCAGGCGGCATTCATCACGAAACCGTGCGCGCGATCGCCCTGACGGGCGTGGACCGGATATCCATCGGCAGTCTGACCAAGGACATCCGGGCCGTCGATTATTCGCTGCGGATCGTCTGATAGCCGTCGGCGCCGGCCGCGTGCCGGCGCGCCATCAGCGAAAGCCCTCTTCCGGCGTCATCACCGTGGGCAGTGCCCGGGGCAAGGTCCAGGGAAAATCCTGGCAATAATGTAGACCCCGGCTTTCCTTGCGCGACAACGCCGCAGCCACCACCAGGGCCGCGACCTGGATCAGGTTGCGGCATTCCAGCAGGTCGCTGGTGACCCGGTGTTCCTGATAATACGATTCGATTTCCTGGTCCAGCAGGCTGATGCGCTGGCGCGCGCGGCCCAGGCGCTTCTGTGTGCGCACGATGCCGACGTAGTTGGACATCAGGCGGCGGACCTCGTCCCAGGCGTGCGTGACCAGCACGGCCTCGGAGCTGTCCCGGGCCCGGCTCTCGTCCCAGTCGGGCACCTGACCAGGCAGAGGATCGGGATCGGGCTGGGCATCGATGTCATGCGCGGCGTTGCGTCCGATCACCAAGCACTCCAGCAGCGAATTGCTGGCCAGGCGATTGGCGCCATGCAGGCCGGTGTAAGCGGTTTCCCCCACCGCATAGAGGCCCGGAATGTCGGTGCGGCCGTTCATGTCGACCACCACGCCGCCGCAGGTGAAGTGCATCGCAGGGACGACCGGAATCGGTTCGCGGGTCATGTCGATGCCGAACTCCAGGCAGTGGGCGTGGATGGTCGGGAAATGTTCGCGGATGAATTCGGCCGGCCGATGGCTGATGTCCAGATCCACATGAGTCAGGCCGCGCTTTTTGATCTCGAAATCGATGGCGCGGGCCACTACGTCGCGCGGGGCCAGTTCCAGGCGCTCGTCGTGCCATTGCATGAAGCGTTCGCCCGCCTGGGCGCCGGCCGAGGCCGGCAGGCGCAACACCCCGCCCTCTCCGCGTACAGCCTCGGAGATCAGGAAGGATTTGGCCTGCGGATGGTACATGCAGGTTGGATGAAACTGCATGAATTCCATATTGGCCACACGGCAGCCCGCCCGCCAGGCCATGGCGATGCCGTCCCCGGTGGAAGTGTCGGGATTGCTGGTGTGCAGGTAGACCTTGCCCGCGCCACCCGTCGCCAGCACGACGCGGGACGCGAGGATGGTGTGCACGCGGTCGGCGCGTTCGTCGTAGACGTAGGCCCCAAGGCAGCGGGCCGGCTGGCCGGTGGATGGTGTACCGCCGCCGGCCAGGATGCGGCTGGTGATGAGCTCGACACCGGAATGGTATTCCAGCAGGGTGATGTTGCGGTGGGCCCGCACCTGCTGTTCCAGCGTCAACTGGACCAGATGGCCGGTGGCATCGGCCGCATGGATGATGCGCCGCTGGCTGTGGCCGCCTTCACGGGTCAGGTGGAAACCCAGTTCGGCGCCCTGATCGGGGGTGAAGGGCACGCCCAGTTCGATCAGCCAGTCGATGGCCGAGCGGCCCTGCTCGACGATGTGGCGCGTGGCGTCGGAATCGCACAGTCCGGCGCCCGCGACCAGTGTGTCGGCGATGTGCTCGTCGTGACTGTCCTGCGAATCCAGCACGGCGGCGATGCCGCCCTGCGCCCAGTTGCTCGCCCCGTCCAGCAGGGCTTTTTTCGACAGCACGGCGACTTTCTTGTCGGCCGCCAGATGCAACGCCACCGTCAGGCCGGACAGGCCGCTGCCGATGATCAGGACGTCGTATTGATGATTCATGTCACTTCTTGTATGAGTGGTTGAGCCCCCGGTCTCCCCGGGCCGGGGGAATCATTCTATATCCGTTTCCCCCACCTCGCCGCTTGCAAGCGGCTCGGATTCGACAGGCGAAAAGCATCCCGGGGTGTGACATCTCTCCACCTCGCCGCTTGCAAGCGGCTCGGATTCGACAGGCGAAAAGCATCCCGAGGCGTGACATCTCTCCACCTCGCCGCTTGCAAGCGGCTCGGATTCGACAGGCGAGGAACAGTCCGCAGGGACTGTTCCTCGTCCTGTCTCATCCACATGCGCCCGTGTATCCGCAGTGGGTGCAGAACTGGCAGCCGTCTTTCTTGATGACGCTGTGCAGGTGGCATTCGGGGCACTCGGTTCCGTGGACGGGCGGCGCCTGGCGGGCCGGATGCGCGGCCGCCATGGCCTCGGCGGCTTCGGACTCGGCCTGGACGACGCCCATCTGCTCGACGGGCTCGCCCTGTTCGTCAAGGATGCCGAGCATCGCGTAGCGGTGGATCAGCAGGCGGGCGATGTAGGCTTCGGTCGAGGGGAAGGAACTGGACTTGTCGGCGCCGGGCACACGTGCCAGAAAATCTCCCTGGGGCTCGGCGTAATTCATCAGCTTGCGCAGCTTCATGGCGATCCAGGCCGGATCGACGATGCGCATGTCCAGGCTCAGGAGCTTGAACAGGCCCTCGAAAGCACGCGGGAACTTGCCGGCGCCCCACACCGAGTACGGACGAGTGGAGCCGTCGGGCATGCGCAATTCCTTGACCATCAGCACGAAATCGTCGCCCGTCACCGGGTTGAGCACATCGCAGATCCAGCCCATGGTGCCATCTGGGCCGGTCTTGGGTTCGCGCGGCGCGATCAGAGCTTCCATCATGGCCGACTTGGGCGCGGCCGCGGCGTCGATGTCGATGCCCAGGGAGCGGTGGCGGAACGCGACCAGACGCGCCAGGGCGGCCACCGTCGAGGGCACCCAGATCGGCTCGCCGGCTTCGGGATCCAGTATCTGGAAGGCCGAGCCGCCATTGGTACCGGCCAGGACTTCCAGTTTGCGATTGAGCCAGGGGAAGTCGTCCGTGTACATGTCCAGGCTGAGCATCTTGGACACGGAGCCCAGGCCGCGCGGCGGGCGGGCGCCGTTGACCCAGACTTCGAAGGGCCGCTTCTGCAGATCGGACACAAAGACCACGAAACTGCCTTCCGGAGACTCGATGGCGTCCGATGCCCAGCAGGATGCCCCGCGCGGCAACCGTGGTCGATTGGGCCAGCGCAGGCTGTTGAGCACGGGCTCGATGACGCGCTTGAGCACCAGGCGGCGGTCGGCCTCTGACAAGGAGATGGCCTCCGGCTGCGCGGGCGCTTCGGCCGCCGGAGTCACGGACAATACGGCGCCGCGCTTGCCGCTAGGGCGATAGGTGGTGATGCCCTTCAGGCCGAGTTTCCAGGCCTGCATGTACAGATCCTTGAAGTCCTCGTAGGGGTAGTCCGCAGCCACGTTCACGGTCTTGGAAATCGCGGCGTCGACGTGGTCCTTGACGGCCGCGACCATCAGCGCGTGGTCGCGCGCGGAGATCTCCAGGGCGGTACGGAAATACGGCGGCAGCGCGCCGGACACATCGCCCCCCATCAGGCGGTAGAGCCGGTAGGCATGGTCCTCGACCACATAGTCCTGCCTGCCGCCATCGGCCATGCGTTTGGTGCGCGTGTAGGTCCAGGAGAAAGGCGGTTCGATGCCGTTGGAGGCATTGTCCGCAAAGGCCAGGGAAATCGTGCCTGTCGGGGCGATCGAGGTGAGATGGCTGTTGCGGATGCCGTGCTCCGCGATGGCGGCGCGAATGTCCTCGGGCAAGCGCCGGGCAAAACCGCTGTCCAGATAGGGACCGGCCTGGAAGCCTGGGAAAGGTCCGCGCTCGCGGGCCAGGTCCACCGAGGCCCGATAAGCGGCGTGGGCCACCTCGCGAGCGAACCGGGCGGCCATCGCGCGCGCAGGTTCGCTGTCATAGGCCAGCTTCAGCATGATCAGGGCATCGCCCAGCCCTGTGACGCCCAGACCGACGCGGCGTTTGCGGGCGGCCTCGGCCGCCTGCTCGGGCAGCGGCCAGACGGTGGCGTCGAGCACATTGTCCAGCATGCGCACGGCCACCCCCACGACCTCGGCCAGGCCGTCCCAATCCACCGAAGGATCACCCTGCAAGCCGAACGGGTCGCGCACGAAGCGCGTCAGGTCGATGGAACCCAGGCAGCAGCAGCCGTAGCCCGGCAGCGGCTGTTCGCCGCAGGGGTTGGTGGCATCCAGCGTTTCCAGATAATGCAGATTGTTCTCGCCGTTGATCCGGTCATGGAACAGCACGCCGGGCTCGGCGTAGTCGTAGGTGGATCGCATGATCCGGTCCCACAGGTCGCGTGCCCGGATTTCGCGGTAGACCCACAGACCGTCCTCGCGACGATAGGCGCCGGCGGCCTTGAGGTCGTCCGAAGGCTCCGCCGCATGGGTCAGGGGAAACGGGGCGTCGTGCTCGACGGCGCGCATGAATTCGTCGGTGACGCTGACTGACACGTTAAAGTTAGTCAGTTCGCCGGCCGTCTGTTTGGCCTCGATGAACGTCTCGATGTCGGGATGGCCGACGTCGAGCACACCCATCTGTGCGCCGCGCCGCGATCCGGCCGATTCGACGGTCTCGCAGGAGCGGTCGAACACGCGCATGTAGGAAACGGGCCCGGACGCCTTTGAGGCCGTCCCCTTGACGATGGCGCCCGCCGGACGGATGTGGCTGAAGTTGTAACCCACCCCGCCGCCGCGGCGCATCGTCTCGGCGGCCTTTTGCAGGGCGTCGTAGATGCCCGGCCGGCCGTCCACCGGATCGGACACCGAATCGCCGACCGGCTGGACGAAGCAGTTGATGAGCGTGGCGGCAAGGTCCGTGCCTGCGGCCGAATTGATACGGCCCGCAGGGATGAAACCGCGCTGCTGGGCATCCAGGAACAAGGCACGGTAACGGGCGCGCTGCTTCGGTTTTTCGACCGCGGCCAACGCGCGCGCCACGCGCTGCTGGATTTCGACGATCGAGGTTTCATCGCCTTTGGCGTATTTTTCCCGCAGGACTTCGACGGAAATGGACTGGGTTTCCAGGCCCGAGAAGACATCGACTCGGTTCATGCCGGCTCCTGTTGATGAAGGACGGGTCCGATGTTCCGGACCCCGAAAGTAAAAAACCCTGCGGCGGCCAACGGCCGCGCACAGGGTCCGCGCATGCGCGTCGGGCGATCAGTGCGGGGCGCCAGCCACCAGCCAGTCGACCACCGTCTTGATGTCGGCGTCGGAAATGCCGACGTTGGGCGGCATCGGAATCGGGCCGTACACGCCGGAGCTGCCGCCCCTGATGTGCTTGGTGAGGACGTCGGCGGCATCCGCCTGGCCCTTGTGCTTGGCCGCGACGTCGATGTAAGCGGGTCCGACGACCTTCTTGTCGACCGCATGGCAGGCCAGACAGGCGTTCTTGGTCAGGATGTCCTTGACCAGGGCGAAATCCGGCGCGGCGTGGGCGGCCTGGCCCATGGCCAGCAGGGAAAGGCTCAGGGCGAGAGCGGACAGTTTCATGTGTGAGTCTCCGTCAGACAGGGAAGTTTCCGGTGGGCACCCCACGAGCGCCCCACATCGCCTCGCCGCCGGCAAGCCGGGCGTCAAAGGCGCATCATTACACCATGGTCGGTCAATTCACAGGAGATTACCACTACGAATTGTAGGTTTTACCAGCCGGGCGTCTTTCTTTGATTGTACGTCCGTCCTATCATGGAATCGACCGACCTCCATCGTGGAACCTGATCATGATCAACGGCGCGCTGCCTCCCCCCTGGGACATCGAGACATGGCTGAATGTCCACGACGACACGCCCACGCTGGAATCGCTGCGCGGATCCGTGGTGGTCGTGCATGCCTTCCAGATGCTGTGTCCGGGATGCGTGTCCCACGGACTGCCCCAGGCCAAGGCGATCCATGAATCCTTTCCCCCGGGTCGCGTCCAGGTGATCGGACTGCACACGGTCTTCGAGCATCACGCCGCCATGGGCGAAGTCGCGTTGCGCGCGTTTCTGCATGAATACCGGATCCGCTTTCCCGTGGGCATCGATCGGCCCGCGCCATCCGGCAATCCGATTCCCCTGACCATGCAGGCCTGGGGCCTTCAGGGCACGCCGTCCCTGGTGATCCTGGACGCCCGGGGCAGTGTCCGCCTGCATCACTTCGGCCGGCTCGACGACCTGCGGGCGGGCGCCGTCATTGGTCGGCTTCTGGCCGAGGCGGACGCGATGGCCCCATGAAACCAGCCAGCAGATCGATCGGAATCGGAAAGACCAAAGTGGATGATTTGTCGCCCGCCACCTGAGCCAGGGTCTCCAGGTAGCGCAATTGCATGGCGGATGGCTCCTGCGCCAGTGTATTGGCCGCATCGGCCAGCGCCCGCGCCGCCTGGCGTTCGCCCTCGGCGTGGATGACCTTGGCGCGGCGTTCGCGCTCGGCCTCCGCCTGGCGCGCCATGGCCCGTACCATGGTCTCGTTCAAGCCGATGTCCTTGATCTCCACGTTGGTGACCTTGATGCCCCATCCGTCCGTCTGGGCGTCCAGGATGGTCTGGACGTCGAGATTCAGCTTTTCGCGTTCGGCCAGCATCTCGTCCAGCTCGTGCTTGCCCAGTACCGCCCGCAGCGTCGTCTGCGCCAGCTGGCTGGTGGCTTCCAGGTAGCGTTCGACCTGGATGATCGCCTTGCCGGGATCCACCACACGGAAATACACCACCGCGTTCACCTGCACCGACACATTGTCGCGGGAAATCACATCCTGAGGCGGGATGTCCAGCGTCACCACGCGCATGTCCACCCGCAGCGCATGCTGCAGGAAGGGAATGACGATGATCAGTCCCGGCCCCTTGGTGCCGGTGTACCGGCCCAGTGTGAAGATGACGGCACGCTCATATTCACGCAGGATGCGGAACAGCTTGAACAGCACGAACACCAGAAAAATGAGCACCAGCAGGCCGAGGCCCGAATTCAGTTCCAGGAACATCATGAGGGCTCTCCCAGAGAAACATCCCGATCGGGGACGGGTTCGACTTCGAGCATCAGTCCGCGTTCGGCCCGGACCCGCACGGCCTGGCCCGGCCGCAACAGGGTGTCCGCATGCACTTGCCAGATTTCTCCGCGCACCAGGGCGCGTGCGCGGCCACGCGCATCGGATGCCTGGGTGATCTCGCCGATCATGCCGGGCAACTCTTCGTTTCCGCCCCGTGCACGGCCGCGATGCGCCTGGATGGCGACGACCACGGCCAGCAGCAGGATCAGTCCCAGAAGCGACAGAGCCCAGACCGATTGCGAACCGAAATAGACCAGCAGCATGTCTTTTCCGAAGTGGGTGGCGGGAACCGCTCAGGCGAGGCGGTGACGCCTGGCGTAATCGTTCATCGCGTCGGCGAGGATCAGCGCATGATTGTGTTCGGGATCCTTGGCGCCGAACACCAGGGTGATGCGCCGGCCTTTCGCCGCGGCGAAGACCTCGCCCATGCGGGCCTGCGCCTGCTCGTCTCTCAATTCGGCGTCGTAGTCGCGGCGAAAGCCTTCCCAGTGTTCGGGCTTGTGCCCGAACCAGGTGCGCAGCGCCGGGCTGGGGGCCAGGTCCTTGCACCAAAGGTCATATTCGAACGCATCCTTGGAGATGCCGCGCGGCCAGAGCCGGTCGATGAACACGCGCAGACCGTCGGTGTCCGACGGGGCTTCGTAAACGCGTTTGATCTGTACAGGCGATTTCATCATGTTCGCGGCCCGGATCCGTCTGACGCGGGACAGTCCGCAGGGGCTGTCCCGCGTCCGGCCTCATGCCTTGCTCGGGTGAGTCATGTCCAGAGGGACGATCCATTCATCGTACTGCGCATCGGTCAGAAAGCCCAGCGCCAGTGCGGCTTCCCGCAGGGTGCTGTGTTCCTTGTGGGCCTTCTTGGCGATGGCGGCGGCCTTGTCGTAACCAATGTGGCGGTTCAGCGCCGTGACCAGCATCAGGTTCTTGTTCAGATTTTCCTCGATGCGAGGCCGGTTGGGCTCGATGCCGACGGCGCAGTGCTCGTCGAAGGACAGGCAGGCGTCGGCCAGCAGGCCGATGCTTTCCAGGACGTTGTGCACCATGACGGGCTTGTAGACGTTCAACTGGAAATTGCCCTGGGACCCCGCGAAGGCCACGGCGGCGTCATTGCCGTAGACCTGGGCGCAGACCATGGTCATGGCCTCGCACTGGGTGGGGTTGACCTTGCCCGGCATGATGGACGAGCCGGGTTCGTTTTCCGGAATCAGCAGCTCGCCAATGCCGCAGCGCGGACCGCTGGACAGCCAGCGCACGTCATTGGCGATCTTCATCAGGGCGCCGGCCAGGGTGCGCAGCGCGGCCGACAGGTTGACCAGCGCGTCATGAGCGGACAAGGCGAAGAACTTGTTTTCGGCGCTGCGGAACGGCAGGCCGGTAATGTCGGCGATGCGCGCGGCGGCCAGCTCACCGAAACGCGGATGGGCGTTCAGGCCGGTGCCCACGGCCGTGCCGCCGATCGCCAGGTCATAGATGCCAGGCAGCGCCGATTGCACGGCGTCCAGGGCGAAGTCGATCTGCGCCACCCAGGCGCTGATTTCCTGGCCCAGCGTGATCGGCGTGGCGTCCTGCAGATGGGTGCGGCCCGTCTTGACGATGTCCTGGAAAGCCCTGGCCTTGGCGTCCAGCGTGGCGCGCAGCCGCCCGACGGACGGGAAAAAGTGACGCGACAGCTCTTCGGCCACTGCGATGTGCATGGCCGTGGGAAAGGTATCGTTGGAAGACTGGCCGCGATTCACGTGGTCGTTCGGGTGAACCGGGGCCTTGGAGCCGACCTGCCCGCCGGCCAGCTCGATGGCCCGGTTGGAGATGACCTCGTTGGCGTTCAT
>DISE01000018.1:75007-81494 GCA_002421865.1 Castellaniella sp. UBA6218
TATCGGCCATGATGTCAAACTCCGGAAAAAGAGGAAAAGGTTGCGTGCGCCGGCGAGGCGGAGTCCTGGAAAAGCCCCGCCCAGACCCGTGCCACGTCGAGCATCCGGTTGGCGAAGCCCCATTCGTTGTCGAACCAGATCAGCAGATTGGCGAAGCGGCCCTGGTTGACCCGGGTCTGGCCCAGATCGACGACGGCCGAATGCGGATCGTGGTTGAAGTCCACCGAGGCGTGGGGCTGCTCGGTGCAGGCAATCAGGTCGGGACGGGCCTGCGACGCATCGGCGAAGAGCGCGTTCAGGGCGTCCGGCGATGTCTCCCGGCGAAGGTTCACGGCCAGATCGATGGCCGAAACGTTCAGGATGGGAACCCGTACCGCCTTGGCCTGGATGCGTCCGGCCAGGCCGGGCAGCATGCGTTCGATGCCCTGGGCCAGGCCGGTGGCGACCGGCACAATCGACTGCATGGCAGAGCGGGTGCGGCGCAGGTCGGTGTGATGGTAGCCGTCGATCATGGGCTGGTCGTTCATCACCGAATGCAGTGTGGTCAGGAAAGCGCCGTCCACGCCTAGCCGGCGTTCCAGCAGATCCAGAATCGGGACGGCCGCGTTGGTCGTGCACGAGGCGGCCGACACGATACGCTGATCCGGCCGCAGGTCGCCGTCGTTGATGCCGTGAACGATGGTGCAGTCCACGTCGGCCGCGCTGCGGCCCGGATGCGACACCAGCACCCTGGGGCAGCCGGCTTCGAGGAAAGCCTCCAGTCGTTCACGCGTGGCAAAAGCGCCCGAGCATTCCAGCAGCAGGTCGAAGTCCAGCCGGTCCCAGGGTCCGTCGGCGGGATCCCGGGCATGGAAGACAGGGATTGCCCTCCCGGCGATCTCCAGCCCGCCGTCAAGCACGCCGACCTCGCCCGGGAAGATTCCGTGGGTCGAATCGAAACGAGTCAGGTAGGCCATGGACTCCAGATCCGCCGGCTCGTTGATCGCGACCACATCCATGTGACGGCGATGCGGGGATTCCATCAACGCGCGCAGCACGCAGCGGCCGATACGGCCGTAGCCATTGATGGCAATGCGCAGGGGGCGGGACATGTCGGGTCCGGGACGATCGGCTGGCATGGATGGGCTTCGGGGTCAGCGGGTGGCGCGATAGCCGGCGACGACATTGCGTGGATCGTCCCGCAAGAACGCATCGATATTGTCACGCACCTGCCGGATCATTGTCCGGATGGCGACGTCGCTGGCCCAGGCCATGTGCGGGGTCAGGATGAAATTCGGAAGATCCAGCAGACGCATCAGCGGGTGGTCCGGCGCGGGAGGCTCCTGGGAGGCGACATCGAAGCCCGCCCCGCTGATCTGGCCGGTCCGCAAAGCGTGTTCCAGCGCGTATTCATCCACGAGTCCGCCGCGCGCGGTGTTGATCAGCAGCGGCATGCGTTCCATGAGGGAGAATTCGGCAGCGCCGATCATGCCCCGGGTCTGGGCATTGAGCGGGCAATGGAGGCTGATCACATCGCTGGTGCGCAGCACGTGATTGAAGTCCGTGTAGTCGTGAGTCGCTTCGCTCGCATCCCGGCGCGCGGCGAACTGGACCTTCATGCCGAAAGCGCGGGCGATCTCGGCCACCGCTTCGCCCAGGGCGCCTCGTCCGATGATGCCCAGTGTGGATCCGGCAAGGTCGCGCACTGGAAAGTCGAAATAGCAGAACTGGCCGCTGGCCTGCCAGCGGCCTTCGCGCACCGACTGGCGGTAGGCAAGCAGGTTGCGCCGCAACGCCAGCATCAGGGCGAAGGTGTGCTCGGGCACGGCATGCACGGCATAGTCGCGCACGTTGGACACGATGATCCCGCGGCGGTCGCAGGCGTCCAGGTCGATGTTGTCGGTGCCCGTCGCGCTGACCGCGATCATGCGCAGACGCGGCGCCTGGTCGATCGCGTCGGCCGCCAGCACGACCTTGTTGACGATCACGATGTCGGCGTCGCGGATGCGATCGATCACCTGCTCCGGCGCGGTGCGCGGGTACTGCACCAGTTCATGGGGCGCCTCCGGGCCGGTGAAATGCTCCGTCGCCGGCAGGGAATCCCGGTCGAGGAAGACAATGCGCAAAGGATCCATGAAAGAGGCCTCATCGTAAGACAGCGTCAACTGGATAGTCTACCCCATGGATGAATGCTTCAATCCTCAACGGCTCCGTGCGGTGGTATAACACAGGGCGAACCCCCTCCTCTTCTCTGAGAATCTCATGAAGCTTTATTATTTCCCCGGCGCATGCCCCCTGGCCACCCATATCGCGCTCGAATGGATCGGCAAACCCTACGAAACCGTCCGCCTGACCCGCGAACAGACCAAGGAAGCCGACTATCTGGCGCTCAATCCGATGGGCGCCGTCCCCACGCTGGTGGACGGCGAATTCATCCTGACCCAGGGCACTGCCATTCTGGAGTATCTGGCCGAGCTGAACCCCGAGGCCGGCCTGCTGGGTGACACGCCCCATGAACGCGCGGAGACCCGCCGCTGGCTGGGCCTGTGCAATTCCGATCTGCACAAGACCTTCTCCCTGGTCTTCGGCCCGACCTACTACACGGACGGCGACGAGGCTGCGGGCAAGGTGGTGGCCGGCAAGGCAGCCGAAAAATTGCGCAGCCTGTTTGAAATCGTGGACGCCCGGCTACGCGGACGCGACTGGCTCGCCGGCAGGCGTTCCGTGGCCGATGCCTACCTGTTCGTGCTGCTGCTGTGGGCGGACGCGAAAAAGATCCCGCTGGATGGCCTGGACGCACTGCGGGAATTCCAGGCCCGCATGCGCGCCGACGCCGGTGTCCGGGCGGCGCTGAAGGCGGAAGGATTGGCCTGACTCAGGGCAGCCTCTGCGGGCTGTCCTGGGGACAGGTGAAAAAAACGGCCCCACCTGAAGGTGGGGCCGTTTGTCTTGGTATCGGTGCCGGGACGGCCTCAGGCGCCGAGGTACGCTTTTCGAACTTCGTCGTTGCTGAGGAGGTTGGTGCCGGTATCGGCCAGCACGACCTTGCCGGTTTCCAGAACGTAGCCCCGATCGGCCACCTGCAGCGCCTTGTTGGCGTTCTGTTCGACCAGAAACACTGTCACGCCTTCCTCGCGGATGGTGCGGATGATGTCGAAGATCTGCGCGATGATCAACGGCGCCAGGCCCAGGGTCGGCTCATCCAGCAGCAGCAGTTTGGGGCGCGTCATCAGCGCGCGGCCAATCGCCAGCATCTGCTGTTCGCCGCCGGACATGGTGCCGGCACGCTGGCTGGCGCGTTCGCGCAGGCGCGGGAACAGGTCGAAGACGTGTTCCATGCCTTCCTCTGTCTGGGCGCGGTTCAGGAAAAACGCCCCCATGTTCAGGTTTTCCGCCACCGTCAGGTCGGGGAACACGCGCCGGCCCTCGGGCGAGATGGCGATTCCACGCTGCATGATAGTGTGCGTGGACTCCTGGGTGATGTCCTCGCCGAGGAATGTGATCCTGCCTGATCGGGCGCGCGGATTGCCGCAGACCGACATGAGCAAGGTGGTCTTGCCGGCACCGTTGGCGCCGATCAGGGTGACGATTTCCCCCTGGTTGACCTCCACGGACACTTCGTTCAGGGCCTGGATGGCCCCGTAGAACGTGCTGACGTTTTCGAGCTTGAGCACGGTCATTCCCCCAGATAGGCTTTGATGACGCGGGGATCCGCGCGGACTTCGTCGGGCAGGCCGGTGATGATGGGCTTGCCGTGCTCCATGACCAGGATGCGATCCGACACGCCCATGACCAGACTCATGTCGTGCTCGATCAGCAATACGGCCACGCCGAATTCGCGCCGCAACTGATCGATCAGCGATTGCAGGTCGCGCTTTTCCTGGGGATTCAGTCCGGCGGCCGGCTCGTCGAGCATCAACAGACGCGGCTGGGTGATCATGCAGCGGGCAATCTCCAGGCGCCGCTGGTGGCCGTAGGCAAGATTGCCGGCCTCGCGGTTGGCGTACTCCCGGATGCCCATGAAATCCAGCCACTGTACCGCGCGTTTCTTGGCCTCGGTCTCGGAATGCCGGAACGAGGGCAACTTGAACAGCCCCTGCAGCAGGCCGGTTTCCATCAGGGTGTGCTGCGCCACCATCAGGTTTTCCAGCACGGTCAGATTCTTGAACAGGCGCACGTTCTGGAACGTGCGCACCAGGCCATGGCGGGCGACCTTGTGGCTGGGCAGGCCGGTGATGGTCTTGCCGTCCATGAGAATGTCGCCCGTGGATGGCTTGTAGAAGCCGCCCACGCAATTGAAAACGGTGGTCTTGCCGGCGCCATTGGGGCCGATGATGGCGAAGACCTCGTCGCGGCGCACGTCGAATTCGACCTGGTCGACGGCCAGCAGGCCACCGAACCGCATGGTCAGTCCGCTGACCTTCAGCAATGTTTCACTCATGATTCCAATTCCACTTGCGGACGTTTCACCGGCAGCAGGCCCTGCGGGCGCCAGACCATCATGACGACCATGACCAGGCCGAAGATCAGCATGCGATATTCGGCGAATTCGCGGGCGATCTCGGGGATGACGGTCAGCAGCACGGCGGCCAGAATGACCCCAAGCTGCGAGCCCATGCCGCCCAGCACGACGATGGCCAGGATCAGAGCCGACTCGATGAAGGTGAAGGACTCCGGGTTGACCAGGCCCTGACGCGCGGCGAAGAACGCCCCGCCGAAGCCGGCGAACATGGCGCCCATGGTGAATGCCGAGAGCTTGATGTTGCGCGGATTCAGGCCCAGTGAACGGCAGGCGATCTCGTCTTCGCGCAAGGCTTCCCAGGCGCGGCCGATCGGCATGCGGATCAGGCGGCTGGTGAAGTACAAGGTGAAGAGCACCAGCACCAAAGCCATCAGGTACAGGTAGATCACCACATCCTGGCTGTCGAAAGACCAGCCCATCAGTTCATGGAAAGTCGGCATGCCGTCCACCGAGCGGCGCACCATCTGGTAACCGAAGAAGGACGGCTTGGGAATGCCCGAGATGCCGTCAGGACCGCCCGTGAAGCTGGTCAGGTTGATGAGCAGCAGGCGGATGATCTCACCGAAACCCAGCGTCACGATCGCCAGGTAGTCGCCGCGCAGCCGCAGCACCGGAAAACCGAGGATGAAGCCGAAGAAGGCCGACACCAGTCCCGCGAACGGGAGCGCCTGCCAGAAACCCCAGTCCGCCCAGTGATACAGGAGCGCATAGGTGTAAGCGCCCGTGGCGTAGAAACCGACGAAGCCCAGATCCAGCAGACCGGCGAAACCCACCACGATGTTCAGGCCCAGGCCCAGCATGACGTAGATCAGCACCAGCGTGGCGATGTCCACCTGAGCCCGTCCTGTGAAGAAAGGCCATGCCAGTGCGAACAGGATCAACACCAGGATCGCCCGGTGGCGGAATTTGTCGGTGATGGCGGGCAGGCGAAAGCGCGAGGGCGCTGCGACCTTGCCCGCCCTGCGCTGGCGCATCCAGGCATTCAGCAATTGGATGACGAAGACGGCCAGCATGCCGCCGATGATCATTTTCCAGTCGGGTTGCAGATAGGTTTCCTGGCCCTTGCGCAAGATCTGCAAACCATAAACGGGCGCGATGATCACACCCGCCAGCAGCGAAGCGATCGCCGCGTTCTTGAAATTCTGGTTCATTTTAGACTTTTTCCACCTCGGGTTTGCCCAACAGCCCCGTGGGACGGAACAGCAGGATGAAGACCAGCAGCAGGAAGGCGACGATGTCCTTGTACTGCGAGGAGATGAAGGCGGCGGCGAAGGTCTCGGCCAGACCCAGCAGCACCCCGCCCAGCATGGCGCCGGGGATGCTGCCGATCCCGCCCAGCACGGCGGCGGTGAAGGCCTTGATGCCGGCGATGAAACCGATGAAAGGATTGAGCTTGCCGATGGCCAGGGCGATCAGCACCCCGCCGACCGCGGCCAGCATGGCGCCGATCATGAAGGTGAAGGAAATGATCCGCCCGGTATCGATGCCCAGCAGATTGGCCATGCGCAGATCCTGGGAGCAGGCCCGCGATGCCTGGCCGGTGCGGGAGTACTTGATGAACAGTGTCAGGCCTACCATCATCAGCACCGTGACCACGATGATCAGGATGCGGGAATACGGTGCGGTCACGCTGAAGTCGCTGGCGCCGATCGTGAAGTTGAACGACCCGGTGATCAGCGCGGGCACGGCCATGTCGCGCGCGCCCTGCCCCGTGGCCACCCAGTTCTGGAGGAAGATCGACATGCCGATCGCGGAGATCAGCGGCACCAGGCGCGGGCTGTCGCGCAGCGGCGCATAGGCGATTTTTTCGACGGCGAAGCCGTAGACCGCGGTCACCAGCACGGCCATGATCAGCATGATCAGTACCATCAGGGGCAGCGGCAGGCCGCTGTTGACGCCGATGGCCGACAGCGTGACCAGGCCCACGTAGGCGCCGATCATGTAGATTTCGCCGTGGGCGAAGTTGATCATGCCGATGATGCCGTA